>SKMO01000053.1 GCA_007121025.1 Bacillota bacterium | reverse complement strand
TGGTGAGCGGCTGGATGAAGACGATATCAGGCGGCTGGACGACGATTACGGTCGTGCATAGAGAGGCAGAAAGGACGGCAGCATGAAGATCTACATGAATCTGAGCAATGTGCTGGTTTCCGGGGGTGTGACCGGTATCGGGCAGTACGTCTACAATTTGCTGGACGGGTTTCAGGCCCGTGGAGAGTTGGACCGGTTTGAACTGCTGGTGGAGAAGGAAAGCAGGCCGGTGCTCTTGAAGCGGTATCCTGGTGTGCAGATTACGGTTGTTCCGGATCTTCCGCTGGCCCGGTTGCTTCCGTGGAAGCGGGATTTCTTCCGCATCTTTTACCGGGACCGAATCGGCGTTCCCCTGCTTCTGGGGCACAGAAAGAGGGGGCTTCTTTTTCACCCCTTTAATGCCATGTCCGTCCACGTGAGCCGGAAGCATCCGACGGTCATCACACTGCATGATCTGTTTTATAAAAACTTTCCACAGGAACACTCCCGCAAGATGTTGCGGTTGCTGGAAAGCTGTTACCGGACGATCGTCTACCGGTCGTACCGGCTGATCGTCCCGTCAGGCTACGTTAAGGAAGACATTGTCCGGCATTTTCCCCGGGTTGATCCGAATAAAATCACAGCGGTGCACAATCCGATCCGGATCCGGGATGACCAGCAGGAGCCATGTTCCGTCCCGGGACCCTATGTTCTGAGTGTAAACTCGTTGCGGATACACAAAAACATTGAAACCCTGATCCGGGCTTTTGCGCGGATCGAGGATCAGATTGACCACTGGCTGGTCCTGGTGGGTTGTGGCGATCCCCGGGGAAACGATGCTGTGAACCGGACCATCCGCTCTTTGGGTGTCCGCAAAGTGGTGATGACCGGGTACGTTTCAGAAGGGCAGCGAAACACGTTGTACCGCAACGCTTCTTTGTTTGTCTCACCAAGTCTTCATGAAGGGTTTGGCATGACCCCTGTGGAAGCAGCCCTGTATGAAGTCCCCGTGCTGACCACCCGGGAAACCAGTTTGCCTGAAGTGACCCGGGACCTGCTCCAGTACTACGAACCGGCCAAAGATGATGAGCAACTGGCCCGGCGGATGGTGGAGATTCTGGACCGGCCGCCGGACAGGGAGACACTGGCGTCGGCACGTCGGGTCTATGAGCAGGCATACGATTACCAGCAGGTCGCCGGAAGGTACCTTGCCTATTTCGACAGTCTGGCAGAGGGACTTGACCGTTGAGGGAAAACCAGCGAACCAACGAACAGGTGGAAGCGCAGATGAACATCATTTATATCAAAGCGGGATTCATCAATGAAGCATCCGGGGGAGGACTGGAAGCCCGGAAGATTTGGAACGCCCTGGAGAAGACGGCGTCCCGGCACCCGGATTGTGCGGTGACCCGTTTCAGTGCGGATGCAGAAACGTCAGACATCAGAACACTGATGGCACGGACGCCGTTTAAAGACCGGCTGAGCCGGGCGCTTCTGCACAGCAGCTATGTCTACGTGAACTGGTGGTTGGGCCGTTTGAACAAGGTCCTGATGGCCCAGAGTCCGGATGTGGTGATTCTTGGCAACTCAAGGCTGGGATTCATGGCCCGGTGGCTTCGAACACATGCTCCGGACGTCCGGCTGATCTGCCATTATGACAATGTGGAAGCAGACTACGTGGGTGCTGCCTGGGGAAAGGCCAAAGGACCGGTGGACCGCCTTCTGAAGCACATTGAGGGTTTTTGTGTCCGGCGGGATGAACGTGATGCGGTTCGTTATGCACATGACCATCTGGTCCTGACCCAACGGGATCAACACCGGCTCGGGACACTGTACAATCAGCCCGGGGGTTCGGTTCAAGTGTTGCCGATCTGCCTGAATGAGCCGGCTCCGATGCAATTGGGGTACGGGACAGGCCCGGTCCAACTTCTTTTTCTGGGATCACTGTGGTATGGGAGCAACCAGGAGGCCGTCTGCTGGTTTTTGGACCAGGTGTGGCCGGCCATACGGACCCGTTATCCGGACGCCCGGATGACCGTAGCCGGAAGCCGGCCCCCGGAAGGTTTCAAAAAACAGGTGACCGATGTCCCGGGGATCCGGTTGGTCCCGGATTTTGACCGGCTGGAGGATGTGTTGCTGGCGGACACGATCGTCGTGGCTCCGATCCGCACCGGTGCCGGCATGAAGGTGAAAGTGGCGGAGTCCCTGTCACTGGGACTGCCGGTGATTGCTTCGGAAGAAGCGCTGGTTGGCTACGGGGAGGCGAGAGAAGACCCGCTTTCTGAGACCGTTTTGTTTCCGGCGGAAACGGCCGCTGACTATCTGGCGGCATTGGTGTGTCTGGCCGGACGGGACGTTGACGAGACGGGGTCCCGGGCCAAACGGTTGTTTCGCCGTTACTATTCCTGGAGTCGCTCAGAGGCCATGGTCGAGGCACTGTTGTTCCCGCCCTGCGAGGAACCATCGGGAAGGGGGGATTGTGTTGAAGCTGGGGATTGATCTGACCTTTCTGGGGGAGAGCTTTGGAGGCGGGAAGGACCAGTTTATCTATAATTTACTGGCCGGATGGCAGGAACAGGGTTGGGCGGATGAACTGGTCCTATTTCTGTATCCCCACGCACAGGATCGCATCAGGGAACTGGTGCCCACAGCCCAGGTGGTGGTGGTCGAAGAACGGTTCAGCTGGATGCCGAAAAAGCTTGCCCGCGACCTGTGGTTTCGGACGTTCGTTTTACCGGGGCTGGTCCAAAAGCAAGGGGTTGATGCACTGTTTTTTCCCCAGGCGGGGACAGGGTTCAGGCGGCTTTCTGTTCCGACGGCAGTCAATCCCCACGACATTCAATTCATCGAATACCCGGAACGGGCCGGTCTGGGAGAACGGTTGAAAACAAGACTCCTGTATACGGCGGATTTTCGCTTGCGGGACATCATTGTGGCCATTTCCGACTATGACCGCAGCGCGATGGCAAAGCATTTTCCGGATCAGGCCGGAAAACTCGTCCGGATCTATAATCCGATCAGATTCGGAGAAGAGAAGCAGTTGGAAAAACCCCTGGATCCACCGGTGATACTTGCCGTGAACATCGGGTTTGTTCACAAGAATACGGAAACACTGATCCAAGCGTTTGAAAGGGTGGCTGACCGGATCACGCATGATCTCATTCTGGTGGGAAACCTGAGACCGGAAACCGCCCACCTCAGGACCCTTGTAAGCAAGAGTCCCTGGCGATACCGCATGCGGCTGACGGGCTATCTTAATGAACAGGAACTGGGCAGGCTCTACGCGGGATCTGATCTGTTTGTGACCCCGTCATTGTATGAAGGGTTTGGGATGCCTCCGGTTGAAGCCATGGGGCAGGGGGTTGCGGTGGTCTCTTCGCGGGAGACAGCTCTTCCCGAAGCCACTCTTGAACGGGCGTTTTACTATGAGCCGGCATTGAGCGCGGAGGCCTTGGGCGCAAGGATTCTGGCTGTCCTGGGCGATCCGCCGGACCAGGAGACATTGATTCGTATTGGAAACGAAGTCCGCGCCCGTTATGATTATCGGCAGATTGCAGCAGAATACCGGGCCTTCTTTGTCCGGCTGACCCAGCCGGAACGTTCCGTTGATGCAGGTGTTCACGTGTCAGAACGGACACGGACAAACTGATATCGTGCATGTCTTGCTGATCCACGATGAACGGCAAGCAAGCTTCACTGACCCGCCGATCCATTTGGTGGTTTGAGAAAAGGCAAGGTGCTGTCAGGATCCGGCACTTCCCGAAAAAAGATGAGCAATTTTGTCGGGATTACACAATTTGGCCACAATTGGGCATCATACTGATCACAGAGAAACAAGAAAGGGTGATCAATATGATGCTTTTACCTTGGCTTTTGATCGGCGGGGTTATCTGGATCCTTTGGGACCGTTCACAACAGGGTTCCGGGGGAAGTCACAACCGGACGCCCGACGCATTGGAGCGGCTCAGAGAGCGTTACGTCAACGGGGAAATCGACGAGGAAACCTACGGACGGATGAAACGGGTTCTCGAGCGGTCGTAAGAAGATGGAAAGAGAATTGAGAGGAGTGGAGCGATGATGATGTTTGGACGAGGATGGTTTGCCGGAGGATCCTGCCTCATGGGCGGGGGATTCTGGGGCGGCCTGATGATGTTTGGCCTATTTCTGATCGCAGTGGCCGTGATTCTTCTGATTGTCAGGGGAACTGGTGGGTTTGGAAACAGATCCAAAGACGACCAGGTGCTCGATGACCTGAAACACCGGTACGCGAACGGCGAACTGTCGGAAGAAGAGTACCTGCGGAAGAAAGAAGTGCTCAAGAAACCCTAAGGAGGTGGATGGAAAATGAAAACAGGCATAGTGGTTCTGCTGGTCCTGGGCATTTTCCTGGTGACCGTGTCCATTGGCGGCGCGGTCATGAGTCGTGGAGCCTACTGGAACGATGACACCGGTTCATGGTCTCCCTGGATGACCGAACGGGACTTCGGGACCGGAGACGGGGACACGGACCGCCTGGAAGATGGAACGGAAACCTGGGGACGCCGGGATGGAAACCGTCGGGGATTTTCCCGGTGCCACCGGGTTTGGACCCGATAGACGCAAGCAATCCATGTGAATGTGCAGGCGGCCTCAGACCGGAAGGTCTGTGGCCGCCC
>SKMO01000099.1 GCA_007121025.1 Bacillota bacterium | reverse complement strand
TTTCCATCACGACCGGCAGGGCCACAACCTCCGGTATCCCTTTGGCCATGGGCTGAGCTACGCCACCTTTACCTACAGCAACCTGGTGCTCGAAGAAGGCCCCTGGGACGCCGGTTCCACGTACACCCTGGAAGTGGACGTGACCAATGAGGGGCCGATGACCGCCGATGAGGTGGTCCAGCTCTACGGGGGAACCAGGGACTCTGCGGTCCTTCGCCACCCCAAGGATCTGCGGGGGTTTGAGCGGGTCACCCTGGCGCCGGGTGAAACCCGGACGGTCCGGTTTGCCATTGACCCCCAATCGATGGCCTACTACGATGAAACAACCGGTTCGTGGATCGTGGAACCACTGACCTATTGGTTTGGGGTGGGCCCGGATTCCCGGAAGGAGTCTCTCCTGCGGGCTGAGGTGGAGATCAGAACCGGCGTGGTCCGGCAGGACCGGTCAACCCGCCAGCTGCGGGAAACACCGGAGGTTCCGGTGAAAACCGGTTAAGTGCCCGCCAAGTCCTGGCATCTTCAGGCAGGAAAGAGTCCCCAAAAGGGGACGTCTTTTGGCAAGGCCCACAGAAGTGGTGGGCCTCAAACCGGAAGGAGGAGATGGTTGCATGGGCATATGGCGCACGAAACAGTTTCCGGTTTGGGGGTCCTGTCTCGTTCTGGAGACGGAGCGTCTCCAGGTGGCGGTGACTCTGGAGTGGGGGCCGCGGATCTGTCTGCTGGCCGGTCGACAGGGCCGCAATTTCATGAGTGAGAATCCGCTGGAGGTGGATGTGCCGGGGATTGGCACCTACCGGTTGCGGGGAGGCCACCGGTTGTGGCGTGCTCCGGAGGTCCTGCAGGACACCTATATCCCCGATGAGAGCCCCGTCCGGGTGGTGGATCCCGAAGACCTAAGCAGCGTTTGCTCCGGGGACCCGCTGTGCTTTGTGCAGAAGGCCGATCCGTTCACGGGGGTCGAAAAAGCGCTGACCCTGTGGGTGGATGACCAGGGAGACCTTCGGGTCGGTCACCGGCTGACCAACCGGGGGCACACACCCCTTCGGATGGCCGCCTGGGCCATCACGGCCCTGCGGCCCGGGGGAACGGGGATGGTGTTGACGGCTTTTTGTCCGGAGCCTGGCTTTCAGCCGGACCGGGCACTGGTGTTCTGGCCCTACACAAATCCCGCAGATGAGCGGATCCGCTTTTGTCCGGAGGGGATTCGGGTCCGGGCGGTGGGCGGACATCCCGGTGCCCTGAAGATGGGCTGGCGGAGGCCTGGTGAGGGTCCCCTGGAGATGGCCTATCTGCTGGAGGGTGAGGTGTTTGTCAAGTCGTTTGTCCGGGGACCTAGAGACTATCCGGACATGGGGGTGAACGCGGAAATTTATACGGACGGGTATGGCCTGGAGCTGGAAAGCCTGTCGGCTCTGGAGACGGTGGAACCGGGGGCGTCGGTCTGCCTGACGGAAACCTGGTCGGTTTTGCCGGAGGACGCTTTCCTGTCAAGAATGAAGAACGAATAAACAAAAGTGGGGCACTGGATTTCTTTTTTGAGAAATCCAGTGCCCCACTGTATGGTGTTTGGTGGCTGATGGTGCTTTGGTTTTGCCCGAAGAACTGGAACCGGGGTTGGCCCCTGAATACAGGTTGCTTCTTTTGATTCTTATTTTTGTTCCCGTTCTGTCGCCGGCAGGCTCAGAGTTCGGCGATGAAACTGGCCCGGCACTGAATCAGGGGGGCCATGTAGTTGTATTCGTGTTCGGGAACCAGCCGGTAGAGCAGGTGTTCACAGAGAAGCTTGGTGGCCAGGGCGCCCTGTTCAGTGGGGTTCTGGGTGATGATGAAGTCCAGCAGGCCTTCCATGAGGGCGGCCCGGGATTCGGGCAGGTCGTCATGGGTGATCACGTGCAGGGGGTGGTTCTTCCTGTGCTCCCGCAGGGCCCGGTGGATGTCATCGTGGGCGGTGAAGGTGAAGTACAGGCCTCCCAGTCCGGGGAAGGCATGAAAGAGCTCTTTCAGGGACTGGAAGTCGGACTGTGGGTCCACGTCCATCCGGAGGACCTTGGCGATGGGGATCGCCGGGTGGTATTGCTCCAGAAAGGTGGTGAAATGGCTGACCCTTAGCTGGTGGACCTGCACGTCGATTTTCGGGGTGCAGATGACCACCGGTTCGCCGGGACGAAGGAGTTTTCCGATCAGTTCGGCCGAGGTCCAGCCGCTTCGGTAGTTGTCCTGTCCCACGTAGCACAGCCGGTTGCTGCCTGGGAGGTCGCTGTTCAGGGTGACCACCGGAACGCCCCGTTCCGTGAGCCCGTCGATCTTGTCGGTCAGGGAAGGACCCACCAGGGGGGAGATAATCAGCCCGTAGATGCCCCGCTCTTCGAGGCTCCGGATGTCTTCAAGCTGGGTGTTCACGGAATAGATGTCATGGATAATGATCTCAAAGGTGATCCCGAACTGCTGGTAGACGTCTTTGGTTTCCTGGATGCCCCGGAGGATCTCCTGGTAAAAGGCGTAGTTGGGAAGGATCACCCCGATGGTGATCTGCCGGGCGCTTTTGGAGAGCCGTTGGCCGATGACGTTTGGTTTGTAGTCAAGGCTTCGGGCGATCTCGAGAATTCGCTGTTTGGTTTTTTCGTTGACGCCGGGCCGGTTGTTGAGGGCCCGGTCCACCGTGCCCCGGGAGACGTTGGCCAGCCGGGCGATGGTTTTGGTGGTGATCTTGGATGAGGCTTCGCTTCCGTTCATGGAATGGTTCTCCTGATGGTGTTGTATGACCGGACCCGCCCAGATCGTGGGCGTGCCCGGTCACCGGTTTGTCTCTAGGATACCACATGTTGTGACGGTTGTATCGGTCAACGGATAAAAAGAAAACACAGGAGCGTCAGGCCTGTAAGGGCGGGACAGACAGGGCGGACAGGGTTCCGCTGGCGGGGGTTTTTATTCGCCGGCCATCTGGTGGATCCGCTCCCAGTGTTTTGGGGGGACGGGCATCACCGAAAGCCGGGGGAGCCGGACCAGGTCCCAGCCTTCGAAGTGTTCGTCCGCCTTGATGTCTTTCAGGGGAACCGGATGGTCCAGCCGGTATCTGGGGGCTACATCCACGAGGATCAGGCGGGGGTCGTCGGCTTTGGGGTCGGGGTAGGGATCGGAGATCACTTCGGCCACGCCGACCACCTGTCGCTCGTTGCCGGTGTGGTAAATAAAGGCCAGGTCTCCGGAACGGATGTCGGCCATGTGTTTGAGGGCGGCGAAGTTTTTGACCCCGTCCCAGGGTTCCCGGGACAGGCCTTCCAGGTCGTCGTAACTGAAATCGTTGGGTTCTGTTTTTAAGAGCCAGGTGTTCATGGCAATCCTCCTTGGGGCCGCAGTGGGCCAAAATGGTGCACCGCCGGGGTGTATTGTGGTGATGGACTGCTCCCCGAGGGGAGCGGCGGCGGTGTCTTTCTTTTCTGTTCTTCGGGGCCTGCGGGGGAAAATCCTTCCGGAAGTTCTTTTTTGGAAAAGTGGGTCCGGTGGGCTAAGTTTTTGGTTTTTTGACCGATAAGATGGAAAAGATGCGTCTGTATTGAAAGGCGGAGAAATCCGGGGTGGGAGGCAAACGGTGCACAAGCAGGCAGACAGGAAACGGATATGGATTTGCCGGACGGCGGGCCTTTGTTTGGTCCTGCTGTTGTTTTGCTGTCTGGGTGGAGCGGTGTGGGCCGAAACGGTGGCTCCCCGGGGGGTTCTTCTGATTGGGGACGACCTGGATTACCCACCCTACAGTTACCTGGATGAGAACGGCCAGCCGGCGGGGTTTAACATTGCGGTGGCCCGGGCGGTGGCCGAGGAACTGGGGTATGAACCGGTGTTCGTGCTGGACACCTGGGCGCAGACCGTGCGGTCCCTGGAGGACGGGGACATCGATGTGATTTCCGGGATGTTTCACAGCCCGGAGCGCCTGGAGCGCTATGATTTCACGGTCCGCCACACGGTGGCCTCGGGGGACGTGTTTGCCCGGGCCGGTGAGCCGGTGGGTTCTCTTGAGGACCTGGCCGGCCGGACGGTGGCCGTCCAGGAGGGGGACATTCTGGATGAGTTCATGACGGCTCGGGATCCGGACGTCCGGCTGGTCCGGGTGCCCACGGTCAGTAAGGCTCTGGAATGGGTGGCCGACGGAAGGGCGGACGCGGCGGTCCTGCTGCGGGCTCCGGCCCGGTACCGGATCAGCAGCGGCGGACTGGACGGGGTGGTGGGCCAGGGCCTGATGCTTTCTCCACGGGACTACGCGATGGCTGTCCGCAAGGGTGACGACCGGCTTTTGCATGAACTCAATGAGGGGCTTCTTCTTCTGAACACCTCGGGGCTGTACGGGGACATATACGACCAGTGGCTGGGGGTGTACGAGCCCCCCGATCCGGCAATCGACCTGCGCCGGTTCTTTTTGGTGCTGGGGATCCTGGGGGCCCTGGCCGCCCTGATGACCGGCTGGGTGTATCTGCTGCGCCGGGCGGTGGCGGCCAGGACCCGGGAACTGCTGGAGGCCTATGATCAGCTGCAGGCTGGAGAAGAGGAACTGCGGGCAGCCAATGATGACCTGAGCAGTTCCTACGGGCAGCTCAGTGCGGCCGAGGAGGCGCTGCGGGAGCAGTATGAGGAGGCGGAAGCCGGGCGCCTGGAACTGGTCCGCAGTGA
>SKMO01000095.1 GCA_007121025.1 Bacillota bacterium | reverse complement strand
CCGGGAATCTTTACAGGGAGACAAGATTATTCTTCAATTATTTGCTAAAATGGGTGCAGACCTGCAAATCAGCCCGTCGGGGTCCTGTCACATTCGCAAAGGGAAAACCCGGGGCATTGAAGTGGACTGCCAGGAGTTTCCGGACTTGGTGCCGGTACTGGCCGTTCTGGCCGCCCTGTCAGAGGGAACCAGCCGGCTGACCGGACTGGAACGCCTGAAAATCAAGGAATCAGACCGTCTTCTGGCCATTGCCACAGAACTGGAAACACTGGGGGCTGTGGTGCGGCGGGGGGAGACTTGGCTGGAGCTCGATGGCGTGGACTGTTTTCAGGGTGGAACCGTGGATGCCTGGAACGACCACCGGATTGCCATGAGCATGGCGGTGGCCGCGCTGGCCAGCCGGGAACCGGTGATTCTGACCGGAGCAGGATCCGTCCGCAAATCGTATCCGGAATTCTGGTCGGACTACAGGGCACTGGGAGGCATGACTGATGAATGGAATCTGGGGAAATAAACTGGAACTGAGCCTGTTTGGCGAGTCCCATGGGACAGCCATCGGGATCACGATCCATGGCCTTCCTTCCGGAGTGGTGTTGGATCTGGAGGCGATTGACCACCAGATGGCCCGGCGTCGTCCGGGGCAGGGCAAACTGACCACGTCCCGGGGGGAAACAGACCAGGTCGAGATTGTCAGCGGTTTTTTTGAGGGGAAAACCACGGGCACGCCCCTGACCGGGATTATCCGGAACCGGGACACCCGAAGCGAAGACTATGACGATGTGCGGAACCGGTTGCGGCCTGGTCACGGCGATTATCCCGGCAAAATCCGCTACGGCGGTCACGAGGATTTTCGCGGGGGAGGCCATTTCAGCGGGCGACTGACAGCTCCGCTTGTGTTTGCCGGAGCGCTGGCCAGACAGTGGCTGGCCGGTCACGGCGTTCGGATTGGCGCCCATATCCAGGAAATGGGGGGGGTTCCGGGAGGAACCTTTCTGAAGGAGCCGGCGAACGACGCAGTGCTGGATCGACTGAGTCAGATGACGTGGCCGGTTTTGGACAAAGAGCGCTGGCCACTGATGGAAGAGTCGGTTTTAAACGCCCGACAGGACCTGGATTCGGTGGGGGGCATCGTGGAATGTGCTGTTCTTCATCTGCCGCCGGGGCTGGGAGATCCGTTTTTTCACTCCGTGGAGTCCAGGTTGTCCCAGCTGTTGTATTCCATTCCGGCAGTGAAGGCACTGGCCTTTGGAAGCGGTTTTGATCTGGCCCGCATGCGGGGCTCCGAGGCCAACGATCCCTACCGGATGCGGGATGGAGCGGTGGTCACCACCAGCAATCACAATGGGGGGATTACCGGAGGCATCACCAACGGAATGCCGGTCATTTTCCGGGTAGCGGTCAAGCCCACTCCTTCCATTGGAAGACCCCAGGACACCATTGATTATGCGACCATGAAAGACACTCAGCTTGAGATCCGGGGTCGACACGATCCCTGCATCGTTCCCCGGGTGGTTCCGGTGGTGGAGTCCTGCGCGGCTCTGGCGATGATGGATCTGATGCTGTAGCAGCAGAGGTGAGATATGGATTTGGAAGCATTGCGGATAGAAATTGATCAATTGGACAGGGAGATCCGTGACCTGTTGGTCCGGCGGATGGACTGTGCCAGAGCTGTCGGGGCCTACAAGCGGCAACGGGGTCTGCCCATTTTCCAGCCGGACCGAGAAGAGCAGGTGCTGGAAAAAAACCTGCTGGAAGTGGGGGAAGACTACCGGCTGGCGTACGGACAGATCCTGCGAAAGATCATGGAGACAAGCCGCAGTCTGCAGGGGGAGTTACAGGAGGGCCAGCCATCTCCGGATGCTCAACTGGACATTGAGGGGATTCTGGAGGCAGGCAGTGATGCTGTGCCGCCCACAACAGTGGCCTTCCAGGGCATTGAAGGATCGTACAGCGAAGAAGCCCTGGTCAGTCTGACGGGCGGAAGAACCGTGCAAAAGAAGCCCTACGAAACGTTCCGGGAAGCGGTGGACAGTGTGCTGAACGGAACCTGCGAAGCCGTGGTCCTGCCCATTGAGAACAGTTCGACCGGTGGTGTCGGGGAAGCCGAGAACCTGCTGGCTGACAGCGGGCTCTACATCACGGCGGAATGGTACCTTCCCATTGATCATGTGCTGCTGGGACTGCCGGAGGCCCGGGAAGAGCAGCTCCGCCTGGTGGTTTCCCACCCACAGGGACTGCAGCAATGCAGCCGGTATCTGCAGCAGGCCGGCCTGATTGGGCAGCCCTGGTACAATACAGCCATCAGTGCCCGGAAGGTCGCTGAAGATGCAGACCCCACCCAGGGGGCGATCGCCAGCCGGCGGGCCGGGAGCATTTACGGATTGAAGGTTCTGCGGGAACAGATTGCAGACAATGGCCACAATTACACCCGGTTTGTATTGGCGTCCCGCAAACCGCAGATTCAGGACGGGTGCAATAAAATCGGACTGCGTTTGTCAACAGCCCATGAAGTCGGCGCATTGTACCGGATTATCGGGATCATTGCCCAGAGCAGCCTGAACATGGCCAGAATTGAATCTAGGCCGATTCATGGAAGGCCCTGGGAATACTATTTCTTTATTGATGTTGAGGGCAACCTGAAAGAGAAAAGAGTTCGTAAGGCATTGGAGACCATCGGGGAGAACAGTTCCCATTTGACGTTTCTGGGGAACTATCCAAAGGGGGAGTGGTCCGTTGAGTAAGGAAATCGAACTGAAACTGGCCATGGAAGACCGGGGGGAGTACCAAAAGCTCCTGCGGGATCCTCAGGTGTTTGATGGAACATACAATACGTACAAACTGGAGGCCATCTATTACGACACGGCCCAGTTTGCCCTGACCCGGCGGAAGGTCAGCCTTCGGCTGCGCAAGGAGAATGGTCAGCTGGTGGCCACAATGAAATACGGTGGGGGTGTTCGGGACGGGTTGCACCTGCGGCGGGAGATCAACCGGCGGGTGGACGATGAAGTCATGGACATCAGCCATTTTCCCGAAAAGGAAAAAGAGCTGGCCATGCTGATCGGCCAAGAAGCGCTGAACCCGATTGTCACCACTTCGATCATCCGCAAACTGAAGCGGGTGGTTTTTGGCCAATCCCTGCTGGAACTGGCCCTGGACAAGGGGTGCGTCATGGCCCTTGGCCAGCAGGTGCCCATTTTGGAGCTGGAACTGGAGCTTTTGGAGGGTTCACCCGACGACTTGTACCGGTTCAGGGAAGAATGTCTGTCCGGGTATCATTTCCATACGGATAACCTGAGCAAGTTTCAAAAAGCAATAAGCTTATACGGTGATCTGCCAGAAACCTTCCGGTGAAACCGCCGGGGTTTCTTTTTTTTGGTCCCCCGTGGTGATAGAATAGAGTATATGCTTGGAGGGGTGTCATGATCATTGGAATCGGAACAGATATTGTGGAAGTGGAACGGATCCGGCGTGCAGCTGGCAGGCGGACGGGGTTTTTGGACCGGGTATTTTCACGCCATGAACAGGAGATCTGCGAGGACTCCCCCCGCCCCTGGGAAAGCTATGCCGGCAGGTTTGCTGCGAAGGAAGCGTTTCTGAAGGTTTGCGGAGCGGGCATTTTTTCCTGCGATCTGCGGACCATCGAGATTCACCGGAATGAACAGGGAAAGCCCTTTTTTGTCCTGTCCGGAAACACAGTGGATCTGACCCGGAAACTGGGCATCTGTCAGATGCACCTGAGCATTGCTCATGAAAGATCGATGGCCCTGGCGGTGGCCATCGGGGAGGGAACGTTATGCGACTGATCGAAGGAAGTAAAATGCGGGATGTGGATCGGATGGTCATGGATGTCTATGGGATACCCGGTCCGGTCCTGATGGAAAACGCCTGCCTGCGGGTCCTTGAGTACCTGCAGTTGCGCCCGGAATTTCAGCGGGGACCCATCGTTGTCATTGCCGGGAAAGGAAACAACGGCGGGGATGGACTGGCTCTGTTTCGTCATCTGGTCCATCTGGAGTCCGACTGTTTTCTGGTGCTGGGTTCTGCTCCTGATCAGTATGGCGGAGATGCGCTGTTGCAATGGGAAATCCTTGACCGCATGGAACTGGATGCCGACCAGATTCTGATCCTGGGAGAAGATGACCGGATCCAGTCGCTGCTTGCCAGAGCCGCGGTGCTGGTGGACGGATTGTTCGGCACGGGATTTCGGGGGCAGATGGGTGATCCGGCAGCGTGCCTGTGCCGTTGGTACAATGCCAGCCCGGCTTACAAGGTGGCCATTGACATTCCGTCCGGTCTGAACGGGGATACCGGTCTGGGAGAGACAGTTATGAAAGCAGACGCCACAGTGACCTTTGGGGCGGCAAAAACCGGACTCCTGCTGGACGGAAAGAAGCGGGCCGGCCGCATTTGGGTGGGGGAGATCTCGATTCCCCGCCGTGTCTGGCACAATCAGGCCGGTGATTTTTGGGTCATTGAGGGGCACCGGGTGCACCGTTCCATTGGGAAACGGGAGCCGGACACACACAAGGGGCGATTGGGTAAAGTCCTGATCATCGGGGGGTCTCCCGGACTGACCGGTGCAGTGGCGATGGCCGCCCGGGCTGCCGTCCGGTGCGGAGCCGGTCTGGTGACAGCTGCGGTTCCGGAAGGGCTTAACGCGATTTTGGAGGGCAAACTCACTGAACCGATGACCCTGCCACTGACCGGGGATCCGTCTTTTGTGACAGAGGCAGACGGGGCCGTTTTGCAGGAGGCTGCCGCCGGGCGGGATGCGTTGGTGGTCGGCCCGGGAATGGGCAGACAGCAGGGAGGGAGTCTGTTGATTGCCCGTCTGTTGACCCGGACAAACCGTCCGCTGGTGTTGGACGCAGATGGACTCTTTCATCTGAGCCGTCTGGACCTGGAACGGGAGGACATCAGCGCGAAACTGATTCTGACCCCGCACAGCGGAGAAGCGGCCCGGCTCCTGGATGTTTCTGTCCAGGAGGTGGAGGCGGACCGGCCGGAGGCGGCCAGGGTCTTGGCCCGTCGTTTCGGCGCGGTGGTGGTGTTAAAAGGAAGCCGGACGCTGGTGACCGATGGGCGGCAGGTTGCGGTGAACACAACCGGAAATCCGGGGATGGCTTCCGGAGGAACCGGTGACGTGTTGGCCGGGATTCTGGGGGCACTGGCGGCCCGGGGGATCGCACCATTTGAAGCTGCCTGTGCAGCCGTGTATCTGCACGGTCTTGCCGGCGACATTGGGGCTTCCCATAAGACCACAGACTGCCTTCAGGCCGGTGACCTGGTGGAGGCACTTCCCGGAGCATTTCGTTGCGTCCGGAAGGAACGAAAACACAGGGGGCTTCTGGTCCCTTTGACACAACAGATCATGGGAGAAGCAGATGAGACTGGTATGGGCAGAGATTAATCTGGATGCAATCCGGTTCAACATCGGACAGGTCCGGAAACAGTTAAAAGAAGGAACAAAAATCATGTCGGTGATCAAGGCAAACGGGTATGGACATGGTGCTGCCCGGGTCGCCAAGGAGGCCCTGGAAGAAGAATCGGACGCCTTTGGTGTGGCCGTCCTTTCAGAGGCCATTGAACTGCGGAGAAAATGGATCACCAAGCCAATCCTGATCATGGGGTACACCGACTGGGAGGATTACGAGCAGCTGATTGCCTACGATGTGATGCAGACCATATACCACCGGGAACAGGCCGCCCGTCTGAATGAAGTGGCCGGCCAGAAAGACGCGGTGGTCAGGGTGCACATCAAAGTCGATACGGGCATGCACCGGATCGGGTTTCTGGACACACCGGAATCTCTCGAAGAGATTGTGGAAATTGCCCGGATGCCCCATCTTGAGATTCACGGTGTGTTCTCCCACATGGCCAGTGCGGACAACGGGGATGAGGCATACTGCAGGATGCAGCTGGACCGGTTCAACCGATTTACAGAGAGTCTGGAAAGACGAATGGTTGCCCTTGCAGAGGCCAGAGGACGGGGCGTAAAGATCCCGGTGAAACATCTGGCGAACAGTGCGTCCACACTGACCCTGACCGGAACCCATCTGGACATGGTGCGGCCCGGGATTATGCTCTACGGCCATTTTCCGTCAGAGCTTCTGGCCGGTCAGGACCATTGCCAGCTCAGGGAAGCACTGTCGCTCAAGGCCAGGATCGTCAACCTGCTGCACGTGGGGCCAGGCGCCCGGGTCAGTTACGGGGGGACATTTGAAACCCGGAGAAACACGGTGATTGCCACCCTGCCGGTGGGGTATGCCGACGGCATTCCCCGGGTCCTGTCCAATCGGGGACAGGTACTGGTCCGGGGTCAGAAGGTTCCCATGATCGGCAACATCTGCATGGACCAGATGATGATCGACGTGACGGAGGTTCCCGGAGTGATGATGGGTGATGAAGTGGTCATTTACGGTGGCCAGGGAAACCAGAGAGTGGGGATTGACGAGGTGGCCCGGATGGCCGGAACCATTAATTATGAGATTTTGACAGGCATCAGTGAGCGGGTGCCCCGGGTGTATACGCATGATTCGATTGAATGAGAAGTATGGCCGAATCCTGCTGGCGGAACAGGCGTATCTTCCAGACGGTTGGAAGGCCAATGTCCAGGTTCTGGTGGAAAACGGAAAGATCAGTCGTGTGGGACCGGCCGGTTCGTTTGATGCGCAAGGCGCCGTCAGGCAACGGGGACGGGTGCTTCTGCCTGGGCTGGTGGACTGCCACACACACCTGGGTCTGCTGGATCCGACAACGCCGGCTGGCGATGACGTCAATGAGATGATCGATCCGGTGAACCCCGGATTGCGTGTGATTGACGGCGTCAATCCCGGTGATCCGGGGTTTGGGCGGGCCCTGGCAGAAGGGGTGACCTCGGTGGGCATCCTTCCGGGGAGCACCAACCTTTTGGGAGGTCAGGGTGCTGTGCTGACAACGGCCCCCGGGTCGCTTCAGGAACGTCTCTTGTCTTCCTACTGCGGGATGAAGGCGGCTTTGGGGGAAAACCCCAAGCGTGATTATGGAGCGCAGCAGAGGAGTCCCCGGACCCGGATGGGCGAGGCGTACCTGCTGCGCGGGGCGCTGCGCCGGGCAGCAGAAGCACTGGCTGCCGGTCGGGTGAACGATTACGACACGGAAGCCCTGGTTCGTGTATTGGAGGGGACGGTTCCCCTGCGGGTCCATGTTCATCGCAGTGATGATGTGGAGACCATTCTTCGGATTGGCGAGGAATTTGGGCTGCGCCTTGTGCTGGAACATGGAACAGGCTGTGCGGGGCTTGCAGACCGCCTGTGTCAGGCGGGGATTGTCGTGGCGGCAGGCCCGGCGATCATGGGACCGTGCAAGGATGAAATGCGCCAGATCACTCCGGTGTTGCCGGGAATGTTAGAGAAGGCCGGCGTGGAGGTTGCTCTGATCACGGACGCCCCGGAAGTGCCCGCGGAGTATTTGCGCCTGATGGGACTGATCGCCCACCGGGAAGGGTTGTCGGCGGCGGGAACGCTGGATGCGTTGACCCGGGTGCCTGCCCGGATTCTGGGCCTGGAAGGTCAGATCGGTGTGATTGCACCCGGTGCACGGGCCGATCTGGTCTGGATGAACGGGGATCCCCTGAATTTGTACAGCCGGGTCGAGAAGGTTTTTGTGGGAGGTGCCTGTGTCTACGGTGAAGACAGTACAGATTGAGAGCAACAGTCCGCAAGAGACGGTCCAGTTGGGGATATTGATTGGCACATGCGCCCGGGCGGGCGATGTGGTGCTGTTTTCCGGGGAACTGGGTGCGGGGAAAACCACAATGAGTCAGGGGATTGCCCGGGGACTGGCGTTTACAGGGTCAGTGACCAGCCCCACATTTACGCTGATTCAGGAATACAATGGCATGATCCCGGTGTACCATGTTGACGCATATCGGCTGGAGTCGGAAGAAGAAGTGGCGGATCTGGGGCTGGAGGAACTGTTCGAGGGAGACGGGCTGACACTGGTGGAATGGTCTGAACGGTTGGGAGGTCTGATTCCCCGGGATTATGTCTCAGTGGATCTGGTCAGCACCGGTGATGGCAGCCGGTTGATTACCCTGGGGTACGAAGGGGCATACGGGGCCCGGTTCTTTTCCCGGATCATCATGGAATTGGGGGGACAGAATGAAGATACTGGGAATTGAAAGTTCGACCCAGGTGGCCTCGGTGGCTGTCATTGAAGGAGACACGGTCCTGGGAGAATTGACATACAATCTGGGTAAAACACATTCAGAGAAATTGCTGCCCATGGTTCGCAGTCTGCTGTCCTTTCTGGACATGGCACCGGCCGGTCTGGATGGTCTGGCTGTGGCTCTGGGGCCGGGATCGTTCACGGGGCTTCGGATCGGGCTTGCCACAGCCAAGGGGCTGGCCTATGCTCTGGAACGGCCCCTGGTGGGCGTCAACACACTGGATGCCCTGGCCTGGAATCTCCGGGGTGTGGAGGGCGGGATCTGTCCGCTGATCAATGCCCGGCGCGGTGAGTGCTATGCAGCCGTATACGATGGACAGGCCAGGAGGTTGTCCGGATACATAGCCGGTGACGTGGGAACCATCCAAGAAGCCATCCGGGAGGCCGGGCTGACCAGTCCGGTGTTTTTGGGCGACGGCGCACTGGTGGTGAAAGAGGAACTGGAGCGGGCATTTCCCGGATATCGCCTGGCAGAGCCGGGATCCGGGATTCACAGGGGTTCCTCGGTGGCTTTATTGGGCAGAGAGTCGTTTGATGCCGGACGGATGGAAGACATATACGCAATGGAACCGTTTTACATCCGGGAATCCGGAGCAGAGCGGATCTGGAAAGAGAACCAGGCGAAAGGGGAATGCCGGTGACATACGAAGTGGAACCACTGCGGGAAGATCATCTTGACGGACTGATGGAAGTGGAACGGCTGAGTTTTGATGACCCCTGGAGCCGTGAGACGTTTGAATATGAACTCGGGACCAATAATCTGGCCCATTATGTGGTGGCTTTGGACCAGCAAAAGGTGATCGGCTACGGCGGCATGTGGGCAGTACTCAATGAAGCCCACATCACCAACATCGCGGTCCATCCGTTGTACCGCAAACAGGGGGTCGGGAAACTGATTCTCAACAGCATTTTGCTCAGGTCCATCGGCATGGGCATCACCGACCTGACACTGGAAGTCCGGGTGTCCAATCAGGCAGCCATCTGTCTGTATGAAAGTTATGGATTTGGCGTGGAAGGCAGGCGCAGAGGGTATTACCAGGACAACGGTGAGGACGCCCTGATCATGTGGAGGCATCTATGAGCAACGGACAGAGACAAGTGATACTGGCACTTGAGACCAGCTGTGATGAAACGTCTGCGGCGGTGGTTCAGGATGGCTCCCGGGTGTTGTCGAACCTGATCTCCTCCCAGGTGAAAACCCACGCCCGCTATGGTGGCGTGGTTCCGGAAATCGCCTCCAGAAAACACCTGCAAAACGTTCTGTGGGTCGTGGATGAGGCCCTGAAGGAGGCTGGTGTTTCCCGGCAGGATCTGACGGCTGTCGCAGTCACCTATGGACCGGGCCTGGTCGGAGCGTTGCTGGTGGGCGTGTCCATTGCCAAGTCTCTGGCCTACGGACTGGACATTCCCCTGATTCCGGTACACCACCTGTCCGGGCACATGTACGCCAATCTGCTGCAGCACGGCGAGCTGGCGTTTCCGTCTGTCTGCCTCATCGTATCCGGGGGCCACACCAGTCTGATTCACTGGAAGGGGCACGGACAGCTGGAGCGTCTGGGACAGACCCGGGACGATGCAGCAGGGGAAGCGTTTGACAAGGTGGCCCGGGTCATGGGACTGGGGTACCCGGGCGGACCCCGCATTGAGGAACTGGCCCGACAGGGGGATTCGGAGGCCATTGCCTTTCCCCGGGCCTGGCTGGAACCCGACAGTCTGGATTTCAGTTTTTCCGGACTCAAATCAGCGGTGATCAATGTGCTGCACAATGCGGAACAAAAGAATACGACCCTGAAGCCTGCGGATGTGGCCGCGTCATTCCAGGCGGCGGTCATTGATGTCCTGACGGAAAAGACCCGCCGGGCAGCGGTTCGCTTGGGCACGAAGACCGTGTATCTGGCGGGAGGCGTCGCGGCCAATCGAACGCTGCAGGACCAAATGGAACGCCGGCTGAGTGAAGCGGGAATCCGTCTGCTGGCTCCTGGCCCCGTGTTGTGCACGGACAACGCAGCCATGATCGGAGCGGCCGGATATTACGCACTTCTGGCCGGGCGTGTGGCCGATCTGAATCTGAACGCGGTGGCGTCCCTGCCCCTGGAGTAGTGGGTTTATCCACAGAACGGCCGTTCTGTGTGGATGAATTGTGGCTTTTTTGTGGATAACGCGGAGGTCTTTGATGAAAACTCTGTTCCGATTGATCAAAATCATGGCTGTTCTGTTTGCTGCCGGGGTGGTGGTGTTCGCGGGCTACAACTTCGGTTACATCGGCCGCGATGTGCTGGCCTGGGAGGAGGAACAGTCCCTTCTGGGTTCAGGCCAGCCCTACGTGCTGGTGTTTTTTGCTGAAAGTTGTGCGGTCAGTGCTGAAATGCTGCCAACGCTTCGGGAGGTCGCAGACAATGGAACCGTTTCGTTTGTCTACAGCAATGTGGACCAGCCCCGGGATCTGCAGTTTGCCCACAGCAGGGGCGTTCAGCTGACCCCGACGGTCTTTGTTTATGACGGAGTCGGTCAGCAGGCAGCTGTTTTTTATGGTACGGTGGACGCGCATATTCTGACGGATGCATTGGGCCGGTTGTTTTCTGGTCCTCAGGCTTCATATCCCTGAACCCATGACCCCGCCCTGGCGGGGCATTTCTTTTTGGACAATGAAAACCGTCCGGTCTTCTTCAGAGCATGTTTCGAAAGAGCAGATAGTGGAAACCTAAAGAGGACACTTTTATCGTGGTCTGCTGATGGCTGCAACGGAGGCGTACGTTATTGCGCAGACGTTTGGCAGGCGGTCGTGGTGCCATCCTGGTATAGTTGTGTGTGTTCGCGTGCCTGGTTCATGAAACGGGCATCGCCCCAGGGCAGACCGTTTGCCCTGGGGTATGGACTGCCTGGTGGTCCAAAGCTTCCCCCCGGGGAGGCATTTTAGTTCGCATGGGTGGCCTTCATCCCCTATAATGGAGAAAAGCGCTGGAGGAGTTCACATGGACAGACAAAGGCACCGACACCGCATCCGGCCTGTGGGGATTGTTCTGGAGGAAAACCGGGTTCTGCTGGTTCTGCACAAACACCAGGTGCGCGAAGAGTTTTGGCTGATGCCTCCCGGTGGTGGCCTTCTGGAAGGAGAGGACGTGCTGCGGGCAGCAGTCCGGGAGGTCCGGGAGGAGACCGGTCTTCTGACCAGGCCGTTGCGGATTGTTTACCTGCGGGAATTTATTGAGGATGAGCGGGGTTACCACAATCTGGAAGTGTATGTTCTGCTGGAGCGGACCGGAGGCGAACTGGCTCGGGGAACAGACCCGGAAGAAACCATTCAATACATTCAGGAAGTGGGGTTTTACTCACAGGAGGATCTTTTGTCATGCGGTCTGACTGTCCACCCGGGGTACCTGTTGGAAGGGTTTTGGAAAAATGTTGCTGACAATTTTCCACCCGATGCGTTATACTTAGGTAAGCAGAACGTAAATGAAGAAAAGAGGGATTGATATGAAAAAGACCATTGAACAAGCCGTTGGAGAAAAAAGCAAAAACGGAAAGCTGGTGTGCAAGGTGGCCTGGGAAATTGCGGGTGAACTGGATGTTCCAGTCCGCCAGGTCGGGGATTACTGCAACAGCAATGACATCAAGATTGTGGCCTGTGAACTGGGCTGCTTTTAGGTGATGCCATGAAAGAGCTGTTTCAGCTGACCTCTCTGACGGAGGCAAGAGCCCTTCTGTCGGAGGCGTTTGCTCCCCGGCGGGAGGAGGAAACGGTCGGCCTGACGGAGGCCTGTGGACGGACGCTGTCCCGCGATATCCTGGCGGGGGAGGATGTCCCGGGCTTTTCCCGGTCGACAAAGGATGGGTACGCGGTTCGGGCCGCGGATACGTCTGGGGCATCGGAATCTCTTGCGGGACTGTTGACGGTGACCGGTGAAGTGCTGATGGGTGAAGACACGCCGTTGTCTCTGGGGTCAGGACAGGCCGTTCAAATCGCTACAGGCGGCATGCTTCCCCAAGGAGCTGACGGCGTTTTGATGCTCGAATATGTGGAGGAATTGTCCGACCGGGAGATTCTGGTCAAGCGAACAGTTTCGCCCGGGGAGAATGTGATCCTCAAAGGGGAAGACACCCAAGCCGGCCGCCTTCTGGCCCGGAAAGGCCGGACAATCCGGCCGCAGGAGGCCGGATTGTTCGCCAGCCAGGGGATTTTGGACATCCCGGTTTACAAGCCCCTGCGGGTGGGGATCCTGTCGACCGGCAATGAGGTGGTGGACCCGGCCAGAACCCCGGCTCCGGGACAGGTGCGCGATGTGAACACGGTCATCCTCCGGGGAATGGCTGAACAGTCCGGGGCACAGGTCACCGGATACGGGATCTGTCCGGATGATTACGACGAGCTCAAGCGGCGGGTGCTCCAGGCACTGTCTGAAAATGATTTGGTCCTGATTTCCGGGGGCAGTTCCGTGGGCACCCGGGATTACTGTGTCGGGGTGCTTGGAGAAATTACCGGTGGGCCACCGTTGTTCCATGGAATTCCGGTCAAACCGGGAAAACCGGCTCTCGGAGCGGCGAAAGACGGCAAGGTGATTCTGGGACTTCCGGGTCATCCGGTGTCTGCCGCCAATGTGTTTTCCCTGCTGGCCCGGCCTCTTTTGGAGGAAGGCTCAGGACTGTTTGCGTCCCGCAGTGTGATTCGGGGGGTCCTGGGGCGCAACGTGCCCTCTGAATCCGGCCGGCAGGACCACATCCAGGTCAGCGTGTTGGAGGAAGACGGGCGGATTCGCGTGGTTCCTCTGCTGGGGCTTTCCGGGATGGTACGCCTTCTGACTGAAGGGGACGGTGAAATCGTCGTACCCCGGGGGGTCGAGGGACTTTCTGCGGGAACTGAAGTGGATGTGACCATCTATTAACCTTGATGAGAAAGAAGGCACGCGATGAACAGACGGATCTATCTTGAAAACATTGGCGTGGACGAAGCGCTGGAACGATGGATGGGAGAACTGCGTCGTGAAGGATCTCTGCAGACCGGGAGCAAATGGGTGAGCGTTTCCGAGGCCTTGGGACGAACCACCAGCCGCCCCGTGCTCTCCCACCGGCATTCCCCGCATTTTCTGGCATCCGCTATGGACGGCATTGCCGTCCGGGCGCAAAGCACCTATGGCGCCCGCGAATCGTCCCCGGTGGTCCTGCGTGAGGAATCGTACCAGGAGGTGGACACCGGGGATCCTCTTCCCGCCGGGTTTGACGCGGTGGTGATGAGTGAGGAGGTATCGTACCAGCCGGGCAAAGGGGTGGAATTGATTCGTCCGGTCTCTCCCTGGACTCATGTAAGACCGGTGGGTGAGGACCTGATGAAAACCCAGATGATTGTCCCCCAGGGTCACCGGATCCGCCCATATGATCTTGGCGGATTTCTGGCCGGCGGGGTCTTTGAGATCCCGGTCCGCAAGAAACCGGTGTTCGGGATTATTCCCACCGGGACGGAAATTGTCAAGGCGGATTCCGCATTGCGGGAAGGGGATCTGGCCGAATACAACAGTGTGGTATTCGGGGCGCTGATTGAGACGTGGGGTGGGAAAAGTTTTACCACGGAGATCGTGGACGACCGGTTGGAGATGATCGAGGAAACCCTGATCAATACCCTGGAGATCGCGGATGCGGTGATCATTAATGCGGGGTCGTCTGCCGGCCGGGAGGATTACACCCATCAGGCGGTGGACAATCTGGGGCGGGTTCTGGTTCATGGACTCAGCGTCCGGCCAGGGAAACCGGCGCTTTTGGGCATCATCCGGGGAAAACCGGTGATTGGCCTTCCGGGGTATCCGGTATCGGCCATTTTGGACTGTGAGTTGCTGGTGCGGCCCCTGGTGGAGGCGTTTTTGGGAACACCCGTCCCGGAAAAGCCCAAAACCCGGGCGGTGATGAGCCGGCGGACGCCATCGGTCTCAGGGTCCACGGAGTTCATCCGGGTCACGGTTGGCGATGTGGGTGACCGGCGTGTGGCCACACCCATCGCCAGAGGGGCCGGGGTCATCTCCTCCCTGATCGATGCAGACGGTGTGGTCCGGATTCCAGAACTCTCTGAAGGGCTGGAGGAAGGGGAAGAGACCTGGGTGGAGCTTCTGCGCCCTCCGGAGGACATCGGCCGCAATGTGGTGTGCATTGGGAGCCATGACCTGACACTGGATTCTCTGGGGAGCGTCATGGGTACGCTTTCACCGGGAGTCCGGCTGTCTTCGGCAAACACAGGGAGCTTTGGGGGGTTGATGGCTCTCCGGGCCGGCCAGGCCCACCTGGCGGGTATCCATCTGCTGGATCCTGCTGATGGAAGCTACAATGAGTCGTTCGTACGAAAATACCTGGAGGCCGGCGAATTTGCCCTGATGAATCTGGTCTATCGAAGCCAGGGACTGCTGATTCCGAAAGGCAATCCTCTGGGCATCCAGGATTTGGCCGATGTTGCCGCCCGCGGTCTGCGGTATGTCAACCGGCAGAACGGAAGTGGCACCCGAATTCTGCTGGACTGGGCGCTGGGGCAATTGGGTCTGACCGGAGAAGATCTGCCGGGATATGATTTGGAGGAGTACACTCATTTGGGGGTGGGCACGGCCATACTGGCCGGCCAGGGCGACTGTGGACTGGGGGTCCATGCGGCCGCCCGGGTGCTGGATCTGGATTTTATTCCGCTTTACGAAGAACGTTTTGATCTGTGTCTGCGCCGTGATTTTGTCCGTTCAGAACGGTTTGAGGTTTTGAGGCAGGCATTGAAAACAGAAGAATTCCGGCAGGCAGTGGACAGCCTGGGCGGGTATGATCTTCGGGATTGTGGCCAAATGCTGCTGGAGTGACGGAAATGAGGGAGCAACATGCAGGACTGTTATGAAAGAGAAATCGATTACCTGCGGGTATCGGTCACTGACCGGTGTAATCTGCGGTGTACCTACTGTATGCCGGCGGAAGGGGTGCCGGCCAAGGCCCATGAGGAGATTCTGACCATCGAGGAGATGATCCGGGTCGTCCGGCTGTTTGCCGATCTGGGGATCCGGAAGGTCCGTCTGACCGGCGGTGAACCGCTGGTCCGCAAAAACATCGGTGGATTGGTTGAAGGACTCAAGGACATCGAAACGATCCGGGAAGTCAGCATGACCACCAACGGGATTCTTCTGGGGAAGATGGCCCGGGAACTCAAAGACCGGGGGCTTGACCGGGTGAACGTGTCCATGGACACGTTGGATCCTGACCGGTTCCGGGAGATCACCCGGGTGGGAGAACTCCATCGTGTGCTGGAGGGCATCGATCAGGCACAGGCGGCTGGGCTGCAACCGGTGAAAGTCAATGTTGTGGCGATCCGGGGATTCAACGACGATGAGATTGGTGACTTTGTCCAGCTGGCCGTCGACAAGGAACTGGAAGTGCGGTTTATCGAGCTGATGCCCGTCGGAGAAGCCGATGGCCGGGGAGACGGGTTCATGTCTTCGGCGGAGATTTTGGAGATTGCCGG
>SKMO01000060.1 GCA_007121025.1 Bacillota bacterium | reverse complement strand
GATCCGGTGGCCAGGGAATCCCCCAGAGCCAGATAGACGTACACATCGGGTTCAGGATCCGGGTCCGGATCAGGATCCGGTGGGGTGCCGGGATCCGGTCCCACCGTGACCACCGCCACAACCGTTCTGGGCCCGCTGTCCCCCCAGACCCATCCATCCGGAAGGCGCAACTCACCTTCAGCGTCATAATCACCAGGCGACAATCCTTCATAGGTGCCGGAAAAAGTCCATCCAACAGCTGCGGCGCCCTCTTCGCCTCCAGTGCCCACAATGGCCACAGAATCAGCCAACAGGGCAAGTGCGTCCTCTTCTGACGTACCGTAGTCCACTGCGATGTCAAAACTTTCTTCTTCGTCTGCCAGCCCGGCAAACACAATGGCCGGTTTGTCCAGAACCCTGACGGTGGCGTTTACGTCTGCAGGGTTCCCGTCCCAGCCTTCAGGCAGAGTCAGGATGCCCGTGGCCTCATACGTGCCGGCAGTCTGCCCATCGTAATCCGCAATGGACCAGTCGATGGCTGCCTCACCGGTCACTGTCTCCCCGCCCTGTGTCCCTTCAACAGGTACCGTCGGGAGGAGTGCGCCTTTTGCATCTGTCTCAGATGTGCCATAAGGCACGTCAGCATCAAAGCCCTCCCCTGGAATCAGCGTCCGGCTGTATTCAATCGGATCTTCCCCGGCACCTCCAAGAAACCGGGTGGTCACCACAAAGGATTCACTGCGGTTGCGGCCCCGGATGGTCACTGATGAAGGACTGACCGAGACCAGTTCATAGCCCTCCGGTATGGCTTCCGCAATGGTATACGTCCCTGCCGGGACATCGTTGAATGCCTTCGACTCTCCGTGAGCCAGGACAAAGGAGTCGTACTCCCCACCGTTTTGCAACAGGCTCATGCTAAACGTTTGCCCGTCACCCGGATCATTCTCAACGACTTTGCTCACCGTGATCGTGTTTCCGGTGGACGACGGAGCCGCCACCGCCGGTGCCCCCATCGCGCCAAACAAAAAAATCAGTGCAAGAAAAAGAATCAGGCCTTTTTTCATGTTCATCCGGTCCTCACCCCTTTCCGGGTCCCGGCATCGCCGCCGGGACCCGGAATCCATGCAGTCTATCGTCCGGTCAGGTGGCTGACCAGTTCGGCCTTGTCAAAGTCCCGGACAATCGTGCCAAATTCCCGGCCCCCGGGATGCCCGGGAATACCGGCCGCCTTGCTGCTGGCGTGGTCCGCCAGGGCCCCGGGATCTTCTCTGGCCTCTTCAGAAACCACTGCCCCAAAGGTCCGGCCGTCCACTTCGTGCACTGCCGGCAGTCCTGCGGCCGCCGGTTTCCGTCCCCGCAGCACACCTCTTGGGCCGGTCAGATCCATCAGTTCCCTGAAGATCAGCTCATGCCCCAGAGTGGTGGGATGGGGATCCAGACTCAGGGTCTCCCAGACCAGGCTGAAATCCACAGCGCCAGGCTCCATTCCAAAGGCCCCCTGAACGTCCGCCACCTGGTATCCGGCCACAGCCGCTGCACCGGCAAGGGCGCCGTTCATCTGGTCGATGTGCCCCTGCATCACGGCAAACAGTGCCGGATTTTCCAGCGGATCCACAGGATTGTAGAGATTGAGCACCATGATCCGGGCATCGGGATTCAATCCCCGAATCCCCCCGATGATCACCGGCCAGTCCGCCAGGAAAGCGTTCTTTCCGAGTTCTAGCGCTCCAGCAAGGTCACCCTCCACGGCAGACCAGGTCAGTCCGGCCACATTGGCATTCCAGACGTCCTCTCCCCCGAGGGCAATGGCCATCATCAGGTCATCCAAATCAGCATCACCATAAGTCAGTCCGTATGCACCAAACGCTCCGACGATCACCGGGCTCAGCAGGTTGTTCCCGCCAATGCTGATCGTGATCACGTCCGCCGCCCCGATGGCCCCCTGGGTCCCAGGGTCCAACAAGGCCCCTCCCATGAGTCCGGTGGTCAGGCCCTCCCGGGAAATGTTCAGCGCGGGCCCGGGTTTCATCGTCCGGGCGTACCGGTCAAAATAGCTCTGTCCCGGATCTGCACTGAGCCCCACCGCAATGGAATCGCCCAGGTTCAGGTACACCGGAAAACCACCCGGATCGGGTCCGGCCCCCAGAGCGCTCAGAGGAGCGACCCCCAGTAGCGCCAGAGTCAGAAGCACAACCAGTCCTTTCTTCAACAACGTCCCCACCTCCATGAATCATGTCAAAACAGCGAATCACAACAGGATCTCCATGGGCTTTCCGTCAACGGACCGCCTCCTTTTTCGCCGCAGTCTCCCGGACGGTCAAACACAAAAACCGGCCTTCACGGCCGGTTACGCTGTTGGCTCTTCCCCAAACAAAGCGTCCAGTTGAATTCGGGGGTTCATTGCCTCCGTGTATGAGGAACTGCTATATGCTCATTATATGCCCCCATGCCATGGCCGTGAATCCGCAGAAAAGTCCCTAAAAAGCCCCATTACCCGGAAAAAGGTTTATTCCAGGTGAAAGGAGCCTTTTTCCAATGTTTTCCGACGAATAGGTTCCTTTTCCCTTGCAAAAGGGCCCTTTCAGTCCATAGAAGGCGTTTCGAAGAAACTGTTAATCGTTTCCAGGTCGTCAATCCAGCCCTCCAGAATCTCCGTGTGGGCCTGGCGTGTCTTCAGATCCCGCTCATAGCTTTGAAGAAGGGCCTTCTGCCGAAGGTAATACCCCTTGAGCCGGCCCATCCGTTCTGCGGCCGTCCGGGGCTCCAGTGTCCCCCGGACCATCGCCGCGTCCAGAGCCTCCAGGTCACTGCGGAAGGCTTCTGGCGTCTGTCCCATCGTCCGGTGAAAATCCCGGCGGATCCACTGGCGCTCAAACAGATTGCGCTGGGACCAGCCTTTCTGCTGCTCATCAAACACCTGGATCACCTGGTGGATCTTATCCCGGATCTCCGGGGGCAGCAGACCCTCAGCGTTGTCCTGCTGGTCCTCTTCCGAGCCCACCGGGATGCCCTCGTCCATCAGAATCTGGATGGCACTGGTTTCACTGCCATGAACCCGCGGTCCATGCAGCACGGACAGGGCCAGGCCGGCTCCCGCCAGGCGGACATCCAGAATGTGGCGTTCATTCATCCGGTAGAACGCCTCCTCGGTCAGTCCCATGTACCCGGCAATCGTTCGGATGGCCTCCCGGGCCGTCGCTGTCCGGACCAGTCCCGGTCCCAGACTGTAGGCAGACACCCCGGTGTCCTCCAGCTCCGCAGCCAGCGTTTGGGCCAGTTCCACCTGGGCCGCCTTGAACACCTCGTATGCCCCCATCCAGGGGGCCGCCCCGGAGGAAGTAACAAACACCACCGTGCCGGCGTTTCGCTTCTTCATGCCCGGCAAAAAAGCCCCGAGCAAAAGAACCGGCCCCCGGAGATGCACCCGGTAACTGCGGTCCCAGTCCTCCGGATCCACCTCTTCAACCGCTCCAATGCTCACCACGGCCGCATTGTGAATCAAAATGTCCGGTTCTCCCAGCCGAGTGGTCACAAACCGGACCAGCCGGTCTACCTGTTCCGCTGAGCCGATGTCCACCGCAAAAGACCAGGCCATTTCCCGGCCCGCCCTGCCGTTGATCCACCGGCAGGTCTGCTGACCTTTGGCTTCATCCAGTTCAGCAATGACCACCCGGGCACCCATCTGCACCAGAACAGCGGCCGCCTCCCGGCCGATGCCCCCGCCGGCCCCGGTGATCACCGCCAGCTTCCCGTCCAGAACGTTCCGGGGAATCCGGTCACCCAATCGGTCTCCGGTCTCTGTCGTCCCCATGGTCTTCTAGCGCCTCCGTCCCCGGATCAGAAGAAGCCGGACCAGCTGGGCCAACGCCGCTGCCATGGCGGCCACATAGGTCAGGGCGGCCGCCTGCAGCACCTTCCGGGCGCCCCGCTTTTCCTCGGCCACAATGATCCCGTTGGTGTCCAGGAGTCGCAGCGCCCGGCGGCTGGCGTTGAGTTCCACCGGAAGGGTGATCACCTGGAAGGCCACCGCCGCCCCAAACAGGTAAATGCCCAGATCAAACAGAAAGGCCAGATCCGGGATGAACAGCCCCCCCATGATAAACACCCAGGCCATGGACGATCCAAAACTGGCCACCGGCACCAGCAGGGTCCGGATCGTCAGGGGCACGTAGCCCCGGGCATGCTGGATGGCGTGTCCCACCTCATGGGCGGCCACACTGACCGACGCCACCGAGGATCCCCGGAAAACCTCAGGAGACAGCCGAAGCACCCGTCTGCGGGGGTCATAGTGATCGCTCAGCCGCCCCTGACTTGGCTCCACTGGAACGCTTTGCAGGCCGTTCTGGTCCAGCAGCAGCCGGGCCACCGATGCCCCGTTGGCTCCCCTGCGGGTGGGCACCTGCAGATACTTGGCAAAACTCGACTTCACCTTGCCCTGGGCGTACACGGTCAACAGGATGGCCGGAATCAGCACCAGCATGGTGGGGTCAAACAGCATCGGATACATCATTGTGTTTCACGCTCCTCGTTCGTTTGGCTTTCACTGTCGTTACACGAATTGTTCTTTTTCGGGCACACCCCGGTTGTACTGTTGCAAAAGGGCCACCGGGAGTTCTTCCCTCTAGCATAGGCAATTGTGGATCTGAAGGCAACAGGTATTTCCCCGGAAGAACCGCCAGTTTGTCAAACCAGTTAGTCCAGCCCCCCAACAAAACAGACAATTATGGAAGGTTTTTATCGTTCCACCGCGAACTTCAATCAAGAATAGCGATTGCCAACCCAACGCCAGCAAGGAGGATCCATCCATGAACAGGCAACACCACATTTCAGCTGCAGTCAAAGTCGCCGCCGCCCTGATCCTCACCTTGTTTCTCCTGCCGGCCTCCAGCGCACAGGCCCTTGAGCATGGCAATCCCCGTGTCTACCAGGACCTCTTCGAGCATCACGGGTCCATCATGATGCTCGTCGACCCGGACAGCGGTGACATCGTGTTTGCCAATGACGCAGCCTCCCGGTTCTACGGGTATTCCTCCGATGAGCTGGAGGCGAAAAACATCGGGGACATCAACGCCCTGTCGCCGGAAGACGTGGAGGCCGAATACAGGGCTGCTGCCCGGGAAGACCGCAACTTCTTTCTGTTTCAGCACCGGCTGGCCGACGGTTCCCTGCGGGACGTGGAAGTCTATTCCTACCCGGTGGAAGCAGACGGCCAGGAATACCTGTTCTCCGTGATCATCGACATCACCGAACGGCTGGCCGCCCAGCAGGCTCTCCAAAGCCGGCAGTGGACCCTGTTCGCCGGGGCCATTCTGGCCTGCGTGCTGTTTCTGGGCCTTTTTCTGTATGCCCTGCAGATGAGCCGGCAACGAAAACAGGCGGCCGAAAAACTCCAAACGGACTACCGTTTCCAGCGGCTCATTGCGACCCTGTCCGCCAGCTTTGCCGGCATGCAGGAAGAACAAGCGGACCAGACCATCCACCACGCCATTGCCCGGTGCAGTCAGTTTCTGGACGTGGACCGAAGCTACCTGTTTCGGGTGTCCGAAGACGGGACCAGCCACAGCCTGGACTACGAATGGCTTGGCCCGGGGATTCCTTCACAGGGAACCACAATAAACGGTTCCATTGACCGCTTTCCCTGGACTTATGCTCAGTTGTTCAACAAGCAACACGTTCTGGTTTCGGACGTGTCCGCCATGCCGCCCGAGGCATCGGCAGACAGGGGGCTGCTTTCAGAGCAAGGCGTCAAGTCGCTTCTCCTGATCCCCATCTTTGTCCGGGACCGGCTGACCGCCGTCTGGGGATTTGACGACCTGGCACAGTCCCGCCCATGGGACAATGATCAGACCGCCCTGCTGAACGTGCTGACCCGGTTGTTTGAACAGGCCCTGGAGCGCAAGACCGCCCGGGAGGACCTGCAGTTCTGGCAGGACCTGATGGAATACGTGATCCGCCACGACCCCAGTGCCATTGCCGTCCACGACAAGGACCTGAACTACATGTTTGTGAGCCAGCACTACCTGGACACGTACCGGGTCTCCGAACAGCACGTGATCGGCAAACACCACTACGAGGTGTTCCCGGACATCCCGGAGAAATGGCGCCGGGTTCACCAGCGGGTGCTCCAGGGGGAAACCCTGTCTGCCGATGACGATCGGTTCCCCCGGGCCGATGGTTCGGTGGACTACACCCGCTGGCAGGCCCTCCCCTGGTACAGTGGGGATGGGGATGTGGGGGGCATGGTCCTCTACACGGAAATCATCAATGAACAGAAACAGCGGGAACAGGCCCTCCGAGACAGTGAAGAGCGTTTCCGGATGCTCGTGGAGACAGCCCCGGATGCCATCCTGGTTCACATCAACAAGGTGTGTGTCTACGCCAACCAGGCGGCCGTCCAGCTGCTGCGGGTTTCCTCAGCAGAAGAACTGATCGGGAAACCCTCCCACCACTGGGTACACCCCGATCACCTGTCGGTCGTCCTCGATCGAAACCGGGTGATGTATGAGGAGCACCAACCGGTGCCCCCCCTGGAGGAGGTCTTCGTTCTGGCCGATGGCACAGAACTCGATGTGGAAGTGGTGGCCGCCCCCATCCGCTTTGACGGCCGGGACGGCTCTCTGGTCTACGTCCGGGACATCACGGAACGCAAAGAAAAAGAGCGAAAGCGGATGGAAGAACTGCAGGAAAGACGCCACCAGCAGAAACTGGAAGCCATCGGCACGCTGGCCAGCGGGGTGGCCCATGAAATCAACAACCCGATCACCGGGATCATGAATTACGCCCAGCTGATCTTGGATGAAACGGCCCCGGACAGCGACGAGGCCCGGTTCGCCCGGGAAATCGTCCTGGAGAGTCAGCGGATCTCCGGGATTGTCCGCAGTCTCCTGTTCTACTCCCGGAACGAAAAACAGTCCCACAGTCCGGCCCGGATCGAAGACATCATCCGGAGGACCCTGTCCCTGGTCAGCGTGCTTCTCAACAAAGACCAGATCCAGGTGGACCTGGACATCCCTGAAGATCTGCCGGACCTCAAATGCCGGTCCCAGCAGATCCAGCAGGTCCTGATGAACCTGGTGACCAACGCCCGGGACGCCCTGAACGAACGCTACCCCGGATACCACACGGACAAACAGATGTCCATTTCCGTCCGGCTGTTCCACCGGGACAACCGGCGCTGGCTGGCGGTCACCGTGCAAGACCGGGGTCCAGGCATTCCGGCATCGCTTCACGAACGTCTGTTCGACCCATTTTTTACCACCAAGGAACGGGGCCTGGGCACCGGTCTTGGTCTTCCCATCAGTTATGGGATCGTCAAGGAACACCACGGCGTATTGCGATTTGAAACCAAAGAGAACCAGTACACCCGCTTCATCGCCGAACTGCCGGTGGACAACGGCTGGGAACTGGAAGACAAGGAGAACTGATATGGGTATTTTTCTGATCGTCGATGACGAAAAAAGCATCCGCATCACCATGAAAGCCTTTTTGGAGCGCGACGGCCACCAGGTGGCCACCGCGGCAAGCGTCCCGGAAGCCCTCCAGCTTCTGCAGATGCAGACGATTGACGTGGTCTTCACAGACATCATCATGCCCCGGATGTCCGGTGTTGAACTACTCGGTGAATCCCGGCAGATTGCCCCGGATGTCCCGGTGATCATCATGACCGGGGAACCCACCGTGGACACAGCAATCCAGGCCGTCCAGCTGGGCGCCTTCGACTACATCAGTAAACCAACCGCCCGGGACGAACTGCTGAAGGTGGCCCGGCAGGCCCTTCAGCTGCGAAAAGCCCTCAAAGAAAAACACATCCTCGAAAGCCAGAATCAGGCTTACCAGGAAAACCTGGAAAAAATGGTCCGCAAACGGACAGGCGAACTGGAACGGGCCATCCAGGGGACCATCAATGTGCTGATCTCCCTGGTGGAGACCAGGGATCCCTACACCGCAGGCCACCAGCGCCGGGTGGGCAATCTGGCCGCCGCCATTGCCGGGGAGATGGGCCTTCCGGAACGGACGATTGCCGGGCTGCGGATCACCGGTTATCTGCATGACATTGGAAAAATCAGCGTTCCGTCGGAAATTCTGGTCAAACCGACCCGCCTGTCCTTCCATGAATTTGAGATCGTCAAGACCCATACACTCACCGGATACGAAATCCTCCGGGAGATCGACTTTACCTGGCCTGTGGCCGATACGGTTCTCCAGCACCACGAACGGATGGATGGCAGCGGCTACCCCAATGGGCTGCGTCGAAAAGACATCACCCAGGAAGGGGGCATTCTGGCGGTGGCCGACGTGGTGGAGGCCATGGCCTCCCACCGGCCCTACCGGCCCAGCCTGGGGCTGGACGCCGCCCTGGAGGAAATCGTCTCCAAGCGTTCCGTTCACTTCCGGGAGGACGTGGCCGATGCCTGTATCCGGCTGTTCCGGGACCACCAGTATGTCATCGAAGACGATTTCACCGATTCATCCATTCTCTTTGACGCCTGAAAGGTCTGCAGGAATCCTTCCTGCAGACCTTGTTTTTACCCCTCACTTGGTCTTGCTCACCGGACAAACGCCCGGCGGTCCCTGCGGCAGATCCGCATGACCGTGTCCCTGCCCGTGATCAGGGCCACAGGCAATCCCCCGGGGGGCTGCAGCCACTGCCCACTGAGAAACAGGTTGTCCAGTCCCCGGATTTTTCCGTTGTGTTCCATCATCTTTCCCCGGAGAGTGGGCAGAAACGCCATGAACGCCCCCCGGTAGGCGTTGCACCACCGCTGGTACGTGCGGGGTGTGGTCACATCCAGAAGGATCATCCGGTCCAGCATGTCCGGAAACCGCCTCCCGATGGCCCCGATCACATCCTGCCCCACCCGGGTTTTCTCCTCCCGGTAGGCTCCCGGATCTTCCGCCCGTTCAAGCCAGTGGTCCACATCCTCCCCATACTGGTTGATGCTCACCGTCAGAAGCGTCTGCCCTTCCGGTGCAAACCCCGGTTCATACCCGTAATGGGTCAGCTCAATCCGCCTGACCTGACGGGTTCCCACGGATAAGTGTTCCACCGGAAACGACAGACTCCGGGGCAGGTCTTCCGGAAGACCCTTCCAGCCCAGAGAGACCTGCACCTGTGAGGCCAGCGGGTAGTCTTTTGGATTGGCAAACCGTTTTTCAAACGCCGGGTCCGGATGGCGCCCCTCCAGCAGCGTCTCATACAGAAACCGGGCGTCACAGGCCGCAATGACCCAGTCCCCTTCAATCAACCGTCCGTCCCCGCAGATCACCCCGGTGACCCGGCCCTTCTCCCGTCTGATTCCGGCCACCGCACAACCGGTCTCCAGAACGCCGCCCAGTTCTTCGAATCGTTTTTGCATCCGCCCGGCCAGGGCTCTGGATCCGCCGGCCGGGATGGACGCGTGCCCCCGGCTGAACATAGCCAGGGCAAAAAACACCGGGGCCGCACTGTACCCCTCCGGGAGAAACGACCCCAGGGCTTCCCGCAAGGCGGGATGGCGAAACCGTCCCGCATAATCCACAAGACTGACTTTCCCATATTTCTGCAGTACCAGTCCTGCATCTTTCATCGACAGCAGAAGGCGGATCCGTTCCAGCGGGCTCATCAGGTCAGATGGTTTGTCGCAGGGGATCTCAAAGGACTGAAGGGTTCGGACCGTCGTACAAAATGAAGCGATTTCCGGTTCGTCCTCCGGGGACAGTTCTGTCCAGCTTCTCTCCAGCCGGTCCAGGTCCCGGTAGAAATGGACCCGCTGACCCTCATGTTCCACCACCCGGAAGGATTCCGGGTGGTGGATGGCCACCCCGTCAAGCGCCCCGGTCTCCTTCCAAAGGGCATGAATGGCCGTGCCTTCCTGGGTCCCCACCAGCCAGTGGATGCACCCGTCGACGTGGTACCCCTGCCGGTCCCAGCCGGTGCACTCCCCGCCGGGGAGCGCATTTTTTTCCAGAATCACACAGTCATACCCGTTTTTCCGGGCGTAGATGCCCGCACTGAGTCCGGCCACCCCAGCCCCAATAATCACAATCCTCTTCACTGTTTCGTTCCATCCTTTCGTTTCATCTGACCGGCCAGCACCAGTTCGTCTCCCGTTTCGATCAGCAGCGCTTCGACCCGGGACGCATCGGCCCAGGAGGGCATCTGCCCATTGGCCACCAGGACGGACAGCCCCAGGTGAACCGCCCGCATTTTCAAAAGGAGCACCCGGCGTTCCCCTTCGGACCAGCCGGCCAGTTCGTCGTCCTGTCCCATGGCCTCCACCAGGACCTGATCGTGATCGACGGGATCGCCGTGATCCCCGGCGCCCCGTCTGTCCAGCAGCACCATCTCCCGGAACAACACCGGATACTCCCGGGCAAAGGCCAGGCTGGCCTTTCCGATGTTCTCAAAAGGATGGGGGCCCTCCTGACGGGCCAGCAGTTCGCCCGCCAAAGCGGTGATCCGTTCGATCACCGCGTCCAGCAGATCATCGATGGTCTTGAAATTGACGTAGATCGGGGCCACAGAACAGCCCAGCCGGGACGACACGCTCCGGGCGGTGATTCCGTCAAACCCTTCTTCCCGGGCAATGGCAAACGCGGCGTCCACGATGGCCTCCCGGTCAAATTTTGTTTTTGGCGGCATGACATTCATCCTTTCTTTGAACAGGTTTATCCCACAGCTTAAACAGCTGCTGCATCAGGCGGAACAGGAAACGGGTTCCCCGGCGTTCCTGTTCAAACTGGTTGAACGTTCCGGCAAAGACGACCTCCCGCGCTGGATGGTAGAACAGAAAGGACCCCGTGGCCCCGGCATGACCCCAAATGCAGTATTTCGCCGGCATCAGCAGAGGCACCGGCTGAAACACCATGGTTCCATACCCGTACCCAATACCCGGGCCGAAGCGGCCCTTTGGGGTCATCATCTGGTCAAGCGTATCCTGCCGGACCAGGCGGCCCTGCGTCAGAGCTTTCATGAACAACAGCAGATCCTCCCCGGTCGAGACCACAAACCCCCCGGCGTAATCGATCCCCGGCAGGCCGCGGTTTTCGTTCAGCCGTTTTTTTTCTGAATAAAACGCAGCCGTTTCAACGGTATCGTCCGCCCGGGGCACCGACTGGCGAAACAGAGACGAACGGTCCATGCCCAACGGAATAAAGATCCATTGGTGGACTGCCTGGGCAAACGTCAGACCCAGCAGGCGCTCCACCACCATCCCCAGCAGGAGATAGTTTGTGTCGGAATAACGGCACTTGTTCCCTGGAGCTCCCACCGCCGGCTGATTCCCTTTGACCCATGCCAGCACGTCTTCGGGCGTGACAGCCCGGTTGGGCTGTTCCATGGTCTGCTCCAGCATTGGTTTCCAATGATCGTCAAGCCCAGATGTGTGACTCAGCAGATGATGCAGCTGGATCTCCCCGGTTCTGTCTTTACCGTCCAAGACCAGCAGACCCTGGATCAGTTGGTCGTCCAGCAATTCGGTCAGCTGCGTTTGAAAGGACAGCAGACCCTGATCCTTCATCATGCCGATCAAAACAGCCGTGAATAGTTTTCCCACACTGGCCGTGTAATAGGGTTGCCGGGGATCTGCTGAACGGACTCCCGCTTTGTCTGCCGTCAGATTCAAATGGGTCCCGTGCTTCTCCGAATGAACCATCAGAAATGCCTGGTCCACGTTTCCGGACCGGCGAACCTCCTGTTCCAACAACCGTTTCACGGGTTCTTGCATTGTTCGATGCACAACAGATCCTCCTTCATTATGTTACAGTTGTTATATTTGTATTATTATATAACTTAAGTAATTTTACAACCCCCTTTTTGCATTTTCTGTGCAAAAAGGCAAAAAATCAGATCCCCGCGCCCGGAGATCTGATTTCTGCCCCTGCTATTCGTTTCGAAAAACCGCTTCCCACTCCTCTTCCTTGAAGCCGGCCAGCACCGTGGTTCCATCGGTCAGAACGGGCCGTCTGACCAGCAGGCCGTCTGTGGCCAGAAGGGCAAAGAGCTGGTCATCGCTGAATGCATCCAACCGGTCTTTGAGCCCCAGCTCCCGGTACCGTTTGCCACTGGTGTTCACAAACCGCTTCCGGTCCAGTCCACTCTTCTGGTGGAGCTCCCTGAGTTCGGATGCCGTCAGGGGATCGTTTACAATATGCCTGGTCTCATACCCGATGCTTCGTTTCTCCAGCCAAGCCTTGGCTTTTTTCACTGTGCTTCAGCCTGGATAGTCAAACAACAACCATGTCATCTTCTGTTCCTCCCCGCCGTTCAAGATTCTTCGCTGTGATTGCTGTCATTCCCGATATCCCGCAGTTCCTCCTGGATCACCGAGGCAATCGCCTCATCCAGCAAATGCTTTTCTTCCACTTCCCTCAGCCTGCGGCTGACGTATTCTTCCACTTCGTATTCCTGCCGGAATCCCGCATTCAGAGAATAGACGATCAGCAGGAGAATCAGGGCAAACGGAAGACCGGTGGTCACCGATGCCGTCTGCAGGGCGCTCAATCCACCACCGACCAGCAGTGTGGCCGCCACCACCCCTTCCATAATCGCCCAGAACACCCGCTGGGGAACCGGAGAGTCTAATTTTCCCCCGGAGGTCAGGTGATCCACCACCAGAGACCCCGAATCGGAGGAAGTGATGAAAAAGACGGTGACCAGGACGATGCCAATCAGAGACAGAACGCGGGTCAGGGGAAGCGCTTCCAGCATGGCAAACAGGGCAATGGACACATCCACACCCATGGCCCCGGTGATGTCCGCCAGACCGGCTGTCTGCAGGTAAATGGCACTGCCCCCGAACACGGACATCCAGAAAAAGGACAGCAGCGTGGGAAACAACATAACCCCCAGAATGAACTCCCGGACCGTCCGGCCTTTTGAGATCCGCGCGATGAACATTCCCACAAAAGGCGACCAGGAAATCCACCACGCCCAGTAAAAGATGGTCCAGGACCCCTGCCAGTTGCTGTCCCTGAAGGTTTCCGTCCATAAACTCATTTCCGCAAAGCGGGCGGCATAATAGCCCAGATTCTGCGTGAATCCTCCCAGAATGTACACGGTCGGGCCCACCAGCAAAATGAAAAACATGAACACACCGGCCAGGACCATGTTGATTTCACTGAGTCGCTTGACCCCGCCGTCCAGACCCAGAACCACTGAAATGGTGGCCAGCCCGGTAATTCCGGCAATCAGGAGCACCTGAACCGTGGTGCTGATGCTGACCCCAAACAGAAAGTTCAATCCGGCGTTCACCTGGGAAACCCCCAAACCCAGGGAGGTGGCCAACCCCATCATGGTGGCCATGACAGACAACACATCAATCAGGTTCCCCCAGAACCCGTAGATCCGGTTGCCGATCAGGGGATAGAAGATCGAGCGGATGGTCAGGGGAAGTCCCCGGTTGTAGGCAAAAAACGCCAGCCCCAGACCGACGATCGAATAGATTGCCCAGGGATGAATGCCCCAGTGGAAGAACGTGGTGACCATGGCCGCCCGGGCCGCCTCCGGCGACCCGGAGGCAATGTCGCCAAACATGGGCGAAGGACTGTTCAGGTGCATCACGGGTTCACTGACACTCCAAAACAACAGGCCAATGCCCATCCCCGCACTGAGCAGCATGGCGTACCAGGCCGTTTTTCCAAATTCCGGCTGTGCATCCACTCCGCCAATCCGGATGTTTCCATATTTTCCCAGGGCGAAAAAAACGGCAGCCACGATAAACACATTGGCAACAAGAATGAAAAACCAGCCCATGTTGGCGGAAAGCACGTCCAATGCACTGTTGAAGAAGCGTTCAGCCGGACCCTGAAACACCAGGGTCAGGGTGATGAACACCGCCAGAAGAGCCGAGGAAATCAGAGTGACCTGCGGGTGGATGTCAAACCCAAAACCCGCCCAGTTGTTCTCCCCGGGTTCCTGCCGGTCCGCCTCATCAAACAGAGACGCCGTCGGCCGGATCTGCAGCCCCTTGAAGGGTTTTCTCTCCTTGATGGCCTTCTTGCGGGCCTCGGCCTCCGCCTTTTTCAGCTTCTTGGCCAGCGCCCGTTTGGATGCCTGTTCTTTTCGTTTTTGCTCGTCTGCCATGTTTCCGCTCCTTTCCCGGTTCGTTTGCTTCTCAGTACCTCTTTTCCCGTTCAAAAATCAGCTCATAAGAGACCGCCACACCATACCCGGAGATCGGCGGTGCAAAGATCTGCACCAGACGCCATCCTTCGAAAGCGTGATCCTCTATGATCCGGTGGTAGTCCTCCCGGGGGGTTCTGCCCTTGAATCCGGTTTTCAGGTCCACCGTCACAAATTTGTACTCAAGCATTCAGTCACGTCCTTTCTCGTTCTCTGCATTTCCTCATTGCTCCCAAAGGATGTTCCCGGACAAAAACGACTCCAGCGCATCGAGCACCCGGAGATATAACTGTTTCTACCCGGGAGCGGATCCGTTCGAGGGCCCCTTTCGGGCTTCTGTCACCTGGGGATTTCCCGTTTCCCGTTCCTGTCACAACCTGTCGGCCCATCCCAAACGATTCCCGCAACAGTCTTCAGGAACTCCCGCAGATCCGCCCGGAGAATCCAGTCCAGTTCAGCCCGGTTGTTCTCCCGGGTCTCGGTAAACAGGAACCCATAAACCCCGTAGGTCCCCGCGTCCACCGGCCGGAATTCCAGCGGGTGGTCAAACCGGGTCAGCAACCGCTCCACATCCAGTTGCCCCGGATCCTTCGCCGTACGTTCTGCCGGTCGGTCCAGCACCACAATGCTGTAGAGACGGTCACCGGTGGCTTCCAGAATGGCCGGCCAGTCGGGCCTGAGCTGCGCAAAAAAGTGCTCATATACATTGATGCCATAGGCATGCCAGGCCAGATCAGTGGTGCACCAGCCGGCAAACCGCATGGGATTGATCTCAATGGGCACCAGCTGGTTTCCGTCAATGCGGACCTCCATGTGCAGCGGGAAATTGCGAAGCCCCCACAGCGTATTCATCTGACCCAGGAGCCGGACACACCCTTCCATGGCCTCTTCCATCACCCGGGCCCCTGTGGTGTACACCCGATCACTGACGTCCTCATCCGTCGAAAAGGCGTGATGCAAAATGTTCAGGATGACCGGTTCCCCCCGGTCATCGAAATACGCATCCACGGCGTATTCTTGCCCCTCAATGTACGCTTCCATCAGGTAGCGGGAATCATCGAGAACCTCACGGGGATAGGAGCCGTCGGGCTCAGGAACCCGCCGGCCGATCTGTTCCAGGGCCCGGGTCCAGTCCCTCCGGTTGTTGACCCGGTAAACCCCCCGGCTGAAAAAGCCAACCGACGGCTTCAGGATCAGAGGAAACACCAGGGTCTCCGGATCCACCCTGCCAAGATCCTCCGGACGTACTTCCCTGAAGATGAACTCCGGGTACAGTCCGGCCAGCTCCCTGCGGAACAGGTGCTTGTCCTTGAACCGGCGGATCCCCCGGGCCAGTTCATTGTCACCCAGCCGTTCAGTGATCCATCCAATGGCGTTTTCTGAGTTTGTGTACAGCCGCCCGCCTGGCCGGTGTTGCCGGATAAAGGCCTCCTCAGTCAGCAGGTGAATGGACCGGTTCCCGGCCACTTCCCGGGCCGCCGCGTTGTCTAGTACCGGCAACTGCATCTCGTGAACCTCTCGTCACTAAAGTAACGAGCTTCTAGGGAACTAGACACTTTTACCAGCTGCCTATATTTACCTAGCTCTAAGGGGTGAACCCTCCCCGATATATTTCTATAATGCCAACTT
>SKMO01000133.1 GCA_007121025.1 Bacillota bacterium | reverse complement strand
CGGTGCGCTCTGGCTTTGATGAACCGGTCGTATTGGAACCGGGAGAACGGATGCAGGCCAACGGCTCGGTGCGCATTGAGGCGGGCACTGATCTGGTGGTCCAGATCAGTGCCGGTGAGATTGACTATGAGACGCTTCGTGCTTCCCGTCAGGAGGCAGAAGAAGGCATCAGGAGGATCCTGAAAGGGCTGGGGGTGAACGATTCGGCAGAAGCCAGGGCACTTATGACAGAAGCCAGAAGTGCGCGGCAAACCCTGAACCAGGAACGGGCCAATCTGGCCAGCCTGGTCGATGGTAAGGACTTAGGCGCCATCCGAACCGCCCTGAAGAACTTGGGAAACGAGACACACCGGCCTCTGGACGTCATTCGAAAAGACCTGGGGCAAAACACCAAAGAACTGCAGGAAGTCCGGACGAACAGGGCGGTTCTGGGCAGTCAGCTGGACAAATGGGAGCAGGCCTACGGAAGCATTGATGGCGTCCTGGACAGCCTGGTGGACCTGCGCAGCGACCTCCGGGAGATGGAACGCCAAATGGAGGGTCTGGCACTTCTGCCGGAAGGATTTGACAGTGCTGAAGACTTCCTGGCCAACCTGGACGCCCGGCAGCAACAGCGCCAAGACCTCTTGAACCGTCAGCATGAAGATCAGCTCAGCCTGGAGCGGTTGCGTCATGAGCTTCCTGCTGAAAGTGCAGAAGAGCTGGGCCGCGCCCTGGAGGCGGCAGAAGGGCAGTTTGAACTGGCGGAACGAAAACTCGAGCGGCTGGAGCAGATCCGGGACACCCTGAACGCAGTCCTCAAACGACTGGACGGGACCTCCCTGAAGCCTCTGGAAGAGCGTTTGGGGGTCTATCTCGGAGAGCTGACGGAAAACCGCTACAGCCCGGCGTTCGGGCAGGGACCTCTGCAGGTGGAACTGCTGAACAATCTGGAGAGCTCTCCACTGCTGGGAGAGCTCATGTCCACAGGCACCTATGACACTTTGGCGCTGGCCTTCCGGCTGGCCCTGTTTGATCAGCTGTTTGAAGACACTGAAGGGTTTCTGGTGCTGGACGACTGTCTGGTGAATCTGGATCCGGACCGGCGGGCCTGGAGCATTGACCTGATCCGACAGCAGGCGGATCGCCACCAGATTCTGTTTACCACCTGCAATCCGGAGACAGCCCGGGATTTGGGAGGCCACCTGGTGGTCCTGAGCTGACCGAACGATACTGGATTCGACAAAAAGGGAGTGCCCCGGACCGTTTTGCCGGCCGGTGCACTCCCTTTTGCCTGTTCGTTGCCTAAAGCCAGATCAGTCCACCGGTCCGAACACTGCGTCCCGCAGGGCCGGCCAGACGTCATCGGTGGCAAAGCTTCTCTGCCAGCCGGCAATGCCCGCCAGGCCCAGCTCATGGACCAATCCGGTCCGCAGGGACAGGGTTTCCGCGTTTTCGATCCAGATTTTCACCAGCTCTTCGCCGTCAATGAAGGAAGCGTAATAGAGTTTCGATTCATCATCCCAGAAGGGGGTCAGTTCGTTGTTCTCAATGAAATTGGCCTGGGCCTGCATCCCGATGGCCGTGGAGCGGTTGACCATCCGGCCCGCCCGCTCGGTGGACGGGCGCTCCCGCCAGACCCGGGTATAAAAGGGCAGTCCCATGACCAGGCGGTCCGGATCGACCACCCGGGCCAGTTCGGTCATTCCCCGTTCCACCCAGCCGTAAGAGGCCACCGGACCGCTGACCGGGCTGGCCGCCCAGTGTTCGTCATACGTCATGATGACCAGGTAATCGACGATCCGGCCCAGATAGGGGTGGTCGTAACATTTCGACCAGTTGTCGCTTCCCCCCATGATGGTCACGTCCATGGACAGAATCAGATCGTGTTGGTCCATGGCCCAGGCCAGCTCATTGATAAAATGGGTCAGCCGGTCCCGGTCCGCCTTGTAGATGTGCTCGAAATCCACGTTGATGCCCTCATAGCCATGGAGCAGGGCTTCATCGATCATCCGGTCAATGAACCGCTGTCTGGCGTCAGCACTTTGAAGAAAGGCGTGGGTCCGGTCAATGTCAAATTCATTGGACACCAGGGCCCAGATCTGGAACCCGTTGTCCCGGGCCCAGCGGATGTACTCTTCGGACACCCGGGCAGAGACATTTCCCGCTTCGTCTGTCAGGGCGTACCAGGTGGGAGACACCACGTTTACACCCGGCATGTCGGGCAGGGTCTCCACGTCCGGGTTCCGGCTGTACACGGCTTCCCAGATGAGCATGATGGGCTCATCAACGGGAGGCTCCCAGTCCGGCAGCCGGGCCGCCTGAACCGTGTCCAGGGATGCCAGCCGGCCTTCGGTTTCCCGGATCACCCCAATGGTGCCGCTGTCCGTGACCACGGTCATCTGCTCATCACCGGTTGGAAAGACCAGAGCCGTTCCCCCGGATGAGCGTTCGAGGATCGGAGTGGTCGCCCGGATGGACCGCCAGTGGACGTACGGTTCCAGGGACTGACGCCGTTCCCGGTAGGCGTTCATCTGTTCGAGGTCCTCAAAGATCAGCTGGCCGGAATCCAGTTCCAGGGTCTGGTAAGGCAGGTAGTCGTTTGTGAAAATCACATGGCCACTGCCGTCCGCCTCATCAAGCAACCGGATGCCCAGGGTGGGAAACAGATCCAGTGACGTCAGGGCTTCGTAGGGAAGAAACGTGTCTTCTCCCAGCTGGACCGGAAGGATCCGGGTGGGTTCCCGGACGCCGTCAATGGTCACGTCTCCCCCGTCGGAAATGGTCAGAAAGTGGTTCGGGCCCACCAGATTCAGTTGTCCCTTGGCGGCATCGTAATGGTGGGTGTACAGGGCGTCGCGCAACCAGAACACATTGAAATGGGTGGTGCCTGTTTCACTGTTGATGTGCAGGAGTTCTTCCGTGTACGGTTCAACGTGGACACCACTCTCCTGCAGGTACACGACCTGAGGTGAAACCGTTGCGGTTTCATAGGAACCCAGCAGAAAATGGGCTCTCCTGCGGATCCGCAGGTTCAGTTCAATATCGATGCTCAGCACGGCCGTGACCAGCAGGGCCAGGGTCAACAGGGCTGTGAGAATGGCAAGTGCTTTAGTTTTCATGGGGACTCCCTTCGCGATTCTGTCGTTTCGATTGCGGGAAACGTCTGTCCTTCCCCTGGTTCCATTGTACACAAATTGCGCAGGATGTGGGGACGTTTGGAAAGAAATGCTCTGACGGGGGGTTATGTTTGACAGTCAACGTCCGAATGATAGAATAAGGAACAAAGAGCAGGGTCAAAACTCGTGTCAGAAGGGGAGGACAGATGAACAGTAAACGGATAAAACGTTCACTCACAAGGCTGGGTCTGGCCGTATTGGTGGTCGCCCTGTTGCTTGCCGGTCCCCGGCCGGTCTCTGGAATCACTGTGCCCTGGTATGAAGGGGGCGTTGGGGAAGCCACGGCCCGGGGGATCGTCCCGCTTCGCTTTGTGGACGCCGGGCTGAACCGGCCGGTCACCCGGGGGGAGTTTGCCGAAGTGGTCGTCCGGTCGTTGGTGAGCGCCCGGGAAGAACTACCCCGGAACACGGAAAAGGACGTGTTCACTGATACACAGAACGTTTTTGTGAACATGGCTTTCGCCCTGGAGATTGTGTCCGGCTATCCCGACGGCACGTTCCGCCCGGACGGGGCCATCCGGCGGGAAGAGATGTTTGTGATGATTCACAAACTGTTCCTGCGCCTGGGGATCGACGACCCGGTGACCACGCAGGACCATCGGGGGATGGACAGCCGGTTTTCCGATGCGCCGGCACTCAGCCCCTGGGCCCGTGAGGCGGCGGCCATGGTGACGTCCCGGGGGATTGTGGCTGGAACACCCAGGGGAACACTGGAACCGGGGTCGAACACAACCCGGGCCGAGTCCCTGATCATTGTCAACAACGCCCTGAACAGGACGGGCATCCCGCTGGCCACACTGAGCACAGTGAACCGGCTGTTGCACGATCTGGTCCTGGCGGCCGCGGAAACCCCGTCCCGGGGGGCAGAAGAAGACAGCCGGACCCGCTTCCCGGATGCGTCCCCGGAAGAACGGGAGATGCTACTGCGTCTGGGAGACAATCCGGTCAAACACGCTCTGATTTTCGGTTCTCCGGATGCTCCGCGTTTTGCAAGCGCCGAGGAGGCCCGCAGCCACATGGTGAGCATTTCCGTGGACGTCTGGCAGCTGAGCAGCACCGGGAACAAAACCACCGGAACCCGGTCCATCACGGTGCATCATGCGATCGCCGGGACGGTCCGGCAGATTTTCAGGGAAATATATGAGGGACCGGAACGCTTTCCCATCAAGGATGTTGGCGGGTTCTCCTGGAGGTCCAATCCCAATTCCGAACACCGGTGGGGCATCGCCATTGACATCAACGCCAATGAGAACTACATGATCCGAAACGACGGGACCATCTTGGCCGGTTCCTTCTGGAAACCCGGAGAGAATCCCTATTCCATCTTGCCGGACGGCGATGTGGTCAGAGCGTTCAGACGCCACGGGTTCACCTGGGGCGGAAACGCCTGGCCCACAAGCCGTGATTACATGCACTTTTCGTTTCAGGGCCGTTAGGTGCTCCTTTGAGCATTCCAGAATACGCCAGCCCCGGGAGGCTCTTCTCCGGGGCTGGCGTCTGCATATAAATGGAACCGGGAAGACACTGCAGCCATTCGTGTCCGTGCTGTGGCGCGGGGCCAGGGGTGTTGGCGGCACTTGTAATGACAGAAATTCTCAATTAAAATGAATGCATGGCAGGATCCGGAGGGAAGAACATGTTGAACAGGCGGGACATCATACTGATCATCACCCTGATTGTTTTGGCAACAGGGTCGATTGCAGTGACGTTTCTGACCCTGGACCGGCCTGAACAGGGAACGGTGGTGGTGCGCATCGCCGGCGAGACAGTGGCTGAACTGCCCCTTGAGGAAGACGGCACGTTTGAATTTGAGGGTTTGTACGGTCCGTTTACCATTGAAATCAGGGACCGGCAGGTCCGCCTTCTGGAGGAGAGCACGCCTTACCGGTATGCGGTGCTGCAGGGATGGCTGGACAATACCAGCAGTTCCATCGTGTCGCTGCCCAATGAGGCGGTGGTGGAAATCCGGGGAGAACAACAGTTGGACGGTGTGACCCGTTGAGGGTCAGCCGTTTTGGCGACTGAGGCAGGGCAAGGAAATGCAGAGAAAGACGGCGGTCCAACGGGCCGCCGCTTTGTTGAGATTGGGGGGGAGCATGGTGCTGGACGTCATCTTTTTGGTTGCGGCGGTCTCGGCTGGGATCTGGCTTTTGGCATACAGGGATCCCCGGTCCTTTTGGACGGGGCTTTGGCTCTTGTTGTGGCAGGGAGCCGTTTTGTATGGGGTGCTTCAGATGATGTCCATGGCTGAGCGCTTTCCGGTGTTCTGGGCGGTGGTCGTCCTGGTGACCGCCCTTCTGTCCGGGATGCCCCTGGTTCTGGTGTCCTTTCTGGTGCTCTGGGCCAAAACAGGTCTGCGGCTGTTTCTTGGCCAACCGGCGGGCGTCCGGGGGCGTCGGGGGTTCGTTCTGGGCGGAATGATTCTCGGATGGACCCTCCTCGTTGGCCTGGCGGCGCCGGTTCCCGAGAGCCTGGTGGCCGGCCTGCTGGTTGACGGAATCACCCTGGTTGTCCTGGCGTTCTACGGTCTGATGGTGGTCTACACGATGGGAGAGACGCTCTGCCGGCTGCAGCCGGCCGGTGAGCCGGAGGTGGTGATCGTTCTGGGAAGCAGCCTGGAAGAGGGGCGAAGGGTGCCGCCACTTCTGGCCGCCCGGCTGGAGTTGGGACTGGCCCATTACCGCCGGAAAAAAGGGAAAGGCCGTCCGGTGTTGCTGCTTCTCTCCGGGGGAAAAGGACCCGGGGACCGGATCTCCGAAGCGGCGGCCATGAAAGCATACCTCCTGGAGAAAGGGGTGCCCGCCGGTGATCTGCTGCTGGAAGACCGCTCCGTGAACACCCGGGAGAACGCCCTGTTTTGCCGGGATCTGCTTAAACGAAAGAAGGGAGCAGACTTCCGGAAGATCCCTTGCCTGCTGGTGACCAGCCGGTTTCATTTGTTCCGGGCGCTCATCTGGTCGAAAGCCGCCGGACTTCGCTGCCGGGGGAAGGGGTCCAGCGCTCCGTTGTGGATAGAACTGGATGAACGGATCCGCGAATACGGAGGCGTCTTGTTTCTTTACCGGCGGACCATTGGAATTCTTCTGGTCCTTATGCTGGGTGTCCGACTGGCGATGGTCCTTGCCTGACATACCCCCGTGAGGTATAATGGTGCTGCTGCAGCGATGCAGACAGGAACGACGGGGGGACCAAGATGCGAAATCACAAGTTGCTGTTTTTGATCACACTGGGGTATTTCATGCTGGGCCTGGTGAACATTCACCTGACGCTTGCCGGGTTGTTGTGCATGGGTCTTCCGTTTGTCCTCTTGTTTCGGACCCGGAGGAAAACCTGGTGCCAGGGGCTTTGTCCCCGGGCCAGTCTGTTCTCGTTCTGGGGATCCGTCCGGCCCGGTGAAGGGCGCCGTGTTCCGGGGATCTTCAGGGGGCCGGATCTTCGTTTTGTTGTTCTGGGGTATTTTGGACTCAACCTGCTGTTTGTGCTGTTGTCCACAGTGGCCGTTGGTACGGGACGAATAGCCTCAATGGAGTACATTCGCCTGCTGATGGTGTTTGCGTTTCCGGGGCCTCTGCCCTCACTGCTGCCCTGGAGTCCGGGGATCCCCTGGCTGACCCATCTGGCCTACCGGGTCTATTCCCTGATGTTGACCAGCACCCTGGTGGGTCTGGGGCTGGCCTGGATCTGGCGCTCCCGGACCTGGTGTCTCATTTGTCCGGTGGGGAATCTGTCCCAGCGGCTCTCCAAACAATGGAAATGATGTGTGTTGAACCGGTGCTGCCTGAGAGCTGGCCGGTTTTTTGTTTTCCGGTGCAAACGGGATTGTCTCACAGGGAACGCCACGCGGCAGTCCGGTGGACGACACCGGGAAGCGGTGGAGCCAATACGCGGCAGGAGGAGGGTCAGGATAAAACAGAAAATACCGCTCTGGAATGTACCGAAACTTTTTACGATCGAAAACAGTTCACCAGTTAACGTTCGTTTCGTTCTACCGATATAAGTAACAGGGAGAATGGTCCGCAGATGAAACAGATTGCTGAGGGCGAAATTCAAATAGGGGGATAAAACTGGTGAAAAGCTTAAGAAATGATCTGATTCTCAAAACACTTGCCTTGGTGCTGGTGACCGTCTTGCTTTCCGTAGGAACCGTGTATCTGACCCTGCGGGGGGCCATTGACCGGGTGTCCGACGGGGTGTTTGAACAGTATCTGGACAGTGTGGTGTCCTCACTGGAAGACTATCTGGAATACGAATATGGCCAGGTGACTGTCCAGACGGGTGGAAACCATGCAGCCGTGGACCGGTTTTCCGAGAGCACCGGGCTTGTCGCCACATTGTTTGTCCGGGAAGGTGACGAGTTCATCCGGGCCAGCACGAGCATTCTGGACGACTCCGGGCAACGGGCGACGGGAACCTCTCTGGCCCGTGGGGAAGCTTACGAAGCGCTGGCCCAACAGGGGTCGTTTGTCGGCCGGGCAGACATTCTTGATCAGCCCTACGTGACGCTTTACAGGCCGGTGTCCGGTGGCGCCTTGTTTGTGGGAATTCCTGCAGGACAGGCCGGTGCCATCATTGCGCAGGGAGTGGGTCAGGCGGTCCGCAATCTGGTGATTGCCGTATTGCTGGCCCTTCTTCTGGCGGGCGGAGCGGTCTTTGTTCTGGGCACCCGGATTGCCACTCCGGTAACCGTTCTGGCGGACAAAATCCGTCGTCAGGGGACACTGGATTTCACCGATCAGAACGATGATCAACGGATGAAAACGTACGCAAAACGAAAAGACGAAATCGGAGAGGCCGTCCGGGCTCTGGAGGACATGTCCGTAGAAATCCGCCGTTTTGTGGGCTCAGCCCAGAGCGGCTCTGAGCAGATTGCCGGTTCAGCCGAAGAACTCAGTGCCACGTCCGAGCAGACGGCGGCCACTTCCGGGGAAGTGGCCCGAACCATCGATGAAATCGCCCGGGCAGCTGGGGAACAGGCTCAGGAAATTGAAAAGGGAACCAGCCTGATGAACGAACTGGGCGAGATCATGGAGGCAGACGCCCGGGATGTCAGCGAGCTGGCCGGGGTCTGTGAACAGATGAAAGCCGCCGAGAAACAGGGCGGTGAAGCGCTGGCACAGCTGCGGATATCCATTGAAGAAGGTAAGGCCTTGACCCTGGACACGCACCAGGCGGTAATGGGCAATGTGGACAGTGCAGAAAAAATCAGCCAGTCCAGTGCCATGATCGCCAGCATTGCAGATCAGACCAATCTTCTGGCCCTGAATGCGGCCATTGAGGCAGCCAGAGCCGGAGAGCATGGAAAGGGCTTTGCGGTGGTCGCCGAGGAGATCCGCAAACTAGCGGAACAATCCGGCCGGTTCACCGGGGAAATCCGGGAAGTGATTGATGAACTGGCCAGTCGCTCAGATACCGCAGCCGACAAGATGAAAAAGGCGGCCGGGTCGATTGACAAGGAATTGTCCGAGCTCAACAATGTTGAAGAACGGTTCACCAGCATTTCAGGGTATATCACCACAGTGGATGACACCCTCCAGGTCTTTACTGGGACCAGCAGCAGTCTGTTGGGGAAAAAGGAGCAGGTGCTCGACATCATGCAGAATTTGTCGGCCATCGCAGAGGAAAATGCCGCAGGAACCCAGGAGGCCTCCGCGTCAGTGGAGGAGTTGTCCGCATCCTCGGAGGAAATTGCAGGATCCACCGAACAGCTGACCCACGTGGCCTCAAACCTGCAGGAACAGATCACCCGTTTCCGGATCTGACGGGCCGCCGTTTTCACCCACCGGTCCACAGGAGAGTCCAACCGCCTGAAACAGGCAAAATGGGTACGAAAAAGCCGCCTTCAGCGTATTTGCTGAAGGCGGCTTTTCAATGCTGTTGAAATGTCAGTCCCGCGCTTCTCCGGTCAGGAACCGGTTGAATGCAGCGTTGGCCCAGACGTCATTGACCTCCACAGTCAATTCGTCGTTGATGTCTTCAATGGCGTCCACCAGAGTGTCGGTCAGTTCCGGCAGGATGAAGGTGTTCAGCATGTAGCCGCTGCTGGTGACAGAGACGTCGTCCAGCCGGACGTAACCGTCCCGGCCGTCCGCCGGCATCGGGGTCTTGGAGGAGTACTGGGGCTGCCAGTAGGAACCGGCAATCACACCAATGGCGTCCACGTTGTCCCCGCTCTTCTTGGCAAATTCCACCAGAATGGGATCAAAGGCGGCTTTGTCTGCGGCACTCAGGAATTCAAACGTCAGCATGTATCCTACGGTGTTGGCCAGGTAAAAGTCTTCAGCCACTTCTTCCACCCGGTAGGTGGGAGTCGGCGGGCGGATGGGTCCCCAGGCCAGGTTGTACTCGTAAACTGACTTCTTGGGCTGCAGGGCCACTCTGGCGGTGATGCCTTCACTGGCCAGCAGGCCGATCAGCTGGTTGGCGTGTTTGATGTTTGAGTGGTCATACACAATGGTGTATTGCGGAAGGAAACGGGGGTTGTATCCGCTGTAGGTCAGCAGGTAGCCAGTAGTGGCTTTCTCCTCAACCACACCCCGACCGATTTCATCCAGGGCCTCTTCGTCCAGCAAAGTAAATGAGTTCCATGCGCCGATGACCTTGGCGTAAATGTCAGAATCCGAAGTGTATCCCAGGTAGTAGCGGCCGTTTCCGATGGCATCCGCTGCGTTCATCAGCAGAACAGAAGCGGTTTTTCCATCCAGTGTTCCACTCAGTTCAACAGAGCGGGGCAGAAGGCCGGTATCCAAAGCGGTGGCCACATACGGGGCGTAGTCTGCTGAAATGCCGGTTACCCGGTAGGCCCGCAGGGCTGCTGCCGTTTTGTCGGCCGGGTAGGTCAGGGCAAGCTCATCCATTTGGGCCGCCTGCACAATGGCTTTCACAGCCTGAGGCATGGGAACGAGGGCTGCGTCAACTTTGCCCTCAACGGCCGATGCACCGATGGCGTCCAGGGCGTTGTTGAAGGAGGACCAGGTGACGGTTTGTCCCAGGTCACCCAACCCGAAGTAATGAGACAGATACTTGGCGGCGTCCGCGGCTTCATCACGGCCAATGGCCACCGTGGCGCTGTCACCTCTCCAGGCGATGTCCACACCCAGGGCTTCACTGAGCGCCCGGGCCGGCAGATAGGTGGTTCCGTTATAGATAAACAGATCCGCCAGTTGACCGGTGGTGTTCAATGGTTTGTAAGGCAGTCCGTCCAGTGACAGGTTGACTCCGGAATCCACATTGATGGATTTTGACACCAGACTGGTGTGGGAGTCCGCTATGGCCACTGGAATGATCATGACAGACACAAGAAGAGCAGCAAGGAGGCCTTTGAAGGCCCGTTTGTTCAGAACACGCTTCATCATCTTCAATCTCCTTTATTGTTTTTCGACACATCAGGATACAACAGGCACGCAGTTCAGGCAGGAACAAACGACAACAGGGGCGCTTCAACTGACGCCAGGTACACTACATTGGATAGAGGTTCTTTTTTCGACCATAGAGTCATTCTACCTCTTATGTGAAGTCTTTCTACAAAAGGCCTACTGATCCTGCCGAAAACGGGTTTTTGGACATCTCAGTTTCAGAATGAAAAGAGGTCCTATTGGAAGCAAATGATACGGTTTGAACAAAAGGCTGAAAAGGGTGCAAATTCACGGTAAAATATAAGATATTCAAGCTGTTTCCCTTTGCACAAATAAAGGCACTGGGTCGAACCGGACCAAAGGCGAAGAACGAATGGTATGCGTCCTCTGGTGGCAGAGCAACGAGGTTCGAAAGCAAAGGATGAACGTGCAATCAGCCCGGGACTTGTGTCAGATTCAAACAATGGTTATCCCGACAAATTGCAGAAAATGTGGCGCTCCAGAACAAGATCCGGATGTGCAGAAAGGACAGATGGATGAACCTCAGACACCTAAAACAGTGGCTAACCGTCTACACGCTGGGGACACTTTTTCTGATGGAAGGCCTTTTCCGCTGGAGGACCACCGGATTTGCCGGCCCGACGGAACTGACCGTTACGGTTTTGTTTGTGACGTCCTGGGGATTGGGTCTGATGTTGGTCTCTTCGCTGGGAAGGGGACGAAACAGGTTAAAAATGACCCAGATGCTTCTGGGACTGACAGGGGTGCTGTATGGTTCCCAGATGGTCTATTACGGGGCCTTCAGGACGGTGTACACGGTCTACTCAGCGACCAACGCCTTCCAGGCGTTGGTGGAGTTTCCGTCCCTAATCTCCGGTTGGGTGGCCGCCGAGATTCTCTGGCTGGGCGTGTTGTTTCTCCCGGTTTTCCTGCCATTTCTGATGAAGAAAAAACTGCCTGCGGTTTCCCTTCCGGACAGGAACCGCAGACTCCTGTTGTGTCTGATGGTCGTCGTTGTCCATCTGGCCGGAGTGGGCGCACTGTTTATTGCAGGCAGTGGGTTTCAATCTCCCGCGCACCTTTATTTTGAGGGAGGGGCCGCCAGCGTAAAAGCCCGGCAGCTTGGTGTATTGACGTTTATGCGTCTGGATCTGCAACAACAGGTCCTCAGGGAACAATGGGCCCCGGCCCCATCGGTGCCAGAGCCGGTGAGTGAAAGTGTTCCTGGTACGCTTCCTTCTGGCCCGCAACGCAACCCTGCGTCAACCGAGCGGGAGGACGTCGAACCGGTTGCGCAAAATGTCCTGGAAATCGATTTTGCTGCCCTGATGAAGCAGGAGGAAAACAGGTTGCTTCTGCCCATGTACCGCTATTTCAGCCAGGTGACACCCACGGCTCAAAATCCGCACACCGGGATCTATGAAGGCTACAACCTGGTGATGATCACAGCAGAAGCATTTGCGCCCTACGGTGTGGTTCCGGAAGTCACTCCGACCCTGTACAAAATGATCCATGAGGGGATCCATTTCACGGATTACCATGTCCCGCTTTGGGACGTCAGCACCACAGACGGGGAGTACGTGGCCTGCACCGGATTGCTGCCCCGGCGGGGGACCTGGAGTTTTTCCAGTTCTGCCGGAAACTACCTTCCCTTTGCCCTGGGAAATCAGCTTGGGGCCCTGGGTTACCGGACGGTCGCTTACCACAACCACACATATACCTACTACGACCGCCACCGGTCCCACACCAACATGGGATACACGTATACAGGTGTCGGAAACGGTTTGGAGATCAGCCCGGTCTGGCCGGCATCCGATCTGGAAATGATGGAAGCGACCATCCCGGATTACATTGGCGAGGAGCCCTTTCACGCCTATTATATGACGGTGAGCGGACACCTGAATTATACATTTACTGGGAACAGCATGGCTCATAAGAACCGGGAAGTGGTCCGAGATCTGCCGTTTTCGGAAGAAGGGCGGGCCTACATTGCCACCCAGGTCGAATTGGACCGGGCTCTGGAACACCTGTTGGCCGAACTGGAAAAAGCCGGCGTGGCCCAGAAAACCCTGATTGTTCTAAGCAGCGATCATTTTCCCTACGGACTGGACAATCAAACGATCGAAGAGCTTTCCGGCGAATCAATCCGGTCGGTTTATGATCTCTTTCGCAGCAATCTGATACTGTACGTTCCGGGGATGACCCCTGAGACCATTGACAGTCCGGTGTCCAGCCTGGACTTGTTGCCGACGGTGTCCAACTTGATGGGTCTTTCCTTTGATTCCCGCCTTTTGATGGGGCGGGACGTGTTTTCCGATGCACCACCGCTGGTGATCTTTGCCGATCGCAGTTTTCGGACAGAACACGGGTTTTATGATGCCCGGTCCGGTTCGTTTACTGCTTCAGCCGGGCAGTCTCCCGATAAGGAATACATCGAGACCATGATTCAGGAGGTCGAAAACCGCTTTGCCATGTCTGCACTGATCCTGGATTATGATGTTTACCGAATCCTGTTGGGTGAGCAGAAATGACGGAGAACAGTGGGGTGGAACTGCCCAGTGAAACAGGAATCCAGTGAGGGATGTCGAATAAATAAAACAACAGGGCAGGCGGTTCACGGGATCTGGCCTGAATAACGGGAAAGAAGATGAGTGGGATGAAAACGAAGTATTCGATCCTCAGGTTCCTTTTGGTGCTTGTTCTTGTACTGACGGTCAGTATGATGCTGACGGCCTGCGGAGGAGAGGCAGATGCACAGGCGGAGCCACCGGAACAGGATCTGCCGGATGAGCCGGCAGGAAACGGCAACGGTGATGCCGCGCCCGGTGAAGACATGGACGAAGCGGCTCTGGAGGAACTGTTTCGGGCGGTTGGGACCCTGGATGAGTTTTCCTATGAAATGCGCGTGACCAGCGCAGAGGGGGAAGGCTTTGTTTCCCGGATCTGGATGAAAGGCGACCGGATGCGGACCGAGACCGAAATGGATGGCGCTTCATTCATTACCATCTACGACCAGAACGCGGTCTACACCATGGATGTTCAGGAGCGGATTGCCTACATCATGCCTCTGGAGATGGGAATGGATGACTCTCTGGACTCGTTTACCGCCGATGACTTTATCGGGGAAGTGGATGCCGGTCAGTGGGAGGACCTGGGAGCGGACACGGTCAACGGGCTTCCTGCCCGGATGGTCCGGATCCGTGAACCGGAGTATGATTCCGTAACCACGCTGTGGCTGCACGCCGAATACGGGTTCCCCCTGCGGGTGGAAACCACCGGTGATGATCTGGACGATGGCTTCACGATGGAAGTGACCCGTTTCCAGGTGGGTCAGGTGTCCGATGACATGTTTAAGGTTCCTGATGGATACCAAATCATTGATATGATGGACATGTTCGATGGGCTTCCGGAGATGCCGTAGTGCCCCCAATCCGGTTGAATCAGTAACAGACCGGTGTCAGCTGTCTGAAGGTGGTGCTGCTCTCCCGGCCCGAAGGAACCAATCGGGCCGGGAGAGCTTTTTCAGAGGGAGAATCGGCCAGCCCTGCCCAGCAGCGGCGATGACAATCCCAGAGTCTGCAACCTGAAGGAATTCGCGGTCGAATGCAGAATGTATACAGTGAGCCATGCATGGTGCGAACAGGAAAGGGAGGGGAAATCATGGATTACGATCAGTTGCGAAGAGACCTGATTGATTACTATGGAACAGGCATGACTTCCGGATTGTCGATGGCCGTGATTGACCTGATCGATGTTCAGAATGCGTCGGATGTGGAGCTGGAGGTGCTGGCTGAGCGGGCAGGCTTTGATCTGACACGCTACGAAGATGACTGATTGAAAACAGGGGGACAACGTCATTGGAAAGTGATCTGCAGTGGATGGAAGATGTGGTGAACCGGACGTATCCGGGGCTGCAGCTGTTTGTCCGGGATCTGAACCTGGGCAGGCTGGAAGAACTATACACCATTGGAACCGTTCTTCGTGAACGGGGGTTTACTGATGCCTCTGCCAGAATTGGGGGCATGGTGACCACCCACCGGATGGCCATTCTGTCCAACCACATGCGGGATCTGTCGGAATACGAATATGGAACCGACTGGCAACTGTTTGTCGCGAACCGGGGTTCCCGGTTCAAGGTTCTCGATGTTTACCGGGTGGGAGCCCGGACCCAGATCGCCCTTTTGCATCTACCCGAGGAAGGATGGGAATTTTTCATCGGTTCAGAGACATCCATTGACCGGGAGCTGGTCATGGAGGTGCGCAAACGCTTTGACGCGCAGGTGTCTGCCCAACCCATCCCCCAGCTGGTTACAGCGGAATGGATTGAACGCTGTGCCCTTCCCATTGGGATGAGTGAAGAAGGCGAACGTTTTACGCTGACCGAGCCGGAGGACCATTGGACATCACTGTCGACCAAGACGACGTTGCAATAGCTCTGCGGACCACAGAAGGCTCCCCTCGGGAGCCTTCTGTGGTCCGCAGAGCTATGTTTCAAAGCAGAAAAAAGTGCAGGAGGACGAAGGAAACAGTGGCCTTCCGGGCGAATAGAGCCAGCAGTGAGCAAACGCTGCATGTGTCGCGAACAACCGTTGTTTGGAAAGGACGGACTTGGCAAACATGGAAACGATTTTGATTCAGAACGCAAAAGCCATTGTAACCTGTGACGGGCAGGACCGGGTGTTCCGGGATGCCGACCTGTTGATCCGGGGACCGGAAATTGTGGCCATCGGCAAAGATCTGGACAGCAAGGGAGCCCGGGTGATTGACGGACGGGACCGCTTTGTCTATCCGGGGCTGATCAACACCCATCACCATTTTTTTCAGACGTTCGTCCGGAACCTGGTGAAGGTCGATTACCCCAACCTGTCGGTGATGGACTGGCTGGACGTGGTCTACCAGATCTTTCAGAATGTGAACGAAGAGGTCATCTACCATTCCACCCTGACGGCACTGGCGGATCTGATCAAGCATGGCTGCACCTGTGCCTTTGATCACCAGTACTGTTACCCCCGCCATGCAGGAAAAGAACTGATCGACAGACAGATGGATGCGGCCGGTTTGCTGGGGATCCGTTACCACGGGGGACGGGGAGCCAATGACATCCCCATGAGCAGCGGAAGTCCGATCCCGGATTCCATGGTGGAAACGGCCGATGACTTTCTTGCGGACTGCGAACGGCTGATCCGAAAATTCCATGATCCGGAACCCTTCTCCATGCGTCAGATTGTGGTGGCGCCCTGCCAGCCGATCAACGGAACGGAAGAACTCTTCAGGGAATCGGCAGCACTGGCGCGCCGGGAGGGGGTCCGGCTCCACACCCATCTGGGAGAAGGGGAGACCGCAGCAATGGTGTCCCGCTGGGGCAAACGAACCCTGGCGTGGTGTGAGGAGATCGGTTTTGTCGGGGAAGACGTCTGGTTTGCTCATGGCTGGGAACTGCAACCCGACGAATACCGTGTGATGGCCCGGACCGGTACCGGACTGAGCCATTGTCCGGCACCGGCGGTATTGGGCGGGTATCCGATCATTCCGATGCAGACCATGCTTCGTGAAGGCATGAGCCTGAGCCTCGGGGTGGACGGCTCAGCGACCAACGATGGATCAAGCCTGCTCGATTCTCTGCGGATGGGCTACCTGATGCAAACCTACTTTGCCAAGCCAAACGGAGGTTGTGTGACGCCCTATGAAGTGTTGAAGGTGGCCTGTACCGGAGGGGCCCGTGTCCTGGGTCGTCCGGACCTTGGAAGTCTGGAGCCTGGAAAAGCCGCGGACCTGTTCATGGTGGATACCGGTGTGCTGGAACTGTCGGGAGCCCTGCATGATCCGGCCAACATGCTGGCCCGCACCGGGGTGACCGGTCCGGTCTGGCTGACCATGGTCAACGGCCGGGTGATCTGGCAGGACGGCGCATTTCCGGACATCGATGAACGAAGTCTGGCCGCCCGGGGAGAGGCAGTTTGTGACCGGGTGCTGCGCCAGAAGGCGGACGTGTTTCAGGGCTTGTAGGATTTCGGGTGAGAGCCTGTTCTCTCCCGGATACACATGGGTTGACAAAACAAACAAGACCACGCTTCGTTGACAAAGCGTGGCCGAAGGGGGACCCGCCGGCTGGGAGGTCCCTTTCCGTGTTTGAAACGAATTGGCTTGTCCGGTTTACGGGTGTCCAATGATCAGTTGTCCATGCGCAGCCTGAAGTTTCTGCACTCCGAGCACATCAGGCAGAAAGGCCACAGGAACATACGTGATTCCGCCGATCAGTTCCGGATCCGCGCCCAGGCCCAGCGATTCACCGGAAATCCGGTAATAGCCCTTCTCCGGTGACAGCGTGATGATGCCGTCGATGTCCACCTGTCGGGTCTGAGGATCCCAGTGGACGTTGTGCCCCCGTGCTTCCAGCACCGCCCGAAGGGGAATCATCAGGGTGCCGTCTCTTTCAAAGGGCAACGGTCCCTGCAGGTGTTGTCCATTGACCACGATGGAGCGGACCACCGTTTCCGTACCGATTGCCAGGGAATCGGTGGTCCGGGGTGTCCCTTCTTCCGGGTCATCGGGCAGCACGACCACCCGTTCCGGATAAGTCTGGGCCGGAATGCTCCGGGTGGACGATCCGTAAAAAACAACCAGTGCCCGGTTTTCCAGACCCCCACCGTAAGGTGTTCCATCAGGCAGAGTCACCGGATGGGCTTCACCCATGATCTGCAGCGTATTGTCTGCGCTGACAAGGTCACCGTCAAACAAGTTCACGTGGACATTGAGATCCTGTCCGCCCGTCAGAAGGACACTAACCGGATACCGCGGTGGATAGATCATGATCATCGGGATGTCGGTCCTGTAGTGTCCTGTGGCCTGCATGCCTGTTGCAGGCTCCGGCCCGTGACGAAACGTTTCTTCCTGAACCATCAGCCAGGCCGCCCGGTCTTCACTCTCCCGGACATAGAGTCCATACAGGTTTTCCTCCGCATCGTGCCAGATTTCCTCGATCTGGCCGGAAAACGACATGTAGGCAGGAATCAGTTCTTCTCCCTGATTGGAATCCCGGTTTTCATCCGAACGCTCCGGAGGAAACACCCCTGCTTCTGGAACACCTGGCAGGGATCTGTCGGATGCGCTCAGACTTCCCGGCAACAACATCAGTAGGAACACCGTCAGCATCGTCCAAGTTGACCATTTTCTTCGGTTTTTCATCGTTGCATCCTCCTTTTTTCCGTCTACTATCACTGACGGAAACATTTCAGGAATGTTCCGCGATCTGGACAACGAATGGGAACACCTGCCACCAGGGATCTCCGGTCAGGATGGTTCTGGACGGGAACTTGAAATATGGTGGCCAGTTTTATCCAAAATAAGAAATAAACGTGGAGCGTTTCTATCTGCACCGGATAAGGATTTTTCCCATCGAATGCTCTAACATAAAAAGTGCCTGAGGGACTCAATCGTGGTCCCCGGACAAACACAGCAACAGCGATCCGGTGGCCCCTCTGCGGATTGACCAATGGCCACCGGTTTCCATCACACTGCTGTCGAATACTCTTACTCCTACCTAACTCAAGGGCAGACACCCTGCGGATGCACCCGCAGGGTGTCTGCTTTTTGAATCCCAGAAGACCTGAGCAAAACCTTTTTGTTGACAGGAGGTTGTTCCGCCGGAAAAGATATTTGTATTTGTCCTGTTTCAGGGGTATGCTTTTGATAACACAGATCTGAAACAGAAAGGACGCAAACAATGACAACTTTTACACTGGGCAGAGGCTTTGATCTGTCCAACGGGTACAATCGACTGCTGCTGATTCTGTTTGTTCTGCTAAGCGCCGGGGGTGCGCTGATCAGCGGTTCACTCCTGCAGGGCCTTGGGATCGGTGGTGGCTTTTTCTTCAGCTGGGCTTTGGCCCGTGAAATTGATCCGCTGCACCCCACAGCCGCGTTTGTGGCGGCGGGCGTTTTTCTGCTCAGTCTGCCCTGGTACGACGGACTTTCGTTTGGCGCATTGTTCTGGCTGGTCCTGATGCTGCGGATGATGACCAGGATCTGCGGAAAAATACCCACCAATCTGGACCTGGCGGTGTTGTTTGGCCTGAGCGGATGGCTGGCCTGGTCCGGGAAGGACAGTGTCATTCTGTTGTTGTTGGGTGCGGGACTTCTGGTGGCGTACAGCCGGTACGGAAAGCAGTTTCGCTGGGCAGTGGCTTCCCTGGTGGGGGCTGCGGCCTATCTGGCCGGATCGTTTATCTGGCATCTTGAGCCGGGTTGGCTGTTTTCCCTGGACCCCACCCTGCGGCCGGTGGTACTGGGAACCGCAGCGGTTCTGGGAGCCGGCCTGATGCTGGCATTTCGCAAAGCACCGCTGGCCGGAGACGATCTGGGACAACCGGTCCCGAACCGCTGGCTGCAGCACGGCCGGGGGCTGTTCGTTCTGACGACCTTCGCGTTTATGCTGGCCGGCCCGGCCTCCGGATCGACGGTTGCTCTGTTGCTTGCCGTCCAGGCGGGTGTTCTGGCCCACCGGGTTTGGTTTTCTGGAAGGGAGAGGCTGAAACGTGAAGAAACCGATTGAATCTGTCTGGGAATACCCCCGGCCACCACGGCTCGAACCATTTGACGGAACACTGGAGGTCCGTACAGGGGGAACACAGGTGGCGATGAGCACCCGGGGCTTCCGGGTGCTGGAAACCAGTCACCCCCCGGGATACTACATTCCCCGGGAAGACGTGACGCAGGGGATGCTGGAACGGTCCGGGCGGACCAGTGTCTGCGAATTCAAGGGAGTGGCCACTTACTGGCATATCCGCACTGAAGACCGGCTGATCCGGGACGGGGCCTGGAGCTATGAGGATCCGACGGAGGCTTTCCGGCCCATTGCGGGGCATCTGGCTTTTTACGCCGAAAAGATGGACGATTGCTTTGTCAACGGTGAACGGGTCATCCCGCAGGAAGGCAATTTTTATGGAGGATGGATCACCGCAAACATCCGGGGACCCTTTAAGGGCGGTCCGGGAACAATGGGGTGGTGACGTCATCCTGGCGTTCCAGCCGGGTGAGCCAAAAAACGCCAGCCAGGATCAGAAGGGCAGAGACAAGATAGGCTCCGGCTGTGTGGTCCATCGGGAAGGAAAACCCCAGCTGGCTGACCGCATTGGTGCTCGCATGCATGACGACCGCCATAAGAATGCTTTTTGTGCGGATCACCAGAACGGTCATGTAAACGGACAGCAGCACAGTGCTGGTCAGATAGGGCAGAAACGCATAACCGCTGTGGGCCAGTTCATCAATGAAAAACAGAGGCAGATGCCAGAAAGCCCAGAGCACGCCGGTCAGAAGAGAGAGGGTGACCAGAGACAGTCTGCCGCGAAGATCGGACAGAAGGACTCCACGCCAGCCCCATTCTTCCAGCCCGCCCAGAAAAACGGCGGAGACCAGAAGAAGCGGAAAGCGCATCAGGTCTTCCGCGGAGACGAAAGGAAGCCCGAGGGTTTGCCTGCCGGCTATTCCAGTGAGAACAGTGAGGATGGCCGGAAGAACCAGGGCGTACAGCCAATGGTTCACCGGAACCCGGAACCGAAGCACAGAAGACCAGAAACCGTTCTGCTCTTCTGTGCTGTAGCGTCTGTAAACCACGAAAACGGCCGCGAAAGTCGGCGAACCCCCACCGATAAAAGCCAGGGCTCCAATGACCGGGTGGGACAGGGAAAAATCCGCAGACCGCAACAGAAGCAGCATGGTGCCATGGGATGCGTACATCAGAATAAATGCAATCAGCAAAAACAAACGGGTCTGTTTCATGTGATCATCCTTTCTTGAATCCATGCGGATCCATCAGTTTTTCACAAGGGTAACGCAGGGATGGCGGGCTGTCAAACAACAAGACCGGAGCGACCGTTTCGCCATGGGAAAGCAGGTGAAGCCGGCAAAGTTGGAACACCAGCAGAAACAGGGTCGCACTGGCGAATCGAGGGGAACTGTGGTACCCTTGATGTGTACAATATGTTCTTCTTATCCAGAGTGATGGTAGAGAGTTAGCTCGGTGACCATCCGCCAACCTGCCCGTGCAAGGTGGCAATGCTAACATCGATGAGGAGAGAGGGCTCCTTCGGGGCGTTTTGACTCTCGATTCATGACTCATGAATGGAAGGACAAAACCAATCGAAAGGGGTTTTTTTATATGAAAAATGACAACGATGCACAAGAGAACGCACCCGGTCGACGGGAGAGAGGGCGCGTTTTCGGAGGAACAGGCTGGGCCGATGCGGTGTTTAGGGCCCAGGCGGACACAGCCTCCTATGTGAGGGAACTGTTCAGGCGGGTTGAGATCCGCAAAGGGCCGGAAGGCTCCGGGGCCCGTCTTCTTCAGGACGGTCAGGGGCTGGTGTTCGTCAGTCCGGGACAGCCGCCGGTTTTCCTGGAGAACGGACCGGTGGAGTCCATGCGGTGCCAGGATGTGCACCAATTCGAACAGTGGATGGACAGTGTGCTGGCACAAAACAGATCTTAAGACAGACAGGGGCAGTCCACACCCGGACTGCCCCTGTCTGTCTTAAGCCTGCCGTTCAGTCCGCTGGTTTATGCGTCGGTCGGTGCGGTTCTTCCAGGCAGAATCAGATTCAGGAAAATGGCCAGCAGTGCTCCGACGGCAATCCCCAAAGACAAAACGGTGGCCAGCAGAGGAGGCATGTGGTCAACGATGTCCGGCCGGTAGTTGATTGCCAGACCGAAATTCAGAGCGATCGACATGATGAACAGTTTGCGGTCGATCAGGCCATCCTTTGCGATGATCTTGATGCCGGAGATGGCCACCATGGCAAAGAGTGCCAGTGTGGCCCCACCCAGAACGGCGCTTGGCGTAACGATGACCAATGCACCGATTTTCGGGACAAATTCCAGAAGCAAGAGGATGCCGGCCGCAACGTAACCGACCACCCGGCTGCCCATCTTGGTGATCGAAATCACACGTAGTTCCGGTTGAAGGTGGTGTTCGGCATGGGATTGAACAGTGTGGCGGCTGCGCTTCCCGCAGCATCGGCCAGGTCTCCGCTGGTTTCAATGGACGTGATCAGGTAGGCAAGAATCCTGGGGAGCAAAAGCGCCCAGCTGAAATCCAGACCGAAATAGAGGGGCCTTGGTACGGTGACCCAGCCGGCCTGGCAACAGCAGCGAAATCAACCTGGCCCAGGGGAATGGACACCAGATAACCGGGCACCAGCCCCACGACCACAGATTCAATTCTCAACAGTTCGGTCCCAAAACGGTTGCACAGGATGGTGATGGTCAGGACAAAGGAACAAAGCCGCAGATTCTGAGGGCTGCCGAAGGTCTCCCCGGCAGCCGCACCTCCGCCGAAATTCCGGATGCCCGCTTTAATGAGACGCGTTCCGATCAGCATGGCAGTGAGTCCGGTGACGATCGGTGGGAAAATCCGCCTTGCCTGTTTAAGAAACCGGCTGACCAGGGCCATGCTTCTGGCGTTGGCTGCGGAAATGGCCATGGGCACGAAAGTGAAACAGGTGCCATGAACACCAAGCAGCCCGAGCCGAACGGTCCGATCCAGTGGCACTGGACGAAGGATGTGGCCCTGGGCATGATCAGTGCCATGCTGACGAAAAACCGGTTTCGGCAGTATCCAGACCGACGATGGCCGCAATGATCAGGGGAGGGGTGATGATGCCCAAAAACATGGCCAGCATGTCCTCCAGGGCATATACCGGGCGTTCTTCAGAGACGACACAGGATTTTTCTTCCGTGATCATTACCCTTCAACTTCCTATCACGTATATGCGGCAATTCTCTGCAGACGACGATGGATTGGTTGACTGGAACAACAAAAAAACCCGCCGGCGGCGGGCGTGTCAGACCATGAGAAGCTGCAGGGCGTTGTAGAAAAACGTGCATCCGAAAAAGATCAGTACGCCTCCCAAAGCCACAATGATGCCCCGGTAAAGCCGTTCTCGGATGAACCGGCGGGTGTTGCCCACAACAACCGAAATGGCCCCATACCAGATGATATCGGCCAGGACGTGTCCGGCATAGAACACCAGTACCCCTGCAAACCCGAACAGGCGGTAGCTCTGGACAAGAAAGCCCAGGCCGATGACTGCCCACCAGAGCAGAAAGTAGGGGTTGGCTGCAGTGATCAGGGCACCGGACAGCATCATGCTTCTGGTACCGGCCCCGGTCCCGGACACTTCAATCCGGATCCGGTTGGTCAGGGACCGGCGGATCATATCGGCTCCCATGGTCACCAGCAGCAGTCCCCCTACGATCCCGATGAGAACCTGGGCCGGTCCGGACTGCAGGATAATGTCAAAGCCCAGGAAGATCAGCCCAATCAGGGTGATCTCCAGCAGAGCGTGTCCAGTGATGATGACGAACCCGGCTCGGGGGCCGGTGTTCAGAGATTTGTCCAGTGTATAGGTCAGCAGTGGCCCGGGCATCATGGCTCCGGAAAAGCCCAGCAACAGGGAGGAAGCAAAAATGAGTGGCATGTGCATCTCCTTCAGGGGGTTTCATAAGCAGAGCGGATTTCGATCCAAGTCCATCATAACCCGGACCGCGATTTTTGTCATGGGCTGGACGTTTTCTCCAGAGCGTTCAGAAAGTCATCCAGAACCCGGTGAAAGCGTTCCGGATTGTCCATGTTGAGAATATGGTGGGCATCCGGAATCACAGCCAGTTGCCCCTCTTGAGCCCTTTGTCCCCACCGGACAATCCGGTCGTGCACCGCTTTCATTTCGTGCTCTCCGGTGCAGATGAGCGCCGGATGAGGAAGAGGGGCATCAAGACCCCGGACCATGGTCCGCAGCAGGGCTTTGGTCACCTGGCTCATGACCTGTTTTCCGTTTTTTGCGGACACCTCTTCCATGTAGGCCGCGGTGCTGTCCAGCAGAGACCGGTGCCGGGCAAACGTTCGGTAGATGCGTCCGGATGGATACAGAGCGATCATCGGGGACACCAGGGGGGCCAGTAGGCGCAGGCTGGAAGAGACCGGCGGATACAGAGACAGCCCGCTGATGTGAACCAGGGCCTGGACCCGGACAGGTTGGTCCGTTGCTGCCAGCTGGATCACTGCACTGCCCAGGGACTGGCCGGCCAACACGGCCTCTTGGATGTGCAGGTGGTCCAGAAGGGCCCAAAGAATCCGGGCGGCCGTTTCACAGAACGGCTGGCCAGGGTCCAGGGCTGCAGATTGTCCATGACCGGGATAGTCCCAGACGATCACCCGGTGGGTTTTCGCATAATGGTGCACCTGGGCATCAAAGGTCCGGTGGTCCATGGAAACCCCGTGACAAAACACCAGAACGGGTGCCTGGGCGCCTCCATGGTCCTCATAATAGACAGAACCCCATTTGCTTTCCAAAATCATTTGTGAGTAGCTCCTTTCCATTTCGAGGCGTACACCTGGTTGCTCAGTGCGCTCAGGACCAAGGCACAGCCAAGGCGTTCCGGGGCGGCCGCCAACAGAGGCCACTGTTTGCGTTGGTTTTGTCCGGTCAAGTGCGATTCTTTCAGAACCGGTGAATGACCAGGTCCCAATGATCAATGATTGTATAGATTATACCGGAAGCCACAGGAAGTGCAAGGCTGAGTGTTCTTTGTGTGGCCGGTCTGATTCGTTCTGATACGTTTTCTGTCCCGTTCTGTCCCTTCCTTCGGGCAGAACTGTTTCATCAGGGAAGAACAGTGATCGTGAAACAGACAGGGGCAGTTCCCCTGGGAACCGGTCTTTGCACGGAAATGGATTTTCATCGGTTTTAGCAAGGGAAGTGCGGCCCGGGAGTAGAAGAATGTAGTGTGCAGCCGATTCCCGGTCTGCACAGAGGAGGCAATCTAATGAAACGAATGCAGATAAGACCGTTGATCGCTCTGGCCCTGATCTTTCTGTTGTCCGGATGTGCACCGGAGTCCGGAAGCACTCCGGAAGAACCACCCGCTGAACCGCCGCCACCGCCGCCGGCCGAAGAACCACTGCGGCCCCAGGAACCGGAGATCTATCCTCCGTTTCCTGAAGCTGAACAGGTCCGGGAACGCTATGCGGTGATAGACGCGCTTCCCGGTCTGAGCTTTGTCCGGCCACTGGATATACAACAGGCCGGAGATGACAGCGGACGGCTGTTTGTTGTGGAACAGGGAGGCCTGATCCACGCTGTCCGTCCGGGGCAGGAACCGGACAAGGCCGTGTTCCTGGACATCCGGGACCGGATTGACGATAGCGGAAACGAAATGGGTCTTCTGGGCCTGGCTTTTCACCCCGCCTTTTCGCAAAACGGGCGTTTCTACGTGAATTATACCGATGGAGAAGGGACCGTTGTTGCCCGTTTCCGGGCATCCGGTGACCAGGCAGACCCGGACAGCGAAGAACGGATACTGACCTTTGCCCAACCGTTTTCCAATCATAACGGGGGGCAGCTGGCTTTTGGACCGGACGGATTCTTATACATTGCCACCGGAGACGGAGGCGGTTCCGGTGATCCCCTAGGCCATAGCCAGAACCGGGAAACCCTCCATGGGAATATCCTGCGGATTGACGTGAACCGCCGGGGGAATGGCCGTGCCTACGCCATTCCCCCGGACAACCCGTTTGCGGGCAACCAGGAGGGATTCCGGGAGGAAATCTATGCCTGGGGTCTGCGCAACCCCTGGCGGTTTTCCTTTGATCCCCCGACCGGCCGGCTGTTTGCCGCAGATGTGGGGCAAAACGCTGTGGAGGAGATCAACCTGATCGAAAAGGGTGGCAATTACGGGTGGAACATCATGGAAGGAACCCTGTGTTACCGCCCCCCTCAGGGATGCGATTCCACCGGTCTTGAACTTCCGGTCCATGAATACCTGCATCCCGTCGGGCGGTCGGTGACCGGGGGCTACGTGTACAGGGGAACGGCTCTGGACCATTTGCAGGGCGCCTATGTTTACGGTGACTTTATCACCGGGCTGGTCTGGGGACTTTGGGTGGACGAAGAAGGGAACACGGCCAATCATTTGCTGGTGGACACGGACCTTCGGATTTCATCCTTTGGGCTTGATGAAAACGCAGAGCTGTACCTGAGTGCCTTTGACGGCAGGATCTACCGCCTGGTCCGGCGTTAACCGGAATCCATCAAACAGGAGGAGGCTGGTACCTGCAGAGATCTGCGGGACTATATGAGGGGCTCTTGCAGACCGTTCACTTGATTTCCCCAAAACGTTAATCTACAATGTTAACGTTGGCTCAATGGAATAAAACAGCACGCAGCATCAACATGCACGGAACCGCGGGGTCCCGTGCCAGAAACGTCCGTCAGGCGGGCGCAATGGAAGGGGTAACAACATGGAGCGGGTAGTTGGTACAGTGGCAAGGGGCATTCGGACGCCCATCGTGCATCAGGGGGATCACATCGAGGAGATTGTGGTTGAAAGCATCCTGAAAGCCTCCGCGAACGAGGGGTTTTCCCTTCGGGACCGGGATGTGGTTGGCATTACGGAGTCCGTCGTCGCAAGAGCCCAGGGCAATTATGCGTCGGTAGACGCCATCGCGGCGGATTTGCGGGAGAAGTTCCTGGGAGACACCATGGGAGTGATCTTCCCCATCCTCAGCCGGAACCGGTTTGCGATCCTGCTGCGGGCCATTGCCCGGAGCAAACGGCACATTGTTCTGATGCTCAGCTATCCGTCTGACGAGGTCGGCAACCATCTGGTGGATCTGGACCAGTTGGACGACAACAACATCTGCCCCTGGACAGACGCCCTGACGGAAGAGGCATTTCGGGAGGCCTTTGGTGAAACGGTTCACCCCTTCACGGGCATTGATTACATCGCCTATTACCGTTCGATCATTGAAGAGGAGGGCGCCCTTTGCACCATTATCTTCTCCAACCAGCCCAAAACCATTCTGGAACACACGCCGAATGTGCTGGCCTGTGATATTCACACCCGGTTTCGCACCAGGCGGCAGCTTCTGGCGGCCGGTGCCCGGACGGTCCACTGTCTGGATGAAATTTTGAACGCATCGGTGGAGGGCAGCGGGTACAATCCCCAGTACGGACTGCTTGGTTCCAACAAAGCCACCGAGGAAACGGTCAAGCTGTTTCCCCGGGACTGCCAGCCGGTGGTTGACCGGATCCAGGCCATGCTCAAGGAGCGCACTGGCAAGGCTGTGGAAGTGATGATCTATGGAGACGGCGCGTTCAAGGATCCTGTCGGTAAAATCTGGGAACTGGCCGATCCGGTGGTGTCCCCGGCTTACACGTCCGGCCTGGAGGGTACCCCCAATGAAATCAAGATCAAATACCTGGCCGACAATCAGTTTGCCGGTCTGACGGGGGAGGCCCTGATGGAGGCCATTTCAAAACACATCGAGGAAAAGAAAACGGATCTCACCGGGGCCATGGAAGCCCAGGGCACGACGCCCCGCCGGCTGACGGATCTGATCGGTTCTCTGTGCGATCTGACATCCGGGAGTGGAGACAAGGGAACCCCCGTGGTGTACATTCAGGGTTATTTTGATCATTATGCCAATAAAGACTAAGCATCGCCTGGGAAAACACCACGGCGTTCTGCAGGAAAGGCCTTCCAGCAAAGAAACGGCGTCAAGTGAAGAATGTTGACGCAAGAAACCGGGGTCCTGTGAATAATGAATGAACCCTGCTCCTGCCTGAAAGTCTGGCTGGCCAGGGCTGCAGGTGCGGTAGATATCCCGGCCGTTCATGTGCTCTTTGTGTCAAGATATTATTCTTGACACAAAGGGCTCTGGGAAAAGGGCGAACCAAGGCCCTGGCAAGGTGAAAACAGTCATATAAGAGGCCATAAGACCGCTGGCTATTTGACATTTATGGGCAATGAGTATATGATGGATGCAGAATCGGCCGGGTCTTTGGACATCGGACGATAACGATGTCCGGACAAAAAACAGGTGTGTATTCGCACCTGTTTTTCATATTTCAATTCGTGTCAGATGTACCGGCCGATGATCTGAGAAAGGAGTGCATTCAGATGAAAAGGAAAGCTTTCGTTGCTATGGTTGCATTGCTGTTTGCCGCTGCGTTGCTGACAGGGCCCTCGGGAGTGCTGGCCGAACCACAGGACGAACCGGGACAGATTCCCGATCTACTCCCAGCCTACGAAGGATACCAATGGGGCGTCCTTGGCTTTGTGGACTACGGACACGACATCCAGGTAGACTCCATTAGGATGTTGCATGATGAGACTGTGTACACCCTTACTGGGTACGTTCATGATCTGTCCGGCGGTGAAGCAGACGCTGATTTTTCCATCCGAATGGAATACCGGGTGACCGATGATTTGCTGGTGCAGGTCAAAGAGGAAGAAACCATGATGGACTCAGAGTTTGACCGGATTGAACTGGTCCGTGGTCCGCTGGTGGAAGGGCAGAGCTGGACCCAGGAGGTGACCGGTTCTGACGGGACACAGCGGACACTGGAGAGCACGATCACCAGTGTCACCGGTCGTCCGGGCAGCCGGGTTTACACCATTCGTTATGAAGACCCGGACAGCAGCTACTATGAAGAACGTGAAATCGGCGAAGGCAGAGGCGTGTTGTCCTTTGAACGCCTGATGAGTGGTGACGAAGAGGATTATACCGTTCACTATGCGGTGTTTGACGAAACGACAGGTGCAGAGCTGGACACAGCCTTTCCGGATGTTGAGGCAGAGGACTGGTACAATGAAACGGTTGGCCGGCTGACGACAATGGGCCTGCTGACCGGATACCCGGACGGAACCTTTGGCCCTGGCCGCAGCATTTCAGTGGCTGAGTTTGTCACCGTCTCCGTGGAAACTCTGGGGTTTGAAGGAGATCCAGACCATGAGACCTGGTATCAGCCGTACCTGGATGAGGCAGTCCGGCTGGGATTAATTGAAGAGGACACGTTTGACCGGACGGACCGGCCCATTACCAGGGAAGAGATGACACAAATCATTGTCCGGGCACTGGACCTTTCAGTGCTGGACAGTGTTGATGAGATCTTTTCCGACGGGCAGCAGATTTCACCGGAGCTTCGTGCATACGTCCAGACGGCTTACCGGGCGGGACTGATCAGCGGTTATCCGGACGGAACGTTCGGTCCCGAACGGGGAACGACCCGTGCGGAAGCTGCCGTGTTGTTGACCCGCATGGCGGAACGGCTGGGAAGCCAGGTGGCGTTTCTCCCGCAAGACAGCCTTGACCTGGAAGAGGCTTTTGAGGAACGGCTGTTTCATGAAACCGGTGAAGGATGGGTTGTCATCGATTTTGACACCAAAGACCAGGTGATCGATCATTTGGCCGCTGTGACCACCCGGTCGTTTGCCCGCGAACAGGTGGAGACGTACTATGAAACCCGGGACGGCGAACTGGTCCTGGTTCCCCGGGATGGTCCGGTGCTGCAGGTCCGCATCCCGGATGAACCCTATCGTCTCCATCGGGTGAATCCCCTGACGGTCCGGCTTGTTCAGGAAACAGTGACCGACATGATCGGAGATTACACCCTGACGGTAACCTACCGGATGGGAGACGGTCAGTGGCTGATGCATTCCCGTGATGTCAGTGTTGCTGAATAGAAGAGATGAGGATGTGACGCCCCGGACTCTGTCCCGGGGCGTCTTTTTTTCAGAAATGGGGAACTGTTCCTGTTTCCAGCCTACTCCCTGTCGGTTGGTGTCCGGAAATCACCACCAGGTCCCAAACCGCCTTTCTATGGTTTGATGCAAATGGTAGAATAGGTCTTAGACAATCCGATGAAAGAGAATCATGGAGGGACAGTGATGAACGGACAAGAGGCAAGCGGCAAGACAGAGAGCGGGAAACCAACGGCTGGACTGGACTATTCGTTCGGTGTGTTTCTGGGGATCGTCCTGGGGTTCATTGTGTCCAAGGTTTATCAGACATGGGCCATCGTTTACCGGGAAACGTGGTTTGATCCAAACCGGCTGACCAGCTGGCCGGCTCACAATGAGCCCCTGTGGATACATGCGACTGAAAATCCAACAGGATTTCTCCTGGCGGTGATTCTTCTGTTCGGGATCATCTCTGCTGCATTCACCTGGGCATACAGGAAAACATCCGGGCGAAGTTAAATGGAGTACGGGGACACTCCGGGATGCAGGCACGGCACAGATAAGACAGGAAGACCGTGGCGCTGAGGGGACGTTGTTTTTTTTAACCACAATGATCGGAAAACCCGGAACCGAACCGTTGAGGGCACCACCGGGCGTCAACGGAGAGGTGCCCATCCGGATTGCCTGGTCCCCTGGAAAAAGATTGACAGATGGGAACAGATCGGCTACCCTAAAAGTAGTATATACAACTATACAAAGGAGGGGTAAGATGGAGAACATTGCGATTGTTACCGGTGCTGGAAACGGCATTGGAGAAGCCACTGCCAAACGGTTTGCCGCTGACGGCATCAGGGTGGCCGTGGTTGATATTGATGAAACCCGGGCAGCCAAGGTCGCCGGGGAGATCACGGAAGCGGGGGGACAGGCACTGGCCGTCCGCTGCGATGTATCGAAAGCCGAACAGGTGGAAACCTGTATTGCAAAGGTTGAAGAGACCTGGGGGACCCCGACGATCCTGGTAAACAACGCAGGGATTGGCGGGCCGTTTCACCGCCTGGATGAGGTGAGTGAAAGCGAATGGGACATGATTTTCGGAATCAACGTGAAAAGCGTCTACCTGTTTTGCCGCAATCTGCTGCCGAAAATGAAAGAAATTGGTTATGGACGGATTGTCAACACAGCGTCGATCCAAGGTCTGTACGGGTCCCCGGGTTCATCGACGTATGTGGCCACCAAGCACGCCATGATCGGGTACACCCGCAACATTGCGGCGGAGTGGGGCCGGTACGGGATCACCTGCAACGCGGTCTGTCCGGGATACGTGCAGACGGCCATGGGCGTTCAGGAAGACAAAGTGGACGACTATATGCGAAGAGTCCTGGAGAAAACGCCGACCAAATCGGTGGCCACCCCCCAGGAATTGGCTGCCATGAATGCCTTTCTGGTGGAACAGGGATACATCAATGGCGGCGTCTATGTCATGGACGGAGGCATTACCGCCCATGTTGGTATCATGGAAGTATAAAAATCCAACCAACACACAAACGAAACGAAGCGCAGCGGGGAAGAGTCCCCGCTGCGCTTCGTTTCGTTTGTTCTTATTCTGCCGCTCAGTCTGTGCCATCGGTTTCCCGGGATAAAGAGACCTCGACTTTTCGGGCAGGACTGTCCCAGTGTACAGCGGCGCCGAATGATTCTGCCGTGAAACGAAGAGGAATCATCAACTGGTTTCCGAGCACAACCGATGTCTGGTCCAGGGTGACCAAGCGGCCATTGAGGGTGGCCCTGTTGTGCGCTGGGTCCAGGATTATCGTGGTGCCGTTGCCCGTCAAGGTCAGTTTGCTTCCGGAGACAGTGGACTGAACCTCAAGGGCGGCGGCGAGTTCCTGCCAGGGGACCAGAGTCCGGTCTCTGCGGATGACGGGATCGGTCCGGAAAACGAGGATCTGTCTGTCGAGGTTCACGAGGACATCATCTTCCGGGGACCGGTACAAGACCAAGTATTCGAGGATTGTCTGCAGGGCCTGGGGTTTGAGCCGGTCTTCGGTCAGTTCAGGGTCTCCGGCCACTGTTTTGACGCTCTGCCAGACGGAAGGCCAGTCTGATTCAAAAAGCGCCGTCTGGGCCTGAGCAAGTGCTTCCACGATGGCAATGGTGAAACTGCGCGGGGCCAGTGTTCTCGCCCGGGAAAGCCAGGCAAGGGCGTCTGCAGGATTGAAGTAATCGTCCAGAAGGGTCAGATACCCGATGACCAGAAGTTCATCGGCATCCAGTTCTTCCGGATCCAGACCGGCAGGGGGCCGGCCGTGGATGAGCATCGCAAAGCGGTACGCGTTGTCCCGGACATCCCAGACATTCGCACCGCTGTAAAGGCCATTGATGACGGCCGCCTTGAGTTCCGGTCCGGGTTCCGGAGAGGCCAGGTACAGGCTGATCTGGTCCGAGATAACGCCGTTTGCGGCCAGAGTCTGACGGACCATTGGCTGATCCAGATAGTCGAGCGAAAACGCGGTGGATGTCACCGGAGAATCCCCATAGGCCGGCAGGGACTGGGCGGTGATGATGAACACAAATACAAGCAGGACAGCAAGAGTGTTGTGACGGTTCATTTGGAATCCCTCCCGTGGAAAGACCGTGCAGCGGATGATCCGTTTTGGCTGGTTTCTTATGTTCATTATACCAAAGCAGAGAAGAAATGAGATTGGGCCCAGCCAACAATGTTCCTCAAAAAAACCGTCCGGATGAACTCCGGACGGTCAAGGAGGGTTTACTTGTCGTTTGCTTCTTCACGCTTTTTCTTTTCTTCGATCACCTTGGGGGCAATGTTTGCCGGCACGATGTCATAGGAATCAAACGCCATCGTGAACTGGCCTTTGCCCTGGGTCAGGGATTTCAAATCGATCGCATATTTGCTCATCTCGGCCAGAGGGGCCTGGGCGGTGATCACTGTGAGGCTTCCCCGGGACGTTGTTCCCTGGATTTTCCCCCGCTTGGTGGACAGATCCCCCATGATGTCACCCATATAGTTTTCCGGTACGACGATCTCCACTTTCATGATGGGCTCCAACAGGACCGGTGCAGCCTTTTCCACGGCGTTTCGCAGGGCCAGGGAGCCGGCAACCTTAAAGGCCATCTCCGAGGAATCCACCGAGTGATAGGAGCCGTCGATCAGCGTGGCTTTCAGCCGGGTCAAGGGGTAGCCGGCCAGCGGACCGTTTTCCATGGCTTCCCGGATGCCTTTTTCCACAGCAGGGATGTAGTTCTTGGGAACCGAGCCGCCGAAAATGGTTTCCGCGAATTCAAATTCTCCTTCGTTTAGAGGTTCAAGATCGACGTACACATGCCCGTACTGGCCGTGGCCACCGGATTGCTTCTTGTGCTTTCCTTCGACCTTTTGGACAGCCTTGGTGATCGTTTCCCGGTAGGGGATGATCGGATCACTCAATTCCACATCCACACTGAACTTGCGTTGCAGCCGGGAGACCAGCACTTCGATGTGCATGTTCCCGGTGCCATTGATCGTGGTTTCCCGCGTTTCCTTGTTCCGGATCACGGAATAGGAGGGATCCTCTTCGATCAGCTTGTCCAGAGCGGAACCCAGTTTGTCTTCGTCGTCCTTGCTCTTCGGGCGGATGGCTTTCCCGTAGGTGGGAGAGGGAAATTCGATTCCCTGAAGTACGACCGAGCCACCTTTGGCGCAGAGCGTGTCCCCGGTGACAGTCTGGGCCAGTTTCGTCACGCAAATAATGTCTCCGGCTCTGGCTTCAGACACTTCTTCCATGTCCTTGCCGGTCGGCACGAACAGATGGGCCACTTTCTCATCAGCCTCTTTTGAGGAGTTGGTGACGATGGAGTCAGCTTTCAAGGTTCCGGAACAAATGCGGATAAACGAAATCCGTCCCACGAAATTGTCGTAGATCGTTTTGAACACGATGCCGGAAAACGGTTCACTGGAGGGGCCGGTTTCCTCGGCAGTGGTTTTCTTGGATTCCACCGGTGATGGAAGGTATTCCACGATTTTATCCAGAACCGGCATCACACTGATGTTGTGGGTGGCTGATCCGCACAGAATGGGCACAATCTCCCCGGTCTTGGTGGCTGATTTCAGGCCATCCATAATTTCCTCGACGGTCAGTTCTTCCCCTTCCAGATAACGCATCAGCAGGTCATCGTCGGCTTCAGCGGCCGCTTCCACCAGTTCGATCCGGTGGTTCTTGATGGCTTCTTCGTATTCTGCCGGGACATCGAGCTCTGTCCATTCGTTGGTCTCCCGGTCCCAGCGGACGGCTTTCATGGTCAGCAGATCCACCATACCGGCAAAATCTTCGCCGGCTCCGATGGGAAACTGAATGGGAATCAGCTTTCGCTTGGTGAACTTGCTGCGCAGACTGGCCAGTGTCCGGTAGAAATCGGCGTTTTCCCGGTCCATTTTATTGATGTAGACAAAACGGGGAAGATCGTATTCATTGGCGTTTTGCCAGACGATTTCAGTCTGTACCTCAACCCCGGCCACGGCGTCCACCAGAAAGACCAGACCGTCCACCGCCCGCAGAGCACAGGACACCTCGCCGATGAAATCAGCGTACCCGGGGGTGTCCACCAGATTGACCTTGCAATCTTTCCACTCAATGGGAGCCAGCGACAGAAAAATGCTCATCTTCCGTTTGATCTCTTCTGGCAGATAATCAGTGACCGTGTTGCCGTCGTCTGCCTTGCCCAGTCTGTTGGTTTTTTTCACGTTGTAAAGCATTGCTTCGACCAAAGAGGTCTTACCCGCACCTCCATGGGATACCAGAGCGATGTTACGAATGTTTTCAGATTGATAAACGTTCATGTAGATCCTCCTCCGATGATGGATGCTGACACACCCGATTTATTGACTTAAGGGTATTAATTAAAGATTTGCAGACAAAATCCTTTTAAATGCGTTTAAAAAGGGAAAGTTGTGATAAAAGCACCAGACCCACTTTAACCACATTTAACAAAAGAGGGATTAATTTAATTTAAAATAAAAAAATTGGGGGCCGTTTTGCTGAAATGGCTGGACAATCCCACGGTCCTATCCTACTATTAAGGCAAGAAGTTTTGAATATGAGGAGGGAACAGTATGACGGAGTACAATCCTTATGAAGAGATGCTGTCAACACTGGATTTGGCTGCATCCAAGCTTAACCTGGAAGAGAGCGACTACAATTTTCTGCGTTATCCGGAACGGGAACTGAAGGTCTCCTGTCCGGTGCGTATGGATGACGGCACCATCAAAGTGTTTGAAGGCTACCGGGTACAGCACTGCAGCGTTCGTGGTCCCTGCAAGGGGGGCATCCGGTTCCACCATGACGTCAACATGGATGAGGTGAAGGCGCTGGCCGCCTGGATGTCACTGAAATGTGCGGTGGTCAACATTCCTTACGGCGGAGGTAAAGGGGGGATCCAGGTGGATCCGACCCAGCTGTCGCTGAATGAAATCCGCAACCTGACCCGCCGCTATACGGCAGGGATCCTGCCGTTGATCGGACCGGAAAAAGACATCCCGGCTCCCGATGTGAACACCAACGCCCAGGTGATGGGTTGGATCATGGACACGTACAGCATGTTCATGGGCTATTCCGTACCAGGTGTGGTGACAGGCAAACCGCTGGACATCGGAGGATCGCTGGGCCGTCCTGAAGCCACTGGCAGGGGCGTTATGCTGACTGGCCGGGAAGTGCTGAAAAAACTGGACCGCTCCTACCCCGGAACAAAGGTGGCGATTCAGGGTTATGGAAACGTGGGCCGGGTCGCAGCCACACTGATGTATGAAGAAGGATGCAAAATAACAGCGATTGGGGATGTTTCCTGCTCTCTCTATTGTGAGGACGGCTTTGACATTGAAGATGTGAATGCCTACTGGGAGAGCAACAAGGGCCTTCTGAAAGGCTACCAGGCTCAGGGTGTTCAGGAAATTACCGGTTTTGAACTTCTGACAGCAGATGTGGACCTGCTGGTGCCGGCCGCTTTGGAAAACACGATCACCACCGATGTGGCAAAAGCTCTGAAGGCCACAGTCATCGTTGAAGGGGCCAACGGCCCGACGACGTCGGAAGCCGACAAGATCCTGGCTGAGCGGGGTATCATGGTGGTTCCTGACATTCTGGCCAATGCCGGTGGTGTCATTGTCTCCTACTTTGAGTGGGTGCAGAACATCCAGTCCCTGATGTGGGACATCAATGAAGTCAACAAGAACCTGGAACGGATTTTGCTCAGAGCGTTCGATGAGGTCTGGGAAGCCAGAACCACCTATGACTGTCGTTTCCGGACTGCAGCGTACATCGTGGCCATGAAGCGTCTGGTGGAAGCCCACAACATCCGCGGCGTCTTCCCCTAGGAACATCCGCAACACAACATGCAATTGACTTGTTACCCCCGGCAGAAGCCGGGGGTTTTTGCGTTGAAGGGCTGTTCAGCCGAAACTGAGGGCGGATCCGGCGGGAGAATTGCAGGTGGTACCAACAAAAACGAAGGAAGTGGTGCAGCAACCACAGACTTTGTGTATAATTGCGATGAGTCATCCCTATGGAAAGCGAGTGTACCAAACGAATGAAGACATCGGACTTTGATTATCACCTGCCGGAAGAGCTGATTGCCCAGACACCGGTGGAACCCCGGGATTCATCCCGGCTGCTGGTGGTGCACCGGGATTCCGGGGTCATGGAGCACCGGGTGTTCCGGGAGATTGGGGACTGTTTGAAGGCCGGAGACCTGCTGGTGGTCAACCGGACCCGGGTGATCCCGGCCCGCCTGATCGGGCGCAAAGACACAGGAGCCCGGGTGGAGGTCATGCTTTTGAAACGGCTGGACCTGACCCGATGGGAGACCCTGGTCAAACCGGGGCGGAGAATTCTCCCGGGGACCCGGCTGAGTTTCGGGAACGGAAAACTGACGGCTGTCTGCGAAGAGAAGGTTCACGCCACCGGCGGCCGGATTATGGAATTTACCTTTGAGGGGGTGTTTGAGGACATTCTCGATGAACTGGGAACCATGCCTCTTCCCCCATACATCACGGAAAAGCTGGACGACCAGGAACGCTACCAGACGGTGTATGCCCGGGAAAAGGGCTCAGCGGCAGCACCCACTGCGGGCCTTCACTTCACACGGGAACTTTTGGACAGACTGGACCGTCTGGGGGTGGAGCGGGCGGAGGTGCTCCTGCATGTCGGCCTGGGCACATTCAGGCCCGTGTCTGCAGAAGACATCCAGGAACACCGGATGCATGAAGAATGGTACCAGGTTCCCGAAGAGACAGCCCGGATGCTCCGGCATGCCCGGCAGCAGGGGCGCAGGATCATTGCGGTGGGGACCACCACCGTCCGGACCCTTGAAGCCCTGATGCGGGAGCAGGGAGACTTTGTTGCCCACAGTGGGGAAACAGACATTTTCATTTATCCCGGATACACATTTCAGGCGATTGACGGGATGATCACCAATTTTCACCTGCCCAAATCCACGCTGGTTATGATGGTCAGTGCGTTTCTGGGACGGGACCGCACTCTGGAAGCCTATCAGGAAGCTGTTCGCCGGCAATACCGGTTTTTCAGTTTCGGCGACAGCATGCTGATTCTGTGAAGGAATACGTGAAAGAGCAAGGAGGATTCGGATTGAACGTTTCTTTTGAAGTGGAAAAACAAAGCGCCATCACCCGCGCCCGCCTGGGAACGGTTCAGACGGTCCACGGTCCGGTCCAGACACCCGTGTTTATGCCGGTGGGCACTCAGGCCACGGTGAAAACCATGACACCCCGGGACCTGAAGGAGATCGGTGCGTCAATCATTTTATCAAACACCTACCATTTGTATTTGCGTCCCGGCCATGAACTGATTCGGGAGGCCGGTGGCCTTCACCGGTTCATGGGCTGGGACAGACCGGTGCTGACAGATTCGGGAGGATTTCAGGTCTTTAGTCTTGGGCACATTAATCAGATCACCGAAGACGGGGTGCGCTTTTCTTCCCACATTGACGGGTCCCGTCATTTCATCCGGCCGGAAACCTCAATGGAAATCCAGATGGCTCTGGGTTCGGACATCGCCATGGCGTTTGACCAGTGTGCGCCGTATCCCTGCAGCCGGGAAGAAACGATCCGGGCCCTGGAGAGGACCACCCGCTGGGCCAAGCGTTGCCTGGAGGTTCATGAGCATCCCGACCAGGCCCTCTTTGGCATTGTACAGGGGGGCATGTTCAAGGACCTTCGAACCCGAAGCGCCGAGGAGATCTGTGCCATGGATTTTCCGGGGTTTGCCATCGGAGGGCTGAGTGTGGGAGAGCCCAAAGACATGTATTTTGACCTTCTGGATCACACCATCGACCTGTTGCCGGCAGATAAACCCCGCTACGTGATGGGTGTGGGAACACCGGATTATCTTCTCCGGGGAGCCTTGATGGGAGTGGACATGGCAGACTGTGTTCTGCCGACCCGGATTGCCCGCAACGGCGGTGTGATGAGCCGTGACGGATACTTCAGTCTGAAAAACGCCCGTTTTGCCAGGGATTTTGGTCCACTGGACCCGGAGTGCGACTGTTATGCCTGCCGAAACTTTTCCAGGGCCTATCTGCGCCATCTGGTCAAGGCCAGGGAAATCACCGGGTTTCACCTGGTGACCGTGCACAATCTGACGTTTTTGCTTCAGATGATGGAAGGGCTGCGCGGGGCCATTCGGGAGGACAGGGAGACAGCATACGTGGAGGCATTTTTGGAACGCTACTATGCAGGAAGCGCAAAAGGCTGAAATGTGGTTTACCAGGCAGCCGATTAACCCCTCATTAAAGAAATAGTATTGGAATGGAAGGATTTGTGTTAGAATATACAGGAAAGTAAACCGAAAGGTGGTGGAAAGATGGGCGATCAGACATTTGGTCTTCTAATTTATGTCGCATTTTTCATCGGTCTGATATATCTGATGATTATCCGGCCGCAGAAAAAAGAGAAGGCGCGCAAAGAACAAATCATGTCCTCTTTGGAAAAAGGATCCAGGATTGTATCATTTTCAGGGATTCATGGAACGGTCAGTCATATTAATGATGAGACTTCAACCATCGGGGTGACCGTTGCAAACGGCGTGGATATTGTTATGGAAAAGGCGGCCGTCGCGCGGGTCGTGGAACCGGGCGAATAAGAGAAGAACCGTTCGAAACTCTTCCCCTGGGAAGAGTTTCTTTCTGAGATGAACAGCAAATTATACACAAAAGGAGTTGTATTCATGGCAAAAAACACAAGTGCGGCCAAACTGGCCGCGGTGATTGTCATCATCGTGGTGGCAGTAGCCGTGTTCCTGCAGCCTCTGATCAGACAGATCAGCCTGGGACTGGACCTGCAGGGTGGCGTGCACGTGGTGCTTCAGGCCCGGGCCGAAGAAGGCCAGGAGGTATCAGCCGACGAAATGCGCCAGCTTCAGTCGGTGATGCGCCAGCGGGTGGATGAGTTTGGTGTCAGTGAACCGATTATTCAGCTGGCCGGCAACGACCGCCTGGTGGTGGAACTGGCCGGGGTCCAAAACCCGGAACAGGCAGTGGAACTGATCGGGCGGACCGCCAAGCTGGAATTTATCAATGTCGATGACGAAGTGATCGTGACCGGGGGGATGCTTCGGGATGCCCGGGCGACCCTGAGTGATCGGAATCAGCCGGAAATTATTCTGGAGTTCAACAACGAAGGGGCCCGGCTGTTTGAAGCGGAAACCCGCCGTCTGGTAACCACCTTTCCGCAAAACCATCCGGACCGGGTGATTGCAATCACCCTGGATGAGGAAGTTCTGACGGCACCCCATGTGCAGTCAACGATTGCCAACGGCGTGGCCACCATCAGCGGGGGATTTGCAACCTTCGATGAAGCGGCCAATCTGGCCAGTCTGCTGCGGGGCGGGGCGCTTCCACTGTCCACGGACATCATAGAACTGCGGACCGTGGGGCCAACCCTGGGATCGGATTCCCTGGACCGTTCAGTGACCGCCATTCAGGTTGGTCTGGTGCTTCTGGTCCTGTTCATGATCCTGTTGTACCGTCTTCCCGGCGTGGTCTCCATCCTGACCCTGTCGGTGTTCGGGATGCTGGTCCTTCTGGGGCTGAGATTGTTTGGCGCGGTGCTCACCCTGCCCGGCATGGCAGGGATCCTGCTGACCGTGGCCATGGCTGCAGACGCCAACATCATTATTTTTGAACGGATCAAGGATGAGCTTCGCAGTGACAAGAGTCTGCGGGCTTCCGTGGAAGCCGGTTTCAAACGGGCCTTCCGGACCATTCTGGACTCCAATCTGACGACCATCATTGGGGCGGCCGTCCTGTTCCAGCTGGGAACCGGTGCAATCCGGGGCTTTGCCCTGACCCTGATGATCGGGATTGTGGCCAACATGATCACCGCGCTTTTGCTGACCCGACTGCTTCTGAGGCTGACCGTGAACATCCACGGGCTGACAAACCCGAGTTTTTATGGATTGCACAGAAAGGAGCTGAGCTAAATGACGAACATCGATTTTATCGGACGCAGGAAGCTCTGGTACGTCCTTTCCGGCCTGGTGATCCTCATCGGCATGGTGTCCATGGCTTTCCAGGGACTGAATTTCGGCATCGACTTCACAGGTGGGAACATTCTCGAAGTGAAGTTTGACGAGGCCCGGTCCATTGACGAGGTTCGGGTGTTCATGGAAGATCAGCAGTTGCGTTACAATGTGCAGGAATCCGGAGACAGCCAGTATCTGATCCGGACTGAAGAACTGGCGGAACGCGAGGGCGCAGCCCTTCTGGACGCTGTCCGGACCGAACTTGGAACGGTGGAAGTCCTGCGAAATGAAATTGTCAGTTCGGTGATCGGCGCGGAGCTGACCCGGAATGCGATTCTGGCCCTGGCCATCGCATCTGTGCTGATCATTATTTACATCACCATCCGGTTCGAATTCTTCTTTGGACTGGCGGCAGTGGCGGCTCTTCTTCATGACGTGCTGATCACCGTGGGGATTTTTTCGCTGCTCAGGATGGAAGTGAACAGTGCCTTTGTGGCGGCCCTGCTGACGATTGTCGGGTATTCCATCAATGACTCTATTGTCATTTTTGACCGGATTCGGGAGAATGCCGGCAGAGTTGGCAAGTTCACAGAAATCCAGATGGTGAACAACAGCATCAACCAGAGCCTGTTCAGGTCCATTGCGACCACCATGGCCCTGATGATTGTGTTGTTGTCACTGT
>SKMO01000072.1 GCA_007121025.1 Bacillota bacterium | reverse complement strand
GACAGGAATTGAACCCGCAACCAACGGATTTGGAGTCCGCTACTCTACCAATTGAGCTACTCCCCTGCGTTTAAGCACATCTCATATTATACGAATCTTCTCAACCCGTGTCAATGGTTTCACCGGCTTTTTGAACGGACATTAGGGACCTCCTTAGGGACCTTAAGGGAACTGAAGGCTTTTCCCACGCATCGCCTCCCCGGTCAGTTTACGACCTCCGCAGCGTACGGGCTGCCGAGTTCTTCCAGGAATTCATAGATAGGTGTCCAGTCCTCCTCATAGGCCAGGAGAGAATTGTGGTCCCGGTTCGCCAGGGACTTCCAGATCACCGGCCCTTCCCAGAGCGTAGACAACCGCCAGGACAGGTTCTGGCGCACCACCCGGTCGTTCTCCGCGGTCAGAAAAAGCGCAGGTGTCTCCACAGACGGAGCCAGCCGGTCAGAGTGGAAGCGGTGCCTGATCAGCGTGTCGATGGGCAGGAACCAGTAATGGGTCCGGGCCACCGACACCATTGAATCATAGGGGCTCACCAGAATGACCCCAGCCAGCGGACGGTGAGCCGCCAGATGGACGGCCACTCCCGTACCCAGGGACCGTCCCATGGCCACCACACCCCGGGGATCCACTTCGGGTCTCAACAGGGCCCAGTCATAGAGCGTCAAAGAGTCGTTCAGAAGAGCCTCCTCCCCGGGACGTCCCTCCGAACGGCCATACCCCCGGTAATTGACCAGCAACACGTGATGGTCCTCCAACCGGGAAAAGACGGGGATCTGCCAGGACACTTCCTCCGCATTGCCCCCGAAATAGATGACCAAAGGCCCCTGGGGGCCGCCTGACGCCTGCAGAAACCACCCGTGCAGAGTGACCCCCTCCCCCACCGGAATGGTCACCTCTTCCAGACTGTGAGACTCAGGCAAAGGCCCGTCCTCTGCCCCCGGAGAAGACGAAGAGACCGGTTGCGGGAAAAACAGAAGGCGTTCCTGCACAAAAAACGCCACCGCCGTCACTGCCCCGTAGACCACGAGCAGAAGCAGCAGAAACCTTCCGGATCTTTTCAACAGTTGCAACAGACCGTCCATGGACGGATCCTCCTCTTTTGTGAGCGGGATCAGACCCGCAGATTCTGGTAGAACCCATAGGACTGCTCTGAGAAGTTCGGGTTGGCCAGTTCACTGACCTGCATCAGCCGGAAATAGTGGTTGTGCTCCTCGTGCATCCACAGCTCATCGTAAACCAGTGCCAGCCAGAAGTACACATCCTCCGGACAATCCGGATCCTCATTGGCCTTCTCCAGATAGGTCAGCGCCAGTTCCGGATCGTCCGCCAGATAGGCGGCCGCCCCCGCGTAGATGAGAAGCGACGGCGTGGGGTCAATGTAATGACGCCCGCTCATCGTCAGGAGCGTCGTATCGTTGATCACATCCACCTGCCGGTTCATCTCTTCAATGACCACCGGCAGCACCCGCACACCTTCCAGGACCTCCCCGGCCCGTTCCAGGTCGTCGTGTTCCTGCACCAGCACAATGCTCGAGAAGAAATGGACTTCCGCCATCTGCTCCATCAGGGAGACACTCCAGCGTTCCTTGTCCACGGCCGTCCGGGTTGCCTCGATGGCCCCTTCCACATCGTCATTGGCCCAGGCAATCCGGTACGCATTTCCATAGGCCCGGGTGTAGTAAGGACTCGCCGCAATCAACCGGTCAACGGTCTTCTGCGCCTCCTCAATGTTTCCAAGGTTCAGGTGAATCGACGACAGATCAAAGAGCACACTTTCCCCGTAGGGCCAGAACCGGCTCGCCCGTTCAAAATGCCGTATTGCCGCCGTCGGGTTCTCGGCCCGCAGGGCCGCCACCGCGTCCGCCCCTTCCGAGCGGGACGTATGGTACGCCACACCGATCCCCCCGGCCAAAAGGGACACCAACAGGCCTCCCGCCAACAGCCAGGACCGGATTTCCTTCATGTCCTTTGGCCGTACAAACCGGTAACCGGCTCCCGTTTCCACCCGGTGCAGCGCCCGGGTCAGACCAAAGAGCGTCACCATCCAGATGGTAAAGGCCACCAGGGAAAAATTAAAATCCAAAAACGAGTGACCTCCCAGGGCCAGGGCCGCCGCCGTCAGGGACGCCTGCAGCGACTTGTCATCGTCCCGTTCCTTTGAACGCCAGACGGACCAGGTGTACCAAAGAAGCATCACCCAGACTCCCGCAAACGAGAGAAAGCCCAAAAGCCCCGTGTCCACCAGAATCTCCAGCCAGCTGTTGTGGATCCGCGTGGACGCGTAGGGATAATCCTGGAACGACCGGTAAGAGGCCTCCCAGGAACCACCCCCATACCCGAACAGCGGGTTGCGCAGGAAAATGTTATCCACCGACTCACGCATCCAGTAAAGCCGCTCCTGGGCGCTGTTCGACTCCAGATCCAGAGCGCTTCGCTGCTCCCGGTCCAGGGTCTGTCCAGCCTCCACTTCCCCTCCGGTCCCCAGATACTGAACCACCCGGTCGATCACCCCAAAGCCCAGCACCATATAGGACACCGCGATCACCATGACCACCGTCAGACCGGCGGTCATCAGTTTGCGGTTGATCCGGCTTCCCAGATCCAACCGCTCCAGCCGGGTCCAGGCGAACTGGAACCCCAGACAAAGCGCCACCACCAGCAGAAGCCAGCCGGCCGCCACCAGGGTCTGTCCGTCCCGGCCCGCCCGGACCAGCGGGTCGTAGGCGATCCAGCCGGCAAACAGCGACCACAGGGTCAGGGCCAGAAGAGGCACCCGCCGGGACGCCGGCACCAGGACGCCATAGACCAGAAGGACCACCGGCAGGATCAGAAGAGCCCCCCGGGACTGGGTCCCAAAAAATGTCACAAAGAGGATCCCCTGAAGCGCACTCAGAACAAACCGCCCCCGGACGGTTGCCCGGCTGTACAGGTGAAGCCCCAGGAACAGGCCCCCCAGCAGGTAGGCGGCCGCCGTGTTGGGGTACTGAAACGTCGTGAAAATCCGCGTCCCCACAAACCCGTCCCGGATCTCCAGTACACCCAGAGCCGCCCCAAGGCCCACCAAGGCCACCGCCACGGTGGTCGCGTACAGAACCGTCAGAATCCGGTGAATCCTGGCACGGTCACAGGCCAGCCAGGAGACCGTCCAGTAGACCATGAACAGCAGGATCCCAATGGCCGCCTGAACCGCCGCCAGGTGTTTGCTGGCCGGACCCAACAGAAAGGACACCAGGTAACTCAGGGAGAACACCAGCATCAGAATGTCCATGGGATCGGTTAATATGCCCCACTCATTCTTGCTCAGCTTCCACATCCAGGTACAGAAAAACGCCGCAGCCATCAGAGGCAGCACGGTCATCTGTTCACCGGTAAAAAAGAGTCCCCGGAAAAACGGGGTGAAAAAGATGATGCCCATGGTGATCAGGAAGGCCGGCTGCCACCAGCCGCCTTCCCGCAGTGTACTGTCCGTTTTAACGTTTGCCACAGATGGTCCCCCTAAATGCCTTCATCCAGAAGCTTTTCCAGATAGGCGTAAAAATCCTCCCGGAACTCCTCCCGGGCCAGGGCGAACTCCACTGTCGCCTTCAGATAGCCCAGTTTGTCTCCGGTGTCATAGCGTTTTCCAATGAACTGATAGGCAAAAATGTCCTGGGTTTCCCCGAGCCTCCGGATGGCATCCGTCAGCTGGATCTCCCCACCCTTGCCCGGGGGCGTGCTTTCCAGAATGTCAAATATTTCCGGATTGAGGATGTAACGCCCGATCACCGCCATGTTGGACGGCGCTTCGTCCCGGGGGGGCTTTTCCACCATATCGTCCACCCGGTAGATCCGCTCGCTGTGCTTTTTGCCGCCGATCACCCCGTACTTGCTGACCTCCGAGTCCGGCACTTCCATCACCGCCAGGATGTTTCCCCCCAGCTTTTCCTTCTCGTCGATCATCTGCTTCAGACAGGGCTTCCGGGCCGTAATCAGATCGTCGCCAAGCAAAATGGCCACCGGCTCCCCGGCGGCAAACGACTTGGCACACAGCACCGCGTGTCCCAGGCCCAGGGCCTCCTGCTGCCGGATGGAATGAATGTTCGCCAGTCGGGAGGGTGCCTGCACCAGGTTCAGCAGGTCGGTTTTCCCGTCACGCTCCAACAGGGTTTCCAGTTCAAAGGCCCGGTCAAAGTGATCCTCAATGGCCCCTTTGTTCCGGCCGTTGATGATCAGAATGTCCTCGATCCCCGAGGCGGCCGCCTCTTCCACAATGTACTGAATGGCCGGCTTGTCCACCACCGGCAGCATTTCCTTGGGCACCGCCTTGGTGGCCGGCGAAAACCGGGTACCCAGTCCCGCCGCAGGAATAATGGCTTTACGAATCATAACGCACTCTCCCCTTTCCATCGCTCAAACAGTTCATGCTCAATGTTCAGATGATCCAGCACCCGCCCCACCAGAAAGTCCACCATATCGTCAATGGTCCGGGGCCGGTTGTAAAAGGCCGGCATGGCGGGGATGATGTCCACCCCCAGCCGGGACAGCTTCAGCAGGTTCTCCAGATGAATGGGACTCAGCGGTGTTTCCCGGGGCATCAGGATCAACGGGCGCCGCTCCTTGAGAACCACATCCGCGGTCCGCTCCAGCAGGTTGTCCGACCGGCCGCAGGCAATCCCGCTGACCGCTCCCATGCTGGCCGGAATGATGATCATTCCGTCGGTCCGAAAGGACCCGCT
>SKMO01000197.1 GCA_007121025.1 Bacillota bacterium | reverse complement strand
GAGGCGGTGGAGGAGATCTGTCGTCGGCTCGACGGCATCCCGCTGGCGATCGAGCTGGCCGCAGCCCGCACGTCGCATCTCACCCCGGCCGCGATCGCAGAGCGGCTCGACGACCGGTTCTGGTTGCTGACCGGTGGCCGCCGGTCGCTCGGACGCCACCAGACGTTGCAGGCGACCATGGACTGGAGCTACGAGCTGCTCGAGGCGGAGGAACAGGTGGTGTTGCGGTCCATGGCGGTGTTCGTGGGCGGGTTCGACGCCGAGGCCCTCGCCACGGTCGTCGAGCGAAGCGACCATGACACGCTCGATCGTCTCGCCACGTTGGTACGCAGCTCGCTGGTCGAGGTCGACCAGGCCAGCGGACAGCCGCGCTACCGGCTGCTGGAGACCGTGCGGCTCTACGCCCAGGACCGCCTCGCGGATGCCGGCGAGCTGGCGATCCGACGTCGCAGCCATGCCCGACACTTCCTCGGCCGGGCCCTGACCCACCCCCCACGGTTCGACGACCTACCGCGTTGGGGTGTGACGACCGAGGATGACAGCGATCTCGGCAACCACCTGGCCGCGCTCGACTGGCTCGACCGCCAGGACCTCCAGGTCGAGGTGGGGCGTCTGGCCGCCCGCATCCCGACGGTGCTGGGCTACGCCGGGTTCGTCGACGCCGCCGGCCGCTACCTCGGCCGCCGGGATATCGCCGCCGCGCTCGAAGATCGGGATGAGCGCGCCCTGTACCTCACCGCATCAGCCATCAACGCGAACTGCCGGGGACGCTTCCACGACCAGTTGGAGCTCGGCCAGGCCGCGAAGGAGGCTGCGAGCGATCCGGTGGTGCACGGCGCGGCGACCGCCGTCCTCGCCAACGTCTGCACGATCTTCGCTCCACGACGCATCCCGGGCCTGGTCGAGGAAGCCCTGACAGAGCTGCCCCTATCGGCGACCATGCTGCGCCCGGGGCTGCGGACCCAGCTCCCACTGGGCCTGGTCATGGAGGGTCGCCTGGCCGAGGCGGCCGACCTCCTGCAGGACCTGACGTGCGAGGGCGAAGGGTTCTCCGCTGCGGAGCTCATGCTCGTCCGGCACCTGCTCGGCGAGCAGCAGGAGGCACTGGCGGTACCCCGACCCAGCGACCTCGACCCCCACGACGCCCTCTGGGACTACCGCTGGTCGCTCGTTCGGGCGCTCGTCGCCGCCACGAACGGAGGGTTCGAGGCGGCCCGGCAGCACCTGGCGGACGCGGCCAGCCAGATCCGCTCCTCGCCGATGCAGCTGCTCGACCGTGATGTGTTGGTCGGTTTCGCCGCGCTCGCCCACCATGCTGGCCACCACCAACGGGCCTCCGAGATCCTCGCCACCTTCCGGGGAAACGTCCGCAGCCCCGCCAGCCACGCCGTCTACACCCACTACCGCGACCTGGTCAGAGCCCGACTGTCCACGGCGGAGCGGACCCGGATCCTGGAGCAGGCCGCCGGCCTCGACCCCGTCGACATCCTCGACCGGGAGCTGGCACGCCTGTGCGCGACGTGACGCCCGTCGCAGGACCGACGCCGACGCGGCTGTGAGCCTCCCCGGCCAGGGACCGCCCTCAGCTGCGAGAGGCGTTGGCCTCCTCCAGCGCTGCCACCGCGCGCCGCAGCAGGTCCGGCTCGCCGGCCTCGCGGGCCAGGGCGACCGCCCGCTCGCCGTGGGACGGCGCCACCTCCAGGTCCCCGGCGGCCACCGCCGTGAGGCAGCGTTCGGTCGCGGCCCAGGCCCGCCCGTAGGACGTCGGGCTCCCTGCCAGCAGCTCGGCTGCGGCTGCCAGGTGGGATCCGGCGGCGGGCAGGTCACCACGTTGCCGTGCCAGCACACCTGCGGTCAGGTGCGCGAACCCGAGGCTGGTGCCGTCGGGCCCGGGTCGCCGGTCGTCCGGTGTCGGCGGGCTCGTCGCGCCGACCCCGGCGACGTCGTCCCAGGCGGCACCCTCGAGCTGGGTGGTGGGGTCGAACCCGCTCGCACGGGCGATCAGTCCGATCGCCCGCTCCACGTGGTCCCGGGCCAGCTCGCGCGCACCGAGGTGGTGCTCGGCGACGCCGAGCTGCAGGAGCAGCCGACCTTCGAGCTCCGGGCTCCCCGCGGCACGGCACAGGTGCAGCCCGCGGGTCGCCAGGGCCCGCGCCCGTTCGTGCTCCCCGGCCTCCGACACCCCCTCGATCACCAGGTCGATCGCGTACGCCTCGGCCCACCCTGGCCCCGTGCGGGTCAGCAGCGCGTAGGCCTCCTCGGCCTGCGGGCCGACGTCCTGGAGTCGGCCGGTCATCCGCGCGAGCTGTGCGCCGATCAGCCGGAGGAACCCGAGGGGCCAGCCGCCGAGGGCCACGGCCCGGGCCTCGACGTCGGCCCAGAGATCGGCGAGCGCGGCCACCTCACCGTTGCGGGCGTGGTGGGCGGCCGCGAACACCCCGGCGAACACCAGATCCTCCGGTCGATCAGCGACCTGCAGCGACAGCGCGGCCCACCTCGTGGCCTGGTCGTCGGGCCGTGCGGTGCGCAGCCCACTGGCCCAGAGCACGGCGGCCGGATCCACCGCCCGGGCACCCTCTGCAGCCACCGCCGCCTCGGCTGCCTCGATGTCGCCGAGGCCACGGTCGAGCCAGGCCAGGCCCTCGCCGGCCAACCCGTGCAGGACCCAGGACCAGCCGAGCTGTCCGGCCAGCCGCTGGATGCAGCGCCGGTCGCCGGCGGCGGCGGCCCACGACATGGCCGCTCGGGCATCGTCGCGCCAGGCGGTGAGGGCGTCGAGGTCGATGGCGTACGCGGCCGGGTCGTCGGTGTGGATCGCGGCGGCCAGTGCCCGCTCGACGAGGTCGGCGTGCCGCGCGGCGACCGCGTCGGTGAGTCCGAGCACCGCCAGCTGCTCTCGCCCGTAGGCCCGTACCGTCTCGAGCATCCCGATCCAGGTGGGCGCGGAGGTGGTGTCGATCGACACCACCGACCGGTCGGCGAGCTCGCCCAGGACGTCGAGGTGGTGCCCGCCAACCCCGGCAGCGGTCAACAGTTCGGCGGCGGTCGGCAGGGAGCACCGGCCGGGTGGCACCGACAGCGCGGCCCACGCCCGCTGCAGCTCCGCATCCAGCAGCGCCCAGCTCCAGTCGAGGGCGCCGCGCAGGCTCCGTTGACGCTCCGGCACCCCCCGGGTGCGTGACGACAGGAGTCCCAGCAGTCCCTCGTCCCGGTCGCTCGCCTCCGCCGACCGGCCGGGCTTGGTCGCACCCGGTGTGCTGACGGTGCCACCCTCCGCGCTCGCCGCTGGCGGTCCCGGGACGGCGCTGGCGAGGTGGCGGGTGAGCTGCCTGGTGAGCTCCGGCAGCGAGAGCACCCTGAGACGGCTGGCGGCGAGCTCGATCGCGAGGGGGATGCCGTCCAACTGCTGCACGAGCCGAGCGGCGGCGGGTGCCGTTGACGGCTCGAGGGCGAAGGAGGGAGTGTGCGCCTTCGCGCGGGCGACCAGCAGCTGCACGGCGGGGCTGGTGGCGATCGCCGCCGGGTCCGTCGCGCCGAGCTCAGGGGTGGCCAGCGCTGGCACCTCGACCACCTGTTCACCCGGGACACGCAGGACCTCCCGGCTCGTGACGAGCAGCTGCAGCCGCGGGGCGCGCAGCAGCAGTTCCTGGGCCAGCTCGGCGACGGCATCGACGACGTGCTCCGCGTTGTCGAGGACCAGCAGCAGCGATCGGTCTGCGATCGCGGTGGCCAGCGATGGTGCTCCGAACCCGGGGGTGCCGAGTCCACCGCCGGGCAGGCCGAGGGTCGTGGTCACAGCCCCGACGATCTCCGCACCGGCGGGCAGGCTGGCCAGGGGGACGAACCACGCGCCGTCGGCCGGTACCTCGATGCTCTGGGCCAGTGCCAACGCCAGGGTCGTCTTGCCGGCACCGCCGGGTCCGGTCAGGGTCACCAGCCGGTGCTCCGAGAGCCGGATCCTGAGCTGGGCCAGGTCGTCGTCCCGGCCGATCACCGGCACCAGCCCGGCGGGCAGGTTCCCGCTGGCCCCGCCGGTGAGGGTGGGGCCGGTGGCGTCTGGGGCGGGGCCGGTGGCGTCTGGGGCGGGGCCGGTGGCGGTCGGGGCCAGGGATGGCTCGGGCCGCGGGATGGTGGCGGCCGGCTGGGACGGCGCCGGTGCGTCCAGCGCCGGATCCTGGCTGAGGATCCGGCCGTGCAGCCGCTGGAGCATCGGGCTCGGATCGGCACCGAGCTCCTCCGCCAGCCGCTCCCTGGTGCGTTCGTAGACGACCAGCGCCTCCGACTGACGTCCTGCCCTGTACAGCGCGTGCAGGAGCTGTGCGATGCAGCGCTCCCGGAGCGGGTTGGACGCGACCAGCTCACTCAGTTCCGGCACCAGCTCCTCGCCCTCACCCAGCTGCAACCTGGCGGTGATGCGATCCTCCAGGGCTGTCAGCCTCAGCTCTGACAGCCGTGCCACCTCGGCGCTGGCCCAGGGCTCGTCGGCGTAGCCGTCCAGTGCCGGGCCCCGCCACAGTCCAAGCGCCTCCGCGAGGGTGCGGCTGGCGGCAGGGGCCTCGCCTCGCTGGAGCTGGCCGCGGCCCGTCGCTGCCAGCCGGGTGAAGCGGCGCGCGTCGATCCGCTCCGCGTCGAGGTGGAGGGCGTACCCCCCGGCCACCGGGACCAGGACGTCACCTCGGCGGGCTGGATCGAGGATGCGCCGGAGCGCCGAGATGCGCTG
>SKMO01000075.1 GCA_007121025.1 Bacillota bacterium | reverse complement strand
GTTCTCCGTCTCGTACTCAATGTGCGCCGTGTTGATCGTAATCCCTCTTTGTCTTTCCTCAGGGGCATTGTCAATCTGATCGTAGCCTTTGACGTCCGCGCCGCCTTCTTTGGCCATGGTCATGGAAATCGCCGCTGTCAGGGTCGTTTTCCCGTGGTCAACGTGGCCGATGGTTCCGATATTCACGTGAGGTTTCGTTCTCTCAAACTTTTTCTTAGACATACATACATCCTCCTTTAATGAGTGCTCCCATTCGAATCTCAATTATTTATATGATACTGTCGCTCTTTGCTTTTGTCAATTCTACATATCCTGTGGTTTTCTGCCTTCCCGGCAAACCCGGCAAACCAAAGGCGAAAGCTTGGTGTCTTTCGCCTTGCGGTTCTGTCGTTTGGGTTGAAGCACAACATCGGGTTGGGTTTACTTATTCTGCAGTTTCGCGAGAACCTTCTCTTTAGTGATCGGAAGTTCCGTCAACCGGGCCCCCACCGCATTGTAAATGGCATTCGCGATGGCCGGGGCCGCCGGATTCACGGGCAGTTCTGCCATCCCTTTGGCGCCAAACGGCCCATCATCGATGTTCTTTTCCACGAAGATGGCCTCAATTTCCGGCGCGTCCGTAATCTTGGGAACACCACAACGGTTCAGGTTGTCTGTCACAACCCGACCCTGATCAGTCAGAAACTTCTCACTGGTCCCATAGCCAACGCCCATCATGGCGCCCCCTTCGATCTGTCCCAGGACCATCTGGGGGTGGACCGCACGGCCCACATCGTTGGCCGCATAGACTTTGAGCACCTTGTACGCACCGGTTTCTTCGTCCACTTCCACCACGATGGCCTGGGAGCCAAAGCAGTAGGTGTTGTGGATCTTGTAATCATCCGGATTGTCTCCTTCTGCCGGGAGATTGTTGGCCGGCAGAGGCACTGTGGGATTCGTTGCGTAATCATACTCAGCCCGGATTTCCACGCCTTCCCGGTCCAGCCGGTCAGACAGTTCCTGCCAGGTGATGGTTTTTCCGGTCAAATCATCGGTCACCCCGTCGGCGCCAAACTTCATATGGGCTTTTTCAAGGCCATAGTGGTTCTTGATGTAGCCTTTGAGTTTGCGGTAGAATTCCTCACCGGCTGTCTTCACCGCATTCCCGGAAATATAGGTCTGCCGGGATGCCGTGGTTTCTTCGCCGTCCGGGCACCGCCCGGTGTCATTGGATACAACATCAATGGCCGCGTACGGGATCCCCGTGGCCTCCACAAGAATCTGGGCCATGGCCGTCGCCGGGCCCTGCCCCATTTCTGCAACTCCGTGGTAGAGCATGATTTTTCCGTCTTTCAGTTCGACATAGGCTCCAGCGGCGTCCCGCAGGCCGGTTCCCAGACCCACATTTTTGTATGCACAGGCATACCCAACGCCGATCTTTTTCCCCGGACCGGAAGGCTGGAAGCGCTCTTTTTCGTTTTCGTAAGCCGCTTTGACCGCTTCCAGTGTTTCAATCAGGCCGGTGTCCTCTCCGGCGGTCTGACCGGTAATGGTCTGCCAGCCGGGACGCAGGGCGTTCTTCAACCGGAAGGCCACCGGATCCATCCCGATGGCTTCGGCCAGGCGGTCCATCATGATCTCTGCCGCAAAGGCCACCTGGGTGCTTCCAAAGCCCCGGAACGCTCCGGCCGGCGGATTGTTGGTGTAGTATCCGGTGGATTTCGTCCGGACATGCGGGACGGTGTACGGTCCGGCCGTGCAGACCCCGGTCCGGAAGACCACCGGGGCACCCAGAGAATCGTAGGCACCGGTGTCCACCAGAATATCGGCATCAAAGGCCACCAGTTCACCGGACTTGTTCGCCCCCACTTTGTAGTGAAGCCATTCGGCATGACGTTTGGTCGATGCGGCAATGGACTCCTCCCGGGTCATGGTGATCTTCACCGGCCGGCCGGTGAGAAATGTGCCCAGGGCGCAGTGCAGCTGAACAGTGGGCTCTTCCTTACCACCAAACGCACCACCTGCAGGAGCCGCAATCACCCGGACCTTTTCGTCGGGCAACCCCAGCATATCCATCACCATATGCTTAAACGGATAGGATCCCTGGTTGGAGCTGATCAGAACCAGACGCTCTTCATCATCGTAATAACTCAGGCCTGCTTCCGGCTCCAGATAGGCGTGTTCCACAAAGGGAACATGGAAGTCTCCTTCCAGAACCACATCTGCCTGCACAAATCCCGCCTCAATGTCCCCCCGGTTGACCCGGGTTTCACTGATCGTCTTCTTCCCATGGTAACTCATGGGCTCGGAGGCAATGGCCTCCATCGGATTGTAAATCCCGGGAAGCTCTTCATAGTCCACCTGAATTTTTGCCACAGCCGCCTCAGCCGCTTCCGGGGTCTCAGCGTAAACCACGGCCACCGGGTCCCCGATGTACAGTGTTTCCGTCTGAGCAAGGATCTGCTGGTTCGGCTTCAAAAGACCGAACACCTTGCTGCCGGGAATGTCCTCATGGGTGGCCACCCGGACCACACCGTCCAACCCGGACGCTTCAGCCGTATCAATGGACAGGATCTTCGCCCGGGGATGTGCTGTGTACAGCAGTTTTCCATACAGCATATCCGGGTAGGATTTATCATCGGTGTACAGCGGAAGCCCCATCACCTTGGCCACCGCATCTTTACGCACCGGCGATGTACCCAGTCCGCCCTGCGGCTCAGGATCAGCAAAAGAAGCTTTACCCGCCATGACAGCAGCCGCCAGACGGACCGCCCGGATGATCGACGCATACCCGGTGCATCGGCACAGATTAAATTTCAGTGCCGTCCGGATCTCGTCCTCCATGGGATCCGGGTTTTCATCGAGAAGCGCCTTGGCGGCCATGATGACCCCGGGGGTGCAGAACCCGCACTGGATGGCCCCTTCCTGAACCATGGCCTGCTGCAATGGGTGCAGCTGACCGTCTTTGTGGAGCGACTCCAGCGTTTCCACCGAAGACCCCGCCACTTTCCCCATTTTCACCAGACAGGCCCGTTTGGCCTTTCCATCAATGATCACGGTACAGGCCCCGCACTGTCCCTTGGCGCAACCATTTTTCACACTGAACAGTTCCCGTTCTTCCCGGAGAAACTGCATCAGGGTTTTTTTCTCGTCGGTTTCCACACTGAGTGCTTCTCCATTGAGGTGAAACTCTATTTGACTCATATCCACATCACCTTTCATCAAAAACAGCCAATGGCCCGCGGCCATTGGCTGAAACACACTATCCTTTCAGGCCTTTCTCCGTGGCTTCCAGAATCTTTTGGTAACCGGTGCACCTGCAAAGATGGCCGGACAACGCCCGCTTGATCTCATCCCGGCTCATTTCCTTGTCCTGTTCAGACAGTTCCGTGGCCGTCATCAGAAATCCAGGGATACAAAACCCGCACTGCACGGCTCCCTCATCGACGAATGCCTGCTGCATTTTGGACAGTTTTCGTCCCTCTGCCAGCCCTTCGACAGTCCGGATGGCCTTTCCGTCTGCCCAGACAGCCAGATAAATGCAGGAATCCACTGTCAGGTCGTCCACGATGACCGCGCAGGCGCCACACTCGCCCACACCACATCCCTGTTTTACGGATGTCATGTGAATCCGGTTGCGCAACACCTCCATCAGAGACTCCCTGACATCGACTTCCAATGTATGAGGCTCGCCATTGACCGTAATCTGAATCTTCTTATGCATCCTGTCCACCTCCTGCTGCTGCAGCCGCTTTTGCGATGGCCCGCTTGGCCAGTTCCTGCACCAACTGTTCCCGGAAGATCTTGGAACCACGCCAGGAGTCCCGGGGCTTTACGTCATTAAGTGCGGCCGCAGCAATCTTCTCAATGCTGTCAACGTTGACCTCAAGACCCACGGCGGTCTGCTCCGCAGACGGACACCGCACCGGTGTGGGGGCCGCCACACCGTAGGCCAGCCGAAGTTCTTCGAACCGCCCATCTTTCACCTTAACCATGGTGGCACACCCCAACGTGGCGATGTCCATGGCGTTTCTCTGACTGAACTTAATGTATTTTCCGCCAAAGCCCTCATAGTTTTCCCTGCTGATGATGATGTCTGTCAGGATCTCCCCGGGATTTAAATCCACCTGCCCGGGACCCTGATGAAATTCCGTCACAGGGATTGTTCTCTGCCCATCTGCCGTTTCAAGCTTCAGCTGGGCGTTGAGACAAAGAAACATCGATGCACTGTCTGCGGAGGTGGCCCCTGTGCATAAGTTGCCTCCCACGGTGGCCACGTTTCGGATCTGGGGTCCCCCCATGGTTCCCCCTGCTTTTCCCAGATAGGGAAAGAGGGTTCCCACGATCTCATCTTCCTCCAACTGGGTGAAGGTCACACCCGGTCCGATGTGCACATTGTCTTCAGCATCCTTGTAGATCCTGTTCATCTCCTCAATTCTGGAAATTCCCAGAAGTTGTGCGCCGCTGTGCTCCCCGTCACGGATCTCAATCAGCAGGTCGGTGCCGCCGGCAATAATCCTGGCGTCCGGGTTCTCTTTGAGAAAGCTTTTGGCTTCCTCCAGGCTCAAGGCCTCTTTGTAACCGCTAATATCAAACATTGCTTCCCCCCCTATACGAGCCCTTCTTCTTTAAACCGTTCAAACAGATTCTGCGGATTCATCGGTGTGCTGTTGAATGCAATCCCCGTGGCATTGAAAATCGCATTCCGCAGGGCCGGAGCCGGCGAAATGGCCGGCGGTTCTCCCAGGGATTTGTTCCCGTAAGGACCCGTCTGGTCGTGGGACTCGACGAATTCCACATCCCAGTGGGGCGTGTCCATCATGGTTGGCATTTTATAGTCCAGCAGATTGTTGTTGCGCGGCTTGCCGGTTCTGGGATCATAGAGCATCACTTCAGCCAGGGCCATGCCCACACTCATGCTCATGCCGCCGTGCACCTGTCCTTCCGCCGTGGTCCGGTTCAGAATTTTCCCGCTGTCATGAACACTGATGATGTTGAGAATGTCCACTTTCCCGGTCTTCAGGTCAACCTCCACTTCTGCCGCGGTACACCCAAAGGACAGTGCGTTGGTCTCTACCAGAGAGGTCACATCAGACGAAATCGTACAAGCCGTCTTGGTGCAGTAGTACGAGTCCAGGGCAACGTCCGCCAAATCCGTCAGGGCAACCCCGTCTTTTTTCCGCACGATATTGGCGTCCACAATGTCCAGATCCTCTGGTTTCATGTCAAACCGGCTGCCGGCACGCTCCAGGACTTTTTCCCGCACTTCAAAGGCCGCTTTTTTCACCGCCTGTCCGGATACATAGGACTGACGGGAGGCATACGCCCCTGTGTCAAACGGACTGATGTCCGTGTCATTGGTTGTTTCAATGGTCACATATTCGTAAGGCAGACCGATGGTCTCGGCAGCCATCTGCGAAAAGACCGTTTCAGCTCCCTGTCCGATTTCCGTCGCTCCCATAAACAGCTGGACTGAACCGTCCTGGTTCATGGTGATCCGGGCACCCCCGATTTCCAGGGACACAGGCCAGGTTCCTGAACCGTAACCGAAAATGGCCAGCCCAACTCCCCGGCGGACATCACCGGCCTGTTCTGCGTACTCTTCCCGCTTACGATCGTAATCAATGTGTTTTTTGGCAATATCAATGCATTCAGTCAACTTACAGGTATGGAATGTCACTCCTGTCCGGGGATCTGTGCTTCCTTCTTTGATCATGTTCTTTTCCCGGATCTCGACCGGATTCATGTTCAAGGCCTTCGCGATATCGTCTGCATGAGACTCCATGGCAAACGCCACCTGCGGAACACCATAGCCGCGCATCGCTCCGGCCGTTGCCATGTTGGTATACACCGTGTAGGCATCACACTTGGTGGCCAGCTCCGCCGGATAAAACCGGAAAAACTCCGTGCTTTCCTTGGCGGCGATGGAATGACCGTGAGAGGCATATGCCCCGTTTGTGGAAATGATTCTGGCCTGCCGGGCCAAAAATCGGCCCTCTTTGCTGACCCCGGTTTTAATGTGAAACTTAACCCCGTGACGTGTTCTCGTCCAAGCCATGCACTCTTCTCGTTGCAGATCAAGCATCACCGGACGCCCGTCCACCTGAGTGGTCAAAAATGCCACCACAGGCTCAAGGACCACATCCTGCTTGGCCCCGAATCCCCCGCCGATGACCGGCTTGATCACTCTGAACCGTCCCATGGGCAGGTCCATTGACTGGGCGAGAATGCGTCTGCAAATATGAGGGATCTGGGTGGAAGTCACAACCACAATCCGGTCCCGGCTGTCCATGTAGGCATACGCTATGTGATTCTCCATATGGCAATGCTGCACAGGAGCCGTCTCGTAGACCCCCTCCACAATGTGATCTGCTCGGGCAAAGGCTTCCTCGATATCAATGTCCCCAACATCGTAACCACTTTTTGCAAGAATGTTGTTCTTGACCCCTTCATGGATCTCAGGTGTTCCATCCTTCATGGCTTCTTCAGCGTCGAGAAGCACCGGGAGTTCTTCGTATTCCACTTCGATCAGTTTCAACGCTTTGGCTGCTGTCAATTCACTCGTGGCAATCACGGCCGCAATCTCATCTCCGTACAGCCGTACTTTGTCAGACAACATCTTACGATCAGCGCAGTCTTGATGTTTGGGGTCCCGGCAATAGGGATGGCCGGCTGTAGGATACTTGATATCAGGCACGTCTTTGTAGGTCACGACCTTCACGACCCCATCCATGGCTTCTGCTTTGGACGTGTCGATACTCTTTACGTAACCATGGCCGATGGTTGCCCGAAAGAGCTTGGCATAAAGCATACCCTTCTCCGGGATGTCACCGGTATACTTGGCTTTCCCGGTGACCTTGGCCACGGCGTCAGCTCGCCTGACACCTTTGCCTACCACTTTGTAGTCCATATTCCCTCTCTCCTTCATTGATTAGAATCGCTTCCAGAGTGCATCCGACAGCTCTCTGGCCCTGTTATAGATTCGTTCTTCGTCAATATTTTGCAGCTCCCTGTCAATCATCAGAAACTTGCCGTTCACCATTGTGGTCTCCACATGGCGTCCGGACACACCAAACAGCAGATGCCCGTCCAGATTGCTTTCATCCATGCGGGTTGGCGGATTGTAATTGACCAGAATGACATCCGCATAATAGCCTTCTTCAAGTTTTCCGACCTGCCCATCAAAATGCAAGTTGGCCATTCGCGCATTGTTTTCAAACAACATGGTGGGAATCTCTCCCCAGGCCACCTTTGAATCCTGCAGAACATGCTTATGAATCAGGTTGCCGACCTTCCATGATTCAAACATGTCAAACGTAAAGCCATCCGTTCCCAGACCCACATTCACACCACGTTCCATCATTTTCATTGCCGGTGTGCAACCCACCGCGTTGCCCATATTGGACTCCGGATTGTGCACAACCGCCACCTTCGTGTCAGCCAGAATGTCAATCTCCTTGTCATCCACGTGAACACAATGAACCGCAATCGACTTGGGATGCAGGATTCCGTAATCGTTCCAGCGCTCCACCACCCGTTTGCCGTATTTTTCCAGGCTGTCTTCAACATCTTCGATGCCTTCTGCCGTGTGCACGTGAAAACCGGCATCCAGGCCTTCCATAGCGGCCACACACTTTTTCATGGTCTCATCGGAAACAGTCATAGACGCATGCAGCCCGAACATTCCTTTGATCATATCGTCATCCCGGCTTTGAGCAAGCTTGATGATTTCCACATTCTCATCAATGCCTTCACTGGCTGCCTTCTCACCGTCGCGGTCGGACACCTCATAACAGACACTGCTTCTGATTCCAAAGTTGTCTGCAGCCTCCACGACTTTGGCCAGACTTCCACGGACTGCATAGGGACTGGCGTGATGGTCAAACACAGTGGTCACACCGTTTTTAATCTGCTCGACCATGGGAATCGCTGCGCTGTAATACACATCCTCCAGGGTCAGTTGTTTGTCCAACCGCCACCACAGGCCCTTGAGGATATCCGAGAACTTCATCGCCGGAGGACTGTCGTTTGGCATTCCCCGGGCCATGGTGCTGTAATAGTGATGGTGTCCATTGATCATTCCAGGCATGATCAGCCGGCGCCGCGCATCCATATACTCGGCACCAGGATACTGTTTCCTGATTTCCTCTGTTTTGCCCACCGCCAAAATCTTATTCCCTTCGATGGCCACTGCACCGTCGTCCAAATAGGGCAACGCTTCACTGCGGGTTACAAGTCTTCCATTACCAATGATCATCATGTGAATCCCTCCATCCCTTTCTCATAAGTCTTACCTTAATTAGGTTCAACTCTTGCATACGGTTTTCCTTCATCACGGCAGATTTATCCGGAATTTAAACATTGAGGCTGAACAATCAGCCTCAATGATGAGTCTGCCTTGAGGCAAACTATTCGTATTATGCAGTTTCCTGAACGGCAGGTTCCAGCCTGCCGTTCAGGTGACCATTAAGCCTGAACGAACATCCAGTTGTAATCCTTGAATGACTGATAGACAAAAGACGCCACAGCCGGATCAAGATTTCCGTCATCGCATTTGCCATTTTTGTCAAACTCAATCACACTTATTGTGTTTAATCTTAACTTGAATTTCGGATTCTGTCCATCCCGAAGCATTACAAAACCAGGATTCTCAGAGTCCTCAAAGTCCTTTTCAGACCAGAACAGTGTGAATTTCTCCTTGTACGGCGCTCCCGCATACGGGCAGAACACCTCGCAGTTTCCACACTCGTTGCACATCCCATCGACATGCAGGATTTGTTTTCTTCCGTCGATTTCCACGGTGACGTTTGCCCTGTTCGGGCAGACTTCCATGCAGATCTCACAAATGGTGTGGCAGCTCAGGCAACGATCACCTTCCTGCTCAGTCATCAGCTGATCCACCAGGACACCTTTTTTTGCCCAGATGGCTTCAGCACCCTGTTCGATGTCTTCGATCGAAAGATCCAGCTCGAGTCCTTCACGGGCCAGTACATCCCGGGCTGCCAGCGTTGCATCCGCAATGGCTTTCACCACCGTGGATGGGCCTTTGCGGGCGTCTCCGCCCAGATAGACGTTTTTGACACTGGTCATGTTGGCATCATTCAACGCAGGATAGCCGTCTGCGTCCAGGCCGATTCCATTTTTCTCCAGAACGGCCGTATCGATTTTTTCACCGATGGACGAAATCAGGGTATCGCAATCCACTTCTGTGGTCTGGCCGGTCCCAACCGGTCTTCTTCGGCCGGATTCATCCGGTTCTCCAAGCTCCATGATTTCACAGGTCAGTTTCCCCTGTTTCAGGCTCACCGGGTTCAACAACTCTTTGAACAGCACACCATCCCCAGCGGCAAACTCCAGTTCTTCCCTGTCAGCAGGCATCTGTGCTTTGGTCCGCCGATACACAATGGATACGGTTTCCACGCCCGGGATCCGCTTAGCTGCCCTGGCTGTGTCCATGGCCGTGTTTCCGGCACCGGCGACAACCACGTGGCGGCCAAGATTCCCCACCTTTTCTTCCTTGTAGTCTTCCAGGAATTTCACAGCATTCAGGACATCTCTGTCTGATTCCACGCGGATCGTGTTTTCTTTGGTTGCCCCGATGCCCAGGAACACATAATCGTATTCCTTTTTCAATTCATCTACAGAAAAGTCGGGATCAACGCCAAACTGAAAGTCCACGCCCGCCTTGCGGATCATCTCGTAGTCCGCATCAATGGTGGTCTGTGGAATTCTGAATTCCGGAATAATGTGGGTAACCGTTCCACCGGGCTTCTGCCGGGCGTCAAGAACCGTCACATCCATGCCGTTACGTTTCAGGAACCAGGCAAAACTCATGCCCGCGGGGCCGGCACCAACAACCACGGCTCGCGCTTTGCATTTGGCTGATGCTGCCGCCAACGCATCCGTATAAGCCGAAGCAGCGTTGTCGAAGGCCACTTTTTTCATTTCCCGGATATGCAGAGATGCATCGTAGTCCAAACGGGTGCATTTAAACATACACTGGTGATCACAGATGGTTCCCGTGATGCCAGGGAGAGGATTCTTAGCCGTAATCACACGAAACGCTTCGTCGTAACGCTTTTCTGAAACCAACTGGAGATACTGTGGAATGTCCTGCTCAATCGGACAGCCCACAGTGCAGGGTGCCATGAAACAATCCAGCAGCGGAAGCTCCAAATCGGTCTTGCGGGAATCAGTGGTTCTTCTGTCTTTCACATGGTTGATGTCTTTTTTGGCGTTTTCCGCCAGCACGCCCAACTTTGCAAGATCAATGCCCTGACTGCTTTCAATGACCGGAAAGATCTCCGCCATCTGCTTCAGACGCATGTACCCGCCCGGCTTAAGAATGGTGGTGGCCACCGTAATCGGCCGGATGCCGGTTTCATAAATGTCCTGAATGTTGAATGCATCCGCACCACCGGAGAAGGAAATCTGGAGATCTCCCCCGAACTCACTGGCAAGCTTGTACGCCAGATTAATGGTCAGCGGGTAAAGTGAACGCCCGGACATATACATTTCCTCGCCCGGAAGCTCCGAACGGGTAATCTGTACCGGCAGGGTGTTGGACAGTTTGACACCAAACTCACGACTGTGTTCCTTTGCCAGAACCCGCAGACGCTTCAGCATTGCGATTCCGTCTTCGTACTGCAAATCGTGCGTGAATGATTCTTCTTTCAGCGAAATGTAATCATAGCCCATCTCATCGAAGGTGCTGCGCACATAGTCGTAACCCAACAGAGTGGGGTTCATCTTCAGGAATGTATGGATTTTCTTTTCCCCGATGAGGTATTTGCAGATCGCTTCAATCTCATCCGGGGGACATCCATGCATGGTGGACAAGGTGATGGAATTGCAGATGTTCGGTGAAATGGAATCGATAAAGCTTTGGTCAATGTTTTCAAACTGATCCAGCCGATCGGCCAACGCCTGTTTGCAATCCTGGAAAATTTCCGTGGATGACGCATCTCTCATGCCTTCAATGTACGCATCCACTTTCTCGGACTTGATTCCCTCGAGATCATATCCGACACTCATGTTGAACATAAATGATTTCTGGTCGGCGAATCCGAATTCTTTTTCAAGCACATACAAAAGAAACCATCCTTTAACGTATTCCTCAAAGGCGCCCGTAATTGATAGCTCCGTGGACCATTCCGTATTGTAACATTCATCCTCCGCCTTGATACAGGGCTTTGGAAACTCCAATTCGTCCAGAATCTGGACAGTCTTCAATTCAAAAAAACGGGAACCGCCTAGGTAGGAAGCAGCAATGTTCTGGGCCAACTGAGTGTTGGGACCAGCTGCCGGCCCTACAGGGGTTTCCATCTCTTCTTCAAATAAGGTGATGCGAGCATCATTGTTGCGCTTGTAAAATTTGCTTTGCGGAATCCCAAAAATCGACTTCTCGCTGGCATGTTCCTGGAACATCCAGTCAATCAGATCCCCAAAAGCAATTGCGGTCATCTTATCGCTCATCAGTATCCTCCTAGCTCAATGGTGGAGTGGGTTCCGGCTTGCGCCGGAACCCGAAAAAAGATGGTTGTCAAAGGCTTGCGCCTTTATTGGCTACAGCTTATCCTTCTCCCGCCATGATGCGAATGACTTACTTTTTGTAGTTCTCAATGTAAACCTTGGGAAGCGCAGCGTACATGGCGCAGGCTTTCACCAGCTCGCTCTTCCAGGTTCTTTCGTTGGGCGCGTGGGCTTCTGCCTCGTGTCCAGGTCCATAACCAATCACAGGGATGTCGTGACGGCCCATGATGGAAACACCATTGGTCGAGAACGTCCACTTGTCCACTCTGGCATCTTCGTTGAACAGATTCTTATGCGCTGTAACCAGCGTCTGACAGGCGGGATGCTCTTCCGGCAAAACCCATGTGGGGAAGTAGCAGTCCGTGGGGTACACCAAGCCCGTCCAGGACGGTCTCTCATACTTGTACAGGCTGACCACCGCTTTATTCTCGATGACTGAAGGCAGTCTTCTAATCTGTTCCAGTGCTTCCTGCCAGGTTTCTCCATCAGTCAGTCTTCTGTCTACAGAGATGGCACAACCGTCCGCCACTGCACAGCGAGATGGTGTCTTGCCAAAGATTTCACTGATGGTCAACGTTCCTTTGCCCAGGAATTCGTTGTCCAGCAGGTTGGCATTCAGTGCCTTGAGCTCCATGATGATGGGAGCCATTTTGTAAATGGCGTTGTCGCCTCTTTCAGGAGCAGAACCGTGACAGCTGATGCCGCGCACTTCCACGCGAATCTCCATCCGCCCCCTCTGTCCTCTGTAAATACCGCCGTCTGTGGGCTCGGTGCTCACCACAAATTCCGGTCTGATTTTGCTTTCCTCGATAATGTACTGCCAGGGCAGCCCGTCGCAGTCTTCTTCCTGAACAGAACCGACCATCATCACCGTGTAGTCGTCTTCCAGTCCCAGGTCTTTAATGATTTTCCCGGCGTATACCATGGAGGCCATGCCGCCTTCCTGGTCACTGCCACCACGGCCGTAAATAACATCGCCCTCTTCTTTTCCTTCGTAAGGGTCCATGTCCCAGTTTTCAATTTCCCCAACTCCAACAGTGTCAATGTGGGCATCCAGAGCGATCAGGGTTTTTCCGTTTCCAATCCATCCGATCACATTACCCATGGGATCGATTTCCACTTTGTCGAAACCGACTTTCTCCATCTCCTCAGCGATGCGCTTCACAACTCTTTCCTCATCACAGGATTCGCTGGGAATCGCGATCATGTCTCTGAGGAACCGGGTCATGTCTGCCTTGTACCCTTCTGCCAACTCATTGATTTTTGCATAATCCAAACTCATTTTCATACCCCTTTCGGTAAAATCTATTTCCTGACCAGTCGGAACTGGTAGGCCTCACCATTAAAGTACTGATCCCCGAAATTGAGGACCTTTCCATTTATATCCAACATTACACCACTCATCTTGATCAATGGTGTTCTGTCGTCAACCTTGAGAATCTCGTTGATCGGCTTTTCCGGAAGTACCGCCGTCACTGTGCTGACATATTGCGTGGGTGCGTGCTGCGTCCCATCCCGCAGGAATTCACTCATGCACTCATACTCCAGTCGCCGCTGCATGTTTTCCATGGTTCCCGCAATCTCTTCCGGGACCACATCATAACAGTAGATCACCGGGACTCCATCTGCGGTTCGGATGCTTTCCACCACAAAGCCCCATGAATCCAGCGGAAGTTTGAGCATTTTGCATTCGGCCTTGCTGAGTTTTTCATAGCGGATGTCCAACACTTCATCGCCAGCTTCGTACCCGGCGTTTCGGATGGTCGAAGTCAGCCCTTCAAGTTTTTCAATCCCTGCTAAAACTTTGTGTTTCTTGCGGACGAAAGACCCCTTACCATGTTCTCTGACCAGATAGCCTTCTTTTTCAAGGATCCCCAGGGCTTCGCGCAACGTTCCACGGCTGACACCAAACTCTTCTGCCAGCTCCGGTTCCGAGGGCAATCTTGACCCGTCCTCGTATAATTCTGCATCAATTCTGTTCTCCAGTTCCTTGACGATCTGAAGATAAAGTGGCTGTCTGTTTACTATCATCTGTCGTCCCCTTGCCTCGTTTTCAGTTGTATCTTGTCCGGATGTTAAACAAGTCCATCTAAATAAGAAGTTCGATGCCCACCTCAGGAATCCTTCCCTTTTTTTGAATTATTCAAAATAATTGCTTCTCAATCGCAACTAACGTGTTTGCCTTCTAAATCGGATTATAGCAAAACTTCGGCTTCATGTCTATATGTCCAACAACTTTGGTTTCAGGAAAAACCCTCCGGGTAGAGGGCTTCCCTGCTCTGGTTATTCGAGCATTTCCCTGGCCCGCAACGCCACCTTCTCCGCAGTGAATCCCAGTTCCTGAAAGATCCGTTCGCCCGGGGCCGATGCACCAAAGCGGTCGATGGCCATAACAGCCCCTTCCGAGCCGGTATAGCGGGGCCAGCCCAAACCGGCTCCTGCCTCAACGGCCAGTCGCCGGGTCACCTCCGGAGGAAGCACACTGTTTCGATAGTCTAGGGTCTGTTGCTCAAACAGTTCCCAGGACGGCATGCTGATCACCCGGACAGCAACCCCATCCTTTTCCAGCTCGAGAGCAGCTTCAACCAGAAGTCCCACCTCAGAGCCGGTCCCCATCAGCAGAATGTCCGGTTGTTTACCAGGGGAGTCCCGTAGAACGTATCCGCCCTTGAGAGCCGCATCTCCAGTTCCTTCAAGCAGCGAAAGCTTCTGTCGTGTCAAAACAAGACAGACCGGCATGCTGCGGCTTTGAAGCGCTGCTTTCCAACCCATGGCTGTCTCCCTGGCGTCCGCCGGCCGGTAGACCACCATGTTGGGGACGGCCCTTAGCGCCATCAGGTGTTCAATGGGCTGATGGGTCGGTCCGTCCTCTCCCACACCGATGCTGTCATGGGTCAACACGTAGGTCACTGGAAGACCCATCAGCGCAGTCAGCCGCATGGCCGGTTTCATGTAGTCGGTGAACACAAAGAACGTCGACGCGTACACCTGCAACCCGCCGTGCAGAGCCATCCCGTTGGTCACAGCCCCCATCGCATGCTCTCTTACTCCGAACCGCATGTTTGAGCCGGTTGGATCTTCCGCGGAAAAATCCGTCCGCCCTTTCATCAGCGTTTTTGTCGATGGCGCCAGGTCTGCGGATCCGCCAATCAGGTTGGGAAGCCGTTGAGCCAGTCGGTTCAGGATCTCCCCGGATGTCCCCCGGCTTGCATCCGCTTTGTCCACGTCCCAAAGAGGCGCATCTCCAAGCACTTCTTCCAGTGCCTCCCGGGAAAACCACCGGTTCCACTCAGTCCGCATCTCCGGGTACGCTGCGAAGTAGGCTTCCAGCCGTTCATTCCATTCTTCCTGGTGCTGCTTTCCTTTGTTCCGGCTTTCTGCCGCCAGCGTCCGAATCTCCTCTGGAAGCTCAAAAGCTGCCTCTGTCCAACCAAGATAACGCCTGGCGTCTTCAAGATTGTCCTCTCCCAAGGGCTCACCATGGGCGGAGGCAGTTCCCTGTTTTGCCGGAGACCCATAGCCGATTTCCGTCACAACCTCAATCATTGCAGGGCGCCCAAGGTCTTCTTTGGCTGTCTGAAGCGCACGACGAATCGCCCCTGTGTCGTTTCCATTGTCTACCCGTAGAACCTGCCAGCCGTAGGCCTCAAACCGTTTGCCCACATCTTCTCGAAACGCAAGGTCCGTGGACCCTTCAATGGAAATCCGGTTGGAATCGTACAGAACGGTCAGCTTCCCCAGCCCCAGTGTTCCGGCCAGAGACGCCGCTTCAGAGCTGATCCCTTCCATCATGCAGCCGTCACCCGCCAGAACGTACGTGCGGTGGTCCACGACCGGATGCCCTGGGCGGTTAAACACTGCGGCCAGATGCGCCTCCGCAACGGCCATCCCCACGCCGTTGGCCAGGCCTTGTCCAAGGGGCCCTGTGGTGGTTTCAACCCCAGGAGTATGTCCGTATTCCGGATGGCCCGGTGTGCGGCTTCCCCATTGTCTGAACTGGCGAATGTCTTCAATGGTCAGATCGTAGCCAAACAGGTGAAGCAGGCTATACAGGAGCATGGACCCGTGACCTGCGGACAACACAAAACGGTCCCGGTCCGGCCACTCCGGATCTGCCGGGTTGAATTTCAGAAAATCAGACCAGAGGACACACCCCAGAGGTGCGGCCCCCATGGGCAGCCCAGGGTGCCCCGAATTCGCCTTTTGCACCGCTTCTGCGGAGAGCATCCGCACACTGTTGATCAACCGTTCTTCCCGTCTCTTATCCATAACGCCTCCTGT
>SKMO01000178.1 GCA_007121025.1 Bacillota bacterium | reverse complement strand
TGTCCGGCGGTGCGGCGGGCGTTTCCGCCTTTGGCCCAATGGCGGACACACGTTGCATCGGGGGGAATACCGGCGGGAATTCTGCCAGGAAATGGCGAACTGGATCAGTGAGATTATTCAAAAAATGGATGTTTAGAAATAGCTATTCCTTTTGTACCGATACAAAAGGACCAAAGAATCCGGGTTGGGAAATCCGGATTCTTTGCTATAATAGGCGTATGGGAAACAAGACGATTTTCCTGGTGGATATGAATGCCTTTTACGCATCAGTGCATCAGGCGGAAGATGACAATCTCAAAGGAAAGCCGGTTCTGGTGGCCGGTGACCGCGAAAAACGCACCGGTGTGGTCCTGGCCAAAAGCTATGAGTGCCTGAAGCTGGCGCCCATTCGGACAGCCATGAGTCTGCACGAGGCACTGGCGCTTCTCCCGGAGGCGGTGGTGGTCAAACCTGACCACCGCCTCTATGAGGTTTATGCCCGGCGGACCCGGGAAGTGATGAGCCAGTTTACACCCCTGGTGGAACCCTTTTCCATCGATGAGGCCTTCATGGACATGACAGGAACCGGCCGGCTGTTTGGCTCGGCACCGGAAGCGGCCCGGCTGGTTCAGGAGAGCATTGGAACCAGGGTGGGCATTCCCTGTTCCATCGGAATGGGGCAAACGAGAATTGCCGCGAAAATGGCTGCGGGGTTTCATAAGCCAATGGGCATCTCGTCACTCTGGCCGGACGAAGTGTTGAGCAAATTGCATCCATTGGATGTCGGACGGCTGTTTGGCATTGGCCAAAAAGGAGCGGCTCGACTGAAGGCCTTAAACATTCGTACGATCGGGGATCTTGCTGTTGCAGATGAAGCTCTTCTGACCAGTCTTTTCGGAGCTTCGGCCCGGGAGCTGCAGGCTTCGGCCCGGGGGTTGGGTTCTGATCTGGTGGATCCTGCACGCTATGAGGAGATCAAAAGCATCGGAAACAGCCGGACCCTGCCCCGGGATTTGGAAACAGTCCAGGAGTTGTCCCGGGCGCTCTATGACATTGCGGAGCTGGTGGGCCGCCGGATTCGGGACCGGAACATGGCTGCATCGACAGTGACGGTGCAATTAAAAGATGATCAGTTCAAGACCTGGAGTCATGGCCGGAGTTACAGCGAACCGCTTTGTCTCACTGAAGAAATTTTCCGGCGGGCGGACGAACTGTTGCGTGAAATGATCAAGCCCGGCCGAAAAATCCGGCTGGTGGGAATTTCACTGGACGGGCTGATTCCGGAAGCACAGACGCAACTGACCCTGTTTGGCGATGAGTCGAACCAAAAGGAGCTGGAACAGGCCCTTGACCGGTTAAGGGACAGGTATGGGCAGGACAGCATCCGAAAGGGCCGCAGCATCCTGCCGGGGTCTCTGGGGGACCGGAAGTGAGACTCTTGCTTTTTGGCCTAAGAAAAGATAAAATAAGAAATCGGACTGTTTTGAATGGATAATATGTCGAAAAGAAAATAGATTGAGGAGGGTGAACATGGAAAGTATAGTTTCAAAAATGGTGTTGCCGGAAGAGTTGCATTTCATCATCGAAAACACGAAAGTGATCTTTGCCGAAGATCGGGAAGACCTGTTTAAGCTGGCAATGGGAAAGAAGAAGGCGGATTTTTATGAAGTCTACTACAATATTCCCAACATGGGCAAAGTTGTGGAGTGCACGGTGGCCCGCTGCAAAAATGGGGTTGCTGTCAATTACACAGATCCATACATGCGTCGGCGTGATCCGAACTGCATGTTGATTGCAGATGATTACCCCACAGACAAAGAGACGTTCGAAGAGCGGTTTGGCTATGAGTTTTCGAAGATGCGTCAGGAGACCATTCAGTGGTTTTCCGAGCAGCCGGAAGTCATGATTATGCCTTTTTACACCGGAGGGAAAAAATACGGTTATCCCTCGATCGTCATTGCGCCGCCAAACGCAGCGTTTTTTGCGGCGTCCCTGGGGGACCTTCAGGAATTTATTCCAAAGGATGAGGTGCCCGACAATTTCGAGCCGGAGGCCATTTTGTACGTGGCTCCGCCGTTTCGGCACACGCATTGCAATTCCAAGCAGGTGGTTGTGCACAACCGTACCGAAAAAATCCACGAGGTGTTCTCCTACAATCTTTACCCAGGTCCCTCGGCAAAGAAGGGCTGTTATGGTGTTCTGCTGACAAAGGGAGAAAAAGATGGCTGGATCACCAACCATTCATCTGCTGTCAAGGTCACCACGCCCTATGAAAACCTCTACACCATTATGCATGAGGGTGCCAGCGGCGGTGGCAAGTCGGAAATGCTGGAACAGCTGCACCGGGACCTTGATGGCCGAATCAAATTGGGAACAAACCTTGTGACCGGTGAAGAATACCACATCGAACTGGCTGAGAATTCCCGGCTTGAGCCGGTAACAGACGACATGGCGCTGGCTCACCCGGATTTCCAAAACGGGCGCAAGCTGGTGATCAGTGATGCGGAATCCGGCTGGTTTCTCCGTGTGGACCACATCAAACACTACGGAACGGAGATTCAGCTCGAAGAACTGACGATCCATCCGCAGGGCCCCATGGTCTTTTACAACATTGATGCAGCCCCGAACTCCACGGCGTTGATCTGGGAGCACACGATGGATGCACCAGGCAAGCCCTGTCCGAATCCACGGGTTGTCGTTCCCCGGTCATTTTTCCCCACCCAGAAGGGTGAAATTGTGGAAGTGGATTTGAGAAGTTTTGGAGTCCGGACGCCACCAATGACCAAAGACCATCCCACATACGGGGTTGTTGGTCTGTTCCACGTGCTCTCCCCCAGCCTGGCCTGGTTGTGGCGGCTGGTGTCACCCCGTGGACATGCCAACCCAAGCATTACGGATAGCGAGGGCATGAGCAGTGAGGGTGTAGGTTCCTACTGGCCGTTTGCCACCGGGAAAATGGTTGACCAGGCAAACCTGCTTCTACGCCAGATTGTGGATACACCGGAGACCCGGTTCGTCCTGATGCCCAACCAGCATATTGGAGCCTATCATGTCGGCTTCATGTCAGAGTGGGTGGCCCGTGAATACCTGTCCCGCCGGGGCAATGCGCGGTTCCGTTCGGACGAAATCAAGGCGAGCAAATGCGCGCTTCTCGGGTACACCATGAAAAAAATGAAGCTGGATGGCAATTACATTCCCAGAACATTCCTGGATGTCAGTCTTCAGCCTGAGGTTGGACAGGAAGCATACGACAAGGGCACTGCAATTCTGGAAAACTTTTTCCGCAAACAGCTTTCTCAATTCATGACAGATGAACTGGATCCCCTGGGCCGCAAGATCATTGATGCGTTTATGAATGGAGCCTCAGTGGAAGAATACAATGAGTTTATTCCCTTCAAGTCCATCTATTAAAAGCAGACAACAAACGGGCCACGGCATTTGCCGGGGCCCGTTTTCTGTCTCATTTTCCATGGCGGCTCTAAAGGTGAAGAAGAGAGTTGTTACAGCTGCAGCCATCCTGTGTGAGCTGATCCTCGGTAAAGATGGCCAGAAAGATTTGATTCAACCGATGCTTGAGAGCGGATATGCGATCAAGAAAGTCTGCCGGAACTGGCTGGTCATCCATGCCGGTGGCCCAATTGGTGATCATGGCCACAGCACAATAGCACATCCCTTTTTCTTTGGCCAAGAGCACCTCCGGGACACTGGTCATTCCAACCAGCTCCCAGCCCATTTTCCGGTAAAAGCCGATCTCAGCCCGGGTTTCAAATCGCGGACCTTCAGTACACACGTAGGTGCCTTTCCCGGCGATTGGCTGTTCATAATGTTTGCTTTTGGCTGTAAACTGTTCCTGCAGACGCCGGCAATACGGCTCAGTCATATTGACGTGACAGACGGTGCATCCGTCCTGGAAAAACGATTCGTCCCGGTTTTTTGTAAAATCCACAAAATCATCGATAATCACCGCTTCCCCCGGTTTAAATTCCGGCTGACAGCTGCCGACAGCGCCGGTGGCGAATACAAATTGCACACCCAGTTGGTTCAGAGCGCTGATGTTGGCCCTGTAATTGATTTGATGAGGGGGATGGCACTGGTATTTACCGTGTCTTGACATAAAGGCGATTTTTGTTCCGTGGACGTCAACAATGTCGAGAACCACCCGGCCATATGCGGTTTCCACTGATCGTTCGGTGGTTTCATAATCTTCCAGCCCAAAGATACTGCTCCCGGAGATAACACAGAACCGGACCGGATCAGTTTTGCTGACCAGGTTCTTGACGGGATCTGACGAAGATTGTTTGTTTTTTCGTCTCATGCTCTGTGATGGCTCCTTTCCAGTGACCAGTTCCATGGTTTGATTCTATGGCTTGATTATAGCACTGAATGACGGCGGTTTCCATGCAACAGATCCCTTGTGGCAAGACGAGGGCGTTGGCCTGTCGCCCTATAGGTCTTTTCGGGTATAATGAATTGACCGCTCTGGAAGAAGTTGGAGGCGTGCATCATGAAACAGAGAGCTTCAACGGTACATTGAGGGGCAGGGTTTCGAAGATCAGGGCGGTGGCATCTTTCGGATAGCCAAAAACAGCATCCGCCTGGAAAACCCTGAACGGATCTGGTGGGGCAGCATTCAACCTTCCGGGGTGGATGTGCCGTTCCCGTTTTGAATCAGGAGGCGCCCCGGGTATGATTGAAGCGGTTCCGACGCGCATTTCTCTGTGGTGGGACATAAGGCGTCTGTTGCTAAATGATGGTTGTGAGAATGTCGAACTTTCATTATAATGAGGGAAGTGTTCGGGAGGAGGATTACGATGGGGATCATTGGATTGGCGGTTGTCGCGGCGTATCTGATTGGAGCAATTCCGTTTGCGCTTGTTGTGGGCAAAGGATTGCGCGGTGTTGACGTTCGCGAACATGGCAGTGGGAATCTTGGGACCACCAATGCATTTCGGACACTCGGGAAACAGGTGGGGATCCTGGTGCTCATTGGTGACATAACCAAAGGCTCTTTGGCGGCCGGACTGGGACTATGGGCCGGTGGCCCAGAGTGGGGGATTCTGACAGGGATCGTGGCGGTCTTCGGTCATGTGTTTCCGGTATACGCGCGGTTTCGTGGAGGCAAGGGCATTGCCACTGGGGCGGGCGCGTTTGTTGTCTTATTTCCACAAGCGTTCCTCGTTGGTGCGCTGTTGTTTGCCGGAACGCTGCTTTTCACCCGCTACGTGTCACTGGCTTCACTGATGGGCGCTCTGGGCATTGGGTTGGGAGCGTTGTTTCTTGGCTACGACGGACTTTCACTGGGGGCAATCTGGCTGGTGGTCCTGTTTGTCTATTTCACTCACAGGGCAAACATCGGGAGGCTGTTGAAAGGGCAAGAACGGAAGGCGAACCTCTTCGAGAAGAAAAAATAGGTCTTTTTGGGGCGGTTTTCGACAGCAATTGAAATCACATTGAAATGGGTCACATTTTATGTCACACGGCTTTACAATAAATGCGATTGATGTTAAGATGAATCGGAAAAGAGAAGATTTTCACATTGTTGGAGCAATGACCGATTGTCTACAGCAGGAAAATTTTTTTTTGGAAAAAGTACCGATTTTCACAAAAAGGAGTCGTCATGAGAGAGGTCGCATTTATTCTGACCAACAACCCGCTGGTCGAGCAGCAGTACGCTGGTTCCACAGTGGTGGACGGAGGGTTTCGGGATGTGTTGCTCTTGGCAAGGGATCATATCCATCAGGGAAGGCGATTGCTCAATCATCCCCTTGCAGGCAGTGTGAAACCCAATGAAACGCCATACAAGTCTCTGGTGATGACGGTGGGCCGTGGCGGCCTTGACCATGATTCTCTGACCTACATAGAAAACGCCATTGTAACCACTGACAAATTTGCTCCGATAACCCGGATTTGGCCAGATCCGGAGCGGATCGACCGGGATTTTCAGACCATTGACTTGAGTCTTCTGGAAGCAGCTCTGGAGGGGCTGAGTGACTCGTTGTTTGTTCTGGGACCCCTGAACAAAGGATAATTAGGAGCCCTCGGGTTTCTGATTGTATATATGGAAGGCTGAAAGGCCATCATGCAAATTTTAAGGAGGTGAAAGGTTTTGCGTTTGGAAGTAGGAAACATTTTTATCAAAGACGTTCAGTTTGGCGAGCGCTCTGAGGTCAAAGACGGTGTTCTGCACGTAAACAAGCAGGAACTGGCAGAGGTCACCGGCAATGATGACAGGATCGCTTCAGTGGAGGTCTTTTTGGCAAAACCGGGCGAGGAAACAAGGATTATTCCCGTCAAAGATGTCATCGAACCACGGGTTAAGGTGGACGGTGATGGGGGGATTCTTCCGGGTTTCATGACTGGTGTCGAGCAGGTTGGCAACGGAAGAACTCATGTTCTCAAGGGAGCTGCCCTGGTGACAACCGGACGGATTGTCGGATTCCAGGAAGGCATCATTGACATGAGCGGACCGGGCGCAGAGTATACTCCGTTTTCAAAGACCATGAATGTGGTTGTGAAAGTGGACCCTGTAGATGGACTGAAACAGCACGAACATGAAGCTGTGGTCAGAATGGCCGGTTTCAGAGCCGGGATCTACCTGGGAGCGCTGGGCAAAGAACTTGAGCCTGATGAAATCAAAACGTTTGAAACAAAACCCATTCTTGAGCAGGCTGCAGAATACCCGGAACTGCCCAAGGTGGCGTACGTTTACATGCTGCAGACTCAGGGACTTCTCCACGACACATACTATTACGGTGTGGACGCAAAGAAGATCGTTCCGACATTTATGTATCCCACAGAAGCGTTCGATGGAGCCATTGTCAGCGGGAACTGTGTATCTGCCTGCGACAAAAACCCGACGTATGTCCACATGAACTCTCCGGTCATCGAAGAGCTTTATGCCAGACACGGGAAAGACTACAATTTCCTGGGTTGCATCATTACCAATGAGAACGTCACATTGATGGACAAAGAACGTTCATCCAACATGACAGCAAAGCTTGTTGAGCTCCTGGGTGTGGATGCAGCCATCATTTCTGAGGAAGGTTTCGGGAACCCGGATGCTGACCTGGTGATGAACTGCAATAAGATCACCAAGAAGGGCATCAAGACAATCCTGATTACTGATGAATACGCGGGACAGGATGGCGCTTCCCAGTCGTTGGCAGACTCTACTCCAGCCGGCGATGCGGTGGTGACTGGTGGTAACGCCAATCAAGTGATCAAACTCCCCGCCATGAAGACAGTCATTGGATACCAGGAAGTGGCCAATGTGATTGCTGGTGGGTGGGACGGTTCTTTGGCGGAAGATGGAACGATCACAGCAGAGATTCAGGTGATCACCGGAGCGACCAACGAACTGGGCTACGGTTATCTGTCAGCCAAAACGTACTAAGCTTGGTAACAATGACAATACTATATGAATAAATCAAGGAGGAACGCGAAATGTTAGACGGAAAAAAAGTAGCCATTCTCGGCGACCGTGACGGCATTCCTGGCGATGCGATCAGTGAATGCGTGAAGACTGCCGGCGCTGAAGTCGTCTTTTCGACGACAGAATGCTTCGTTTGAACAAGCGCAGGCGCAATGGACTTGGAAAATCAGGCCAGAATCAAAGATCTGGCGGATAAGTATGGGAATGAGGACCTGGTTGTGGTATTGGGTGGTGGAGAAGCAGAATCTTCTGCTCTGGCCGCTGAAACCGTAACGACAGGAGACCCCACATTCGCCGGTCCATTGGCAGGAGTTCCGTTGGGACTCAAAGCATATCATATCTTCGAACTGAAGGATGAAATTGACGAAGAAGTATACGAAGACCAGATTAGCATGATGGAAATGGTTCTCGACATGGATGCAATCATTGAAGCTGTGTCCGCGCTGAGATAATCGATAGGAAAACCTGAAGAAAAGGGGGGAAAGCAGTGGGAAAAATCAAAGTTGTTCATTACATCAACCAATTTTATGCCGGAATTGGCGGTGAGGACAAAGCCGACACCCGACCGTTGGAATTGGAAGGCGTTAAAGGCCCGGGCATGGGCCTGAAGCCTCTGTTGGGCGACGAAGCCGAAATCGTGGCCACTGTGGTTTGCGGAGACTCATACTTTGGCGAAAACATCGATGAGGCCACCGAAACCATTTTGGGAATGATCAAGCAGCACAACCCGGATGTCGTCATCACAGGTCCTGCGTTCAATGCGGGCCGTTATGGCGTGGCAGCCGGTGCGGTCGCCAAGGCAGTGACCGAACAGTTGGGCGTTCCTTCTGTCTCCGGAATGTACGAAGAAAATCCCGGAGCGGACATGTTCAAGAAATACACGTACATTGTGCCAACCGCCAACAGCGCGGTCGGAATGAAAGACGCCCTTCCCAAGATTGCAGCCCTGGCCCTGAAACTGGCCAAGGGAAATGTATTGGGAACAGGGGATGAAGAAGGCTACATGGAGCGCGGTGTCCGTGTGAATCTGTTCATGGAGGAACGCGGAGCCAAGCGGGCGGTCGACATGCTGGTGGCCAAACTGACTGGCCAGGAATTTAAGACGGAGTATCCGATGCCGTTGTTCGATCGGGTACCACCTCAGCCTGCCATCAAGGACATTACGAAGGCCCGTATCGCCATTGTGTCTTCCGGCGGCCCGGTACCCAAAGGCAATCCGGATCACATTGAGTCGTCTTCAGCCTCGAAATTCGGACGATACAGCATTGAAGGGGTGACGGACCTGACACCTGAAAACGGTGAGACCGCACACGGTGGTTACGACCCGACATACGCCAATGACGATCTGGACCGGGTCATTCCGGTGGACGTTCTGCGGGAAATGGAAGCCAATGGTGAAATCGGCTCTCTGCACGAGTTCTACTATTCGACCGTGGGCAATGGGACTTCTGTGGCGAACTCCAAAAAGTTTGCGACGGAAATCGCTGAATTCCTGAAACAGGACAATGTGGATGCGGTTATCCTGACCTCCACCTGAGGAACCTGTACACGTTGCGGTGCAACGATGGTGAAAGAAATTGAAAGTCACGGGTTCCCTGTGGTCCATATGTGTACGGTTGTTCCGATTTCAATGACAGTCGGTGCTAACAGAATCGTTCCGACGATTGCCATTCCATACCCGCTGGGTGATCCTTCTCTGACGCCTGAAGATGAAAAGGCGCTGAGAAGAAAGCTGGTGGAAAAGGCATTAGTCGCTCTGCAAACAGAAGTGGACGATCAGACAGTTTTCGAAGGCTAGCCTTCGATATATCCGATTTCAGGGGGACACTGCAGAAGGTGTCCCCTATCTTTTATGGAGGTGACCATTATGAATTATCCTGTAATTCGCGGTGCTGCATACTGCCTTTTTCATGCACCGGACATGCTGATCAATCAGGGAACCACCCAAACGTCTGAACGGCGTAACGGGGATTCGGAACACCTGAAAAAACTGCCCAAGTCTCTGCGGAGTTTTGATGAGGTTGTGAAGTATCCACCCAATCAGGTGTACATTGGCAACCGGACACCGGAACAACTGTCCGAGATGGCGACTCCCTGGTATGAGAACCTTCTGGATGGCGTATCCAGAGATGGAAAGTATGGCGGAATCTTCACAGAGGACGAACTGGTGGGTCTGATGAAGGTGGTTGACGTGTTCGGTCTGGTCATTCTGGAAGAAAGCTTCCAGGCCAGCGTCAAAGCCAAACTGGAAGTCAAAAAAGAGTTTGCCAAAATCAAGGGCATCGACAACCTGGAGAAGGGTGCAGCCGAGTTCGCTGAAGTGGAAGAACTGGTCAAAAAAGGCGCTGAGCCGTTATTTGAAGGCGGACGTCTGGTGGGGTGCGTTAAAAAGGCCCATGATTACGATGCCGCACTGACCAGCCATGTGATGTTTGAAAACCTGGTGTCCAAAGCATCCGCGGTGGCGACGGGCATGGAACTGTTCGCCAAAACCGGTCTGGACCCTGCGGACGTCGATTATATCATTGAATGTTCCGAGGAAGCTTGCGGGGACATGAACCAGCGGGGTGGTGGTAACTTTGCCAAGGCCATCGGGGAAAGCTGCGGCTGCATCAACGCCACCGGCGCGGACACCCGGTCGTTTTGTGCTGCACCGGCTCACGCCATGGTTCAGGCAGCTGCCCTGATCCAATCCGGCGTCTTTAAAAACGTTGTTGTGATCGCCGGCGGTTCATCAAGCAAGCTGGGCATGAACTCCAAGTCGCACATTGCCAAGGAGGTTCCGGTTCTGGAAGACGTGGTGGGTACCTTTGCCATTCACCTGAGTGAGAATGACGGTGTCAGCCCCATCCTGCGCACCGATGCAGTGGGCCGGCACAACATTGGCTCCGGATCCTCACCACAGGCCGTTCTGACGGCCATTGTGACCGACCCCATCGAAAAGGCCGGGATCTCCCTGAAAGACGTGGACAAATTTTCACCGGAAATGCAGAATCCGGAAATTACCAAGCCTGCAGGGGCAGGAGATGTGCCGGAGGCCAACTTTAAAATGATCGCTGCTCTGGGCGTGAAGCGTGGTGACTTTGAACGCTCGCAAATCCCTGAGATTGTGAAATCCAAGGGAATGCCCGGATACGCGCCCACCCAGGGACACATTCCGTCAGGCGTACCGTTCATAGGATTTGGCCGGGACATGATTCTGGACGGCCAGATTGAACGGGCCATGATCATCGGGAAGGGCTCTTTGTTCCTGGGCCGGATGACCAATCTGTTTGACGGCGTGTCTTTCCTGATGGAAAAGAACCCCGGTAAAGCGGAACCAGCGGCAGCCTTTGACAAGGAAGAAGTCAGAAAAATGGTCGCCGAAGCAATGAGAGACTTTGCCAAATCACTGGATGCATAACGCCAATGGTTTCTGATGAGGGGGTGACAATATGGAAAAATTGATTAAAGCGACAATCAGGGAGACGTTTGAAGACCTGGCCACTGCGTTGGAGACAGGGCAGTTCGGCAAGAAAACCAGAGTGGGCATCACGGTGATCGGCAGCGAACATGGACCCAAGGAGCTGGTCCGTGGCGCGGAACTGGCACAAAAAAGCAATTCTGACATAGAGGTCGTGGTGATCGGCAACACGGTCAAAACAAGCCTGGAGCTGGTGGAAGTCCGTGATGAGGATGAGGCCCACCGGGTTATGGATCAAATGTTGTCTGAAGGGACACTGGACGCTGCGGTGACCATGCATTACAATTTTCCAATCGGAGTTTCAACCGTGGGGCGTGTGGTCACACCGGCACAGGGCCGCGAGATGTTTCTTGCGTCAACAACCGGAACAGCAGACACCCACCGGGTGGCTGCAATGATCAAGAACACCATCTACGGCATTGCCTGCGCAAAAGCAGCCGGCATCAAAGAGCCGACGGTCGGAATCCTGAACATTGAAGGGGCCAGGTTGGTAGAACGGAATCTGGTACGACTGAAGGAAGCCGGCTATGACATCACGTTTCAGGAGTCCGCCAGAGCCGACGGCGGGTTTGTGATGCGGGGCAATGACCTGCTCCAGGGTGTGCCGGACATTATGGTGTCCGATTCGCTGACAGGTAACGTCATGATGAAAGTGTTTTCTTCCTACACAACCGGCGGGAGCTATGAAGGCATCGGTTATGGATACGGACCGGGTGTTGGCCCGGATCAGGAGAAGATTATCTGCATTCTGTCCAGGGCCTCCGGTGCGCCGGTGGCTGCAGATGCAATCCGTTACGCCGCAGACTGCGCTCAGGGCGACCTGTTGGATGTCGTCCGGGATGAGTTTGCAGAGGCGAGGGACTGTGGCCTTGATCGGCTGCTGACTGAACTGACGGAAAGCGAGAAGAAAACTGACGGGGCAACGGATGACGTGGAATGCCCACCGGAAAAAGTCTGCACCTCAGACATCCCGGGGATTGAGATTCTTGATCTCGATGATGCTGTGCGGGAATTGTGGAAAGAGGGTATTTACGCCTCCACCGGAATGGGATGCACTGGGCCCATTGTGATGATGGCGGAAGAGGACTACGATCGTTCCAAAGAGATTCTGAAGCAAAAAGGGTACATTTAACCGGGGAATTCTTCGGGAATACACAGAAAAGACCGCCCAGTGGCGGTCTTTTCTGTGCCAGACTGTCTTTCGAAAATCGGAAGAGAGCCTGGTGTATGATGGAACAAAACCTTAAAGTTTTTCAAACTCGTCTTTTCCGACACCGCAGTCCGGGCAGACCCAGTCTTCCGGAAGATCGGCAAAAGCAGTGCCTGGAGCAACATCGCTGTCGGGATCCCCGATGGCGGGATCGTAAACGTAACCGCATACTGTGCATTCGTACTTGTCCATAGACGTTGTGCCTCCTTTGGTTTTCTTGTAACCCCATTGTACAATAAGTCCATTGAAAGTGGTAGACTTAAAAGAAGCTCAACCAACTGTCGAAACAAAAGCGAGGAGGAAATCTATGCTGACCGTTGCTACATTTAATGTTAACTCCGTCCGGAGCCGGATGCCGATCCTCAGAAAATGGCTGACGGAGAATCCTGTGGATGTGCTGGCCCTCCAGGAGCTTAAAGGGGATGAAAGTAAATTTCCTCTACAGGAGTTCCAGGAAATGGGCTACCATGGGGTTGTCCATGGCCAGAAGGCGTATAATGGGGTGGCCATCGTTTCCAGGGATCCCTTCGAAGATTATATGATTCCAACATTGCCGTTTTGCGCAGAGGGTGAGGCCAGAGTGATTTTGGCCAAAGTCCGGGGAATCTGGTTCGTGAACACGTATATCCCACAGGGACAGTCGGTGTCGTCAGAGAAATTTCCATACAAACTGGCCTTTTTAGCTGGGATTGGAAAATATTTGCGGGATCAGGGCCTGATGGATGCTCAGACCATCTGGCTTGGCGATCTGAATGTGGCCCTTGAAGACCGGGATGTCTACAACCCGGATGATCTAAGGGGAAAGGTGACCTTTCATCCGGACGAACAGAAGGTCCTGCGTGAAGCATCCGGGCCCATGGTTGACGTCCTCCGGAAACACAATGGAAATGAGGGGGTGTACACGTTCTGGGATTACCGGATTCCAAATGGATTCAAACGGAACCTGGGATGGCGGATTGATTATATTCTGGCGACACCGGAACTGGCGGAACGTTCAGAGGATGCCTGGGTGGAAACAGGGCTGAGAGCCATGGAAAAGCCGTCGGACCACACAGCTCTGGTGGCCCGTTTTGATCTGTGATGCCGCCCCTGTCTGGTGGCTGGGTCCGCCCGGTTCTGCTGGCGGCGGTTTTTCTTGTCTCTTTTTTTTGGTGGCAGAACAATGGACTGACCCTGACCCGGATCAACCTCGCACATCCGGCGGCACCAAACGAAATGGAGCCATTGCGTATTCTTCAGATTTCCGATCTGCATAACAAACGGTTCGGACGGGGACAGGCCCGCCTGCTCGACCTGATCGGTCAGGCGCAGCCAGATCTGATTGTGGTGACGGGGGATCTGATTGATGCCCGTCGTCCGGGAATGGAAAACGCCCTGGCCCTCCTGCGTGGAGCTCAGGCGATGGCCCCGGTGTTTTTTGTGTCTGGGAACCACGAGGCCGGGTCCGGCCAGACGGGTGACCTTCTGGCTGAAATGGAGCGGATGGGGGTTGTGGTTCTCGAAGACAGGGCGATGGAATGGTCCATCGGACCTGAAACCATACGGCTGTTGGGACTGAGCGATCCGGGAACCGCCTGGGCTGACCGGCCGTCCTTCCGGCTGGAGGCGATGGACGCACTGAAATCAGAACGGTTTCAGGTGCTGCTCGCACACCGCCCTGAATGGTTTTCGGAATATACCGCCGGCGGCGTGGACCTGGTTTTCGCGGGACACGCCCATGGCGGACAGATTCGCCTTCCAGTTGTCGGCGGATTGCTTGCGCCGGGACAGGGCGTTCTCCCCCGCTACAGTGCGGGGGTTTATCAGGAGGATCAGGGTGTGATGGTGGTGAGCCGGGGCCTGGGTAACAGTCTTTTTCCGCTGCGGCTGATGAACCGTCCTGAACTGGTCCTGGTAACACTGACAGGTGAAAAGTGACAGAAAGCAAAAAAGCAGCGGCAGCTGCTTTTTTTGATCAGGGATGATAGGAGCGCAACTCCTCCATCAGTTGGCCAATCCGTTCCCGGACAGTGACCAGACGGGTGTCTGCGCAGACAGGTGATCCGGAAAAAATCAGTCCTTCCTTCCCTGTGACCGCATCAATCAGAGCCTGAGAGATGCAGTAAGGCGTTGTGGCTGGGTTGCAGGTTTGCAGGCAGTCCCAGCATTTCTGGACTTTCAGTCGGCCTTCTTCGGTGATCCGTCGGGTGAACGGTGTCACCAGGGCCCGTCCAGGCAGACCGACAGGGCTTTGAAGCACCAGCATGTCTTCGGGACGCGCGTCGAGGTAGGCCTGTTTGTACGTATCGGGAGCGTCACACTCCACCGTCGTGACAAAGGAGGTGCCCATTTGCACGCCGGAAGCTCCCAGACTCAGGATCCGGCCGATGTCGCTTCCTGTCCGAATGCCGCCGGCTCCGATCACCGGGATGGACAGATCCAGGGAACGGACGGTGTCCAGCACGTCGCGAATCAGCTGGTCCAGACTGGATTCCGGTTTGTCAATGTCTTCCCGTTTGAACCCCAGGTGGCCGCCGGCCAATGGCCCTTCCACCACCAGGGCATCCGGTTGGCGGTCCTGCCTGGCCCAGCGTCGGATCAACAGTTTTGCGGCCTTTGCAGAAGAGACAATCGGAACCAGACAGGTGTCACTGTCTTTGGCAAACGTCGGCAGGTCCAATGGCAGTCCGGCACCTGAAATGATCAGGTCAATCTTTTCTTCCACTGCGGTCTGAACCATTTCTTTATAATGATTGGCAGCCACCATGAAATTCACGCCAATGATCCCGGTGGGGCTGAGTTCCCGGGCTTTGGCAATGGCCCGCCGAAGTGCGCGGCGGTTGGCTTCCAGGGAATTGCGGTTGAAATCCGGTTCATTGTAACCAAGCTGTACACCGGAAATGATGCCGATGCCACCCTCATTGGCGACTGCGGCAGCCAGAAGAGGACCGGAAACCCCGATGCCCATGCCTCCCTGGATGACGGGAATGCGGGCCACCAGCGGACCGATCTTCAGTTCAGGAATATTCAAGTCATCACCTCGTTCGTTTTGATAATCAAAATAAATATACATTCTGGCTCAGGGTTTGTCAAATGATGGGAACAGGCTGGCCAGCTCATCTGCAGAAATGGCACCAAAATAGCGGTGCAGTTCAATACCGGAAAAGAAGTGCCGGAGCTGCGCCTGGTCAAACCGCAGTCCATTCATCCGGCTTTCCAGTTCACCCAGATCGTCCTGTGAGAAAAAATCACCAAACACCTGTACATCACGGATCAGACCGTTGGCGACGTCCAAACGAAATTCCACACCTCCGCCGGGGAAACGGCCCTTACGGGTCAGGGAAAACCGGGGCGACTTGCCGTAGGTCCACTCCCAGGAGCGAAACCGCTGGTCTGCAATCGCTTCAATCGCTTCAATATCGTTCCGGGTGGTCCGGTAGGGGATGAAAGTGCCGCCAACGAATTCCTTCTGCAGTTCGCCGATCAGACGGTCGCGAAACGTCTCGATGGTCATGGCTTTGTCAGCCAGGTGGTCGACAATCCGGGTGACCCGGCTGCGGACAGATGCGACCCCTTTTGATGCGATTTTATCCGTACTGACGTTCAGTGCCCGGACCAGTTCCTCCAGATCCGTGGAAAAAAGCATGGACCCATGGTGCAGCACCCGATCCCGGTACACATATTGCGCATTTCCGGAGAACTTGCGGCCGCCCAACAGAATGTCATTGCGGCCGGAGACTTCCGCCGCAAGCCCCATTCGTTGCAGCGCAGCGGCCACCGGCTCGGTGAAGCGGTGGAAATCAGGCCCTTTTG
>SKMO01000163.1 GCA_007121025.1 Bacillota bacterium | reverse complement strand
GGGATCGGACCGGTCACACTGGCTGCCGGTCGAATCAGTCTTGGGGCGATGGCCTTCCTGCTCCTGATTCTGTTGCATCCGGCTGAATCCCTGCGTATCCGAAAAGGGGACTTCCCCTATTTTGTGGTTTTCGGACTGGCGACCGTGGGGCTTCTTCACGGTTCTTTCAATCTGGCCATTTATCACACCGGGGTCGGAACCGCCAGCATCCTCCTGTATACAGCACCCGCTTTTGTGACCGTTCTGTCCATATTCTTTTTCGGCGAACAGCCCACACTGCGTCGTATCGTTGCCCTTGTGGTCACCCTTGTCGGCTGCGTGGCCATTACATCGGCCGTAGACACACTGCTGTTCAACCGTATTGGTGTTCTCTTTGGTCTGCTGGCAGGCTTTGCCTATGGCCTTTGGAACGTCCTGAACAAAAAAGGACTGGTCCGCTATTCACCGGCCGTATTAAACTTTTACTCCATGCTGGTCGGTGGCATCGTTCTCCTGATTGCATCATTTCAAATCAGCGGGTCGGAAATGTTTCGCCTTTCACCGGGGATCTGGGGAGCCATGGTCCTGATGGCCATCGCCCATTCTTTTCTGCCCAACAGTTTTTATGTCAAGGCCCTCCACTACATGCGCCCCAGCCGTGCCAGCATCATGGCCAACGGAGAGTTGATTATCTCCGTGCTGCTGGCCTGGATCCTGTTTCGGGAACCGTTTACCCTGCTCAAAACAGCCGGGTTTGTCCTGGTGACCGCGGGTATCATCCTGATTGCCACAGAAGAATACATCCACGAAGAGGAACACCTTCCCCACCCATAGGTCATCTCTGGCAAAAAAAGTCGGCCGGAGATCTGAAACAGGCAGGCATCGGTCCATATGGACCGATGCCTGCCTGTTGATTTGTTCCTTGACGTTAAATCATTTTTCAATCAATGCTTTCGAATAACTTGCCTGCCGGGACATCAACTCACTGTGTCGAATCAGTGATCATATGGACGTCCATCTGAGGATAGGGGATGTTGATCCCGGCTTCATCAAAGGCCTCCTTGACAGACTCCAACAGTTCAAAATACAATGTCCAGTAATCGGATGCATTGCACCAGACCCGGAAGTAAAACACAACGGCACTGTCTCCATGTTCCCCAAGGACCACCATCGGGGCCGGGTCTTGATGAATCAGTGGATGCTCCGCAGCAATTCGCCGGAGAATCTCCTTTACTTTGCCTGCATCATCTCCGTACCCCACACCGAATTTGAAATCAATCCGCCGGGTATCATATACAGAATAGTTGACCATGCTGTTGTTGGACAGTTGCGCATTGGGGACGATGATTTTCCGGTTGTCCGGGGTGTTCAAAATCGTGTAAAACACCTGGATCTCCTTCACCGTACCCCCATAACCTGCTGCCTCAATGTAATCACCCACCCTGAACGGTTTCAACAGAAGTATCAGCACACCGCCGGCAAAGTTTGACAGACTGCCCTGCAGGGCCAGTCCCACAGCAAAACCGGCTGCCCCGATGACTGCAATGAACGAGGTCATTTCCGCCCCCAGCATGGATGCCACCGAAATCGCCAGGAGGATCTGCAGTCCCACCCGGATCAGTGGTCCGGAGAATGACTGCAGTCCGGGATCCACACCCGCCTGCGCCATCCGTTTCGTGACCCAGCGGGTAAACCGTCGGATCACATTCCACCCCAACCAGAGAACGATCAGGGCCAGCAGGGCCCTGCTGGCATATGCCACGAATAATTCAGTAATCTGTTCCATCTTTCTGCCCCCTTGTCTGTCACTGCCGGACCATTCGGCCGGCAGCACCTGAATCGTTTTCAAAAGCATACCCTGTATTCCACAATGGGTCAAGAAGCCCGGGAATCGGTACTGATCACCATGTCCTCAGAGTTTCAAAACTTCAGGAAAGCGGAAAAAAATGACAGACGGAAGGCAATGCACTTCCGTCTGTCGGTTCCATTATTGCTGCTCCGCCTCTGCGGTTTGGATTAATTGGTTCCAGCCATGTCTCTCCAAGCGTTGTCCATCTGTTCAAACACTTCGGCACGACTGATGCGTCCGCCCACATAATCCTGCAGAATCGGACCTTCGTACTGCCAGAATCCGGCCGGCTTGTTAATGTTTACATAGTTCAGTTTTGCCTGTCCGGCTGCAATGAAGTCCATGGCGTCTTCGTTTACCCTGTGTGAGTCAAATTCCACGCCGTAAGCATTGATTTCCTGCATCTCTTCCATCAGGATTTCCTTGCCCCGGCCTTCCATGTACATGAAATTGAAGTATTGATTCACAGCATCGAAATCCGCTTCCGCATTCACCAGGAAGAACGTGTCGTTCAGAATGATCATGTTGTCTTCAGCATTTTCACTCACGGGAATCGGGAACATACCGGCCATCCGCTCCAGCTCCGGATTCAGCTCAATGATGTCACCCATAATCCAGTTGCCCATGAGAATCATGGCCACCTGCTCCGTTGCAAGCATTGCAGACATATTGGCGTAATCGTTCTCCAGCGGTCTGTCGTTGCTGTTTTCCAGGATCAGATCGAACAGATCCATTACCGGCTCCGCAAGATCGCCGTAGGACATGTCACCGCTGGTCAGGCCTGCAGGCGTCTGGCTGTCTGCAAACATCTCCACTGCGGGGGTCCAGATCGGAGTTCCCAGTGTCCAGGCGTCTGCCCCGCCGACACCAAAGGGCGTAATGCCGGCAGCATTCAGCTGGTCCACTGCATCCATCAGTTCACTGAATGTCGTCGGAACGGATGAAATGCCCGCCTGTTCAAACAGGTTTTCGTTGTAGATCACGCCGATTGGCTGGCTGGCTCTGGGAACCAGGTAAATGTTGCCGTCCTCAGAACGAAGGCTTTCCACATAATCCGGATCCAGCAGCCCGAACACGTCCAGATCCTGAACCGGCTGAATTTTCCCGGACTCATAGTATCCCTTGAGGGTCTCTTCTTCATAGGCGCCGGTGTCAAAAATATCCGGCAGATTTCCTGCCGCATCTTTGCTCATCAGGACTGTTGCATGATCGGACGCATACATTTCTGTGACAATGTTGATGCCGGTTTCTGCCATAAACTCATTGCCGATTTTTTCCATTTGATCTGCCACCCCGACATGATAGTGGAAGATCGTCAGTTCTCTGTCTTCAGCCGCACCATTTCCGTTTTCGGCCGCACCACCTCCGCAACCAGCGAAGGTCACCAGGACCATCAGAGCCAGCAACATGACGAGCATTTTTTTCATGAGACTACGCATAACATACCTCCAGTTTTTTAACCGCTTCGTTTAACTTGAGCAATCTATTCCTTCAATATCAGCTGGTCGTTGCGCACAAAGGGGAGGCTTTGTGTGCAACAACCCGCTAATATGAAAGTCCGTGGTGTTGCTGTTCCATGTAATACGGAAGAACTTCTCGTGTGACAACTGCAAGCCGCATCGGAGGCTGCCCATGGTCCGGTTTCCGGTTTTCGGCAGCCCATTCATACATGCCCCGGATCGCAGCAAACCCCTCAAAGTACAAATCCTGAGTCACCACAAATTCAATGCTCTCATCAGCGAAATGCGGAACAATCTGATCGTAAAGGTCAAAACCGGCAATTCTTCTGTGTCCGTCCACCGCTTGATTTGCTTCAATAATCGCTTCAAGGTTGCAGGTAATGTCCACAATGCCACTGATTTCCGGATGGGACCTCAGGCAGTCCAGCACCGCGTCCTGCACATCCTTTGAACGGAATGCGTAACGCAGAACCTTGAAGACTGACCCGCGGCCCGTTTCCTCCAGCCGCTCACGGATTCCCAAAAGGCGCCATTCTTCAGCCGGCCCCTGTTCCGGGATCTCTTCATCATTCATGACCACCAGGTACTGTCCGTTGTCGTCCATTCGTCCAAGCAGATCACCCATGATCCGCCCGCTCTGGCGGTAATCACAGCCATAATAGGCCTGCCGCAGCAACGGGTCCAGATCACGGTTCACGGTGACAATCCGCATCCCGGCATCCCGGGCCCGGCGCACCGCATCCCGAATCTCCGGGCCAAAGTTTGGCATGATCACCAACCCGTCATACGGTTTCTCTGCACAGTCGCGGATGATCCGGGCCTGTTCACTCGGGTGCTCGAACGGAGCCAAAAAAACATCCACATTCAGCCCGTAATCGTGATAGCGTTCGTCTGCCGAACGAACGCCAGCAAGAATTTCACGAATATAGTATTCACGATCTGCATTTCCAAATCCAATGAACGCAATCCTGACATGTTGCCGACTTGCCAGCACTTTGGCCGCCCGGTTTTCCCGGTACCCCAGCCGCTCCACCACGTCCCGGATGCGCTGCGCCGATTCAGGCCGCAGAGATCCCTTGCCATTGAGATAGCGGTAGACCGTTGTCCGACAGACACCGGCTTCCTTAGCAACGTCTTCGACCGTGACTCGGTCCTTCATCTCATCACACCCTATTGACTGCGATAAATTCGAACGGATGAAGCGTCAGCCTGTCCTTCACACTCCCGCCGCTCTCCCGGGCGTTGGAGAGAAGAACAGCCCCGGAGACAGGGGATATCCCATGGTGTTCAAACGACAACGAGACGTCTACCGGTTTATCCGTCAGATTGTACAGCAGAAGAATGTCCTCATCCCCCTGCCGAATAAAGCCCACAAACGAATCACTGCTGTCATCGATCCACAGGTAATCGCCGTATTTCAGTGTGTCATGGTCCTGGCGCAGGCGGATCAGCTTCCGGTAAAAATGCCACAGGGAGTCT
>SKMO01000166.1 GCA_007121025.1 Bacillota bacterium | reverse complement strand
TGTTTTGCTCTCCTTGTCTTCTGCTGAAATGTAGACTGCCAGATCTTTGACGCTACCCAGAAGACCAATCTCCCGCAGCAGGTTCAGTACATGAATAACATTTTCCTTGGGGATCCCCAGGGCGTCAGCAATATAGTCCACCCGGTGCTCCCCGTCCGCTCCCCGCTGCCGCTGCCGGCTGCCGATCAATAGATTCATGATCCGCAGAGCCTGCGCCTGGGTGTTGTCATCAAAGACCGTTGATGACCGGATCCGCTCGTAAGCCTCCGCGCCGTTTTTCGCCAGAATACTGTCTGCATAGATCCGCGGTGAATTGTGTTCCCGCTGGAGGTATCCTCCTTCTTCGAGAGCCGCCAGGGCCGCCTTCACCCGGTTTTCAATCTGGTCAATCATGTCGTCCCAGCCGGCCGCCCGGGCAATCTCCAGAGCAGACTGCGATATGGTCTGGCGAAACCGGGTCAACCGCTTAATGGCTGTCCAGACCTGCTGAATGTCCTTCATGGTGAGAATGGTCGCGCAGTGCATGGAAAAATGGCTGTCCAGATCTTCCGGACAATACAGCACGTAACAGTCCGCCTCGATCTGTTCATCCCGTCCGGCCCGACCGGCTTCCTGGACGTAGTTCTCCAGTGAATCCGATATGTCATAATGGACCACCAGACCCACGTCTTTTTTATCCACGCCCATACCAAAGGCCGACGTGGCCACCATGATGTCCACCTCGCCGGCGATAAACATTTCTTGGTTTTCAATTTTGGTGCGCGAGTCCATCTTCCCGTGAAACGCTCTGGCCGGATGTCCGTCTTTGGTCAACCGGCTGGCCAGTTCCTCCGTGCGTTTCGTTCTGGACACATACACGATCGTCGGACACCGGTGGGCATCGATCAGACTGCGCAGACTGTCGTATTTTTCTCCGGTACTCCCTTTTTCCTGTACGGCGTAATGCAGATTGACCCGGGGAACGTCCGTCCGAATGACCGTCAGGTCCAGGTCCAGCTGGTCTCTGAAATAGCTGACAATGTCCTCAATGACCGACGGTTTGGCGGTTGCCGTGAAGCAGGAGACCGGAATCCGGTCCGCCAGGTCCTTCTTTTCTTCCAGTTCCCGGATAAACCGGCCGATGTACAGATAGTCCACCCGGAAATCCTGCCCCCAGGCAGAAAAACAGTGGGCCTCATCAATGACAAACCGGTCGATTTTCCGGCTAATGAGCAGCCGTTCAACGGTCTTCGAGCGCAGGGATTCCGGGGAAATGTAAAGAAGGGCTGCCGAGCCGTCTTCCACCCGTTCTATGGCCACTGCCCGTTCGATGGGATCCAGCAGCCCGTTAATGGTCACCGCTTCAGTGATCCCCAACCGTTCCAGATTGTGCACCTGGTCTTTCATCAGGGACTGCAGCGGGGAGATGACCACCGTCAACCCCTTGACGCTTTCCCCGCTGACCAGGGCGGGAATCTGAAAGGTCAGGGATTTACCGCCACCCGTCGGAAACACCGCCAGCAGGGACTTCCCTTCCAGGGCAGCCCGGACCGCCCGTTCCTGCAGGGGCTCCCCGCCAAACGTCCGGAAACTGTCGAATCCAAAGTGCCGTTTCAATCCCCGTTGGGGATCAAGCACCCGGTCACAGTAGGGACACCCTTCCACACAGGGGCGATTTCGAAGCAGGGTCATGATCCGGTCCACGGCCGGATACTGCATCTGCACCCAACGGGGCAGAATGGAAAACCGGTCATTTGTCGCGATGTTGGCCAGACTGTAGGCCAGCTCCACCGGATGTTTGGCAATCAGCTGTTCCAGATCCGCCCGGCTGCAGATGGTTTCCCTGAACCGCTCACCAATCTGATCAGCCACAGAACCTTCCGCCCGGTAATCCAGATACGCAAAAAACCCCCGAAACACGGGCTGCTCCTGGAGCAGCAAACCAAAGATCCTCTGCAACGGGGCGTCCAGCTTTCCGAACGCGTTCACCTCGTCGTAGAACAGATCCCGGGCCTTGATCGCATCATTCAGGGGATTATTCAGTTCATCTGACTGGAGTTTTTCATCCTTGACCAGGGCATGGTAGGGCTTGCGGGGAAACAAAAGAGCAGACAGCTCCAGCGTATCGATGCACTGCTCTTTTCGTATGTCACTTTGGCTGATCAAATCATCCATGTACCGCAGATCGTGGCGGAACAGGTTGTGGCCGGCCAGATACGCCACCCCGGAGAGAAACGGTCTCACCTGACCAATCGTTTTGGTATGGAGGCGCTGTCCGTCCCAACGAATTCCGCCATAATCAGCCACAACACCTGATTGCGGCTGAACTTCCAAATCAATGAAGGCAATCTGTCTGGCCATGATCCGTTCTCCCGTCTCCACAACCTCTCGGGGGATGAGGAAGTGGGCGTTTCACACGAATACTCATTAAATACAATATATTGGCCACCATATGGAAGATTCCTTCAAAACCCGTAAAATTCTGGTAAAAATGACATGTTTTATTGATTTTTTAACGTTTCTCCCTCATGTCGTTTCATGTGGGAAATGCTGCGGAACAAAGACTCCGGTTCCCTTCCGGAAATAGATCGCCTTCAGTGATGAGCACTGTCATGCTGCAAATTGGTTTTAAACAATTTAACCATGTAAATGGTCGCAATCAGCACAGCTGCGCCCATCCCCAGATTCATGCTGAGGAACACCACAACGGCACTGTCCAACAAATACCCGATTAAACCGACGAAAACAATCACCCCATTTGCCAGCAGAGCATACTTGATCATTGTTTCGTTCCTGGTATTGCCCAATGACAGTCCTGTGAACACACAGGAAAGCCCAAAGAACACCGTCCACCCCAGCATGTTCATGGCTGCAATCACAGAGATCGGATACACGTGTATGAATTGTTCCAGCCCAACGGTCATGCCATTATTCAGTTGAAGTCTGACCGCACTGATCTGAACAAAATAGTTCAGGCTGATGATGCTGAAAAACCCGATCGAAAAGAGTCCTCCAAGCTTTGCGTAGAATTTGTTGGACTCTTCAACCATCTCACCGATGCTGCTGACCTGAATGACAAAACTGGCTGCATACACAATCATCAATACCATCGCAATGTACATGAATGATTGGTTCGTCGTTTGCGTCGAAACGATGTAATCCTGAACATTCGTCCACATGAATAACGGATTGACCACCAGTATGGCAACAAAACAGATGGCCCACCCCACAAAGGCTGAAATGCCAACGATTGACGCAACATATCCTGTCCTGAGAGCTTTCGTGTTCATGTTTTTCTCCTTCTTATTGGCCCTGTTTCCTGCGAAAGCGGGCTACTGGGGAGCCGTCCCTCAAAGGGACGACTCCATGCTCTGCCCGGGATTTCCGGCAAACTCCCGGATGTGCCCCCGGATGGCCTGCAGTTCCGTCGCCATCCCGTGTCCCCCGCTGTCAAAGAGCACAAACCTGGAGTCCCCAAGATGCTCGTGGGCATACCGGGCATGGCTGACGTCCACAAGGGAATCATCCTCTGCATGCAGCAGGAGTGCCGGCACGGCTATTTGGGCCATGGCGTCCCCACTGAGCGGCCGGATGGCCGCCTCATGGATGTTTCCCGGACGCCGGGGACTCATCGGGTGCATGGTCTCCAGCATGGCATCCGCAAACCCTTTTTCCTCGTCGTTCAAAGAACGATAGGTCTCCCCCGGAATGCCGATCAGCGCCAGAAACTGCGTCCGAAAGGCCCTGGCGACCAGCCAATAGCCAACATCCGTTTTCTGGATGGCGTTCACCAGTTTCGTGCCGACCGGAATGTCATCTCCCATGAACCGGGTCACCGCAGAAACCAGAACCAGACCACGGCTCCGTTCCGGATGGTCGTGGGCAAACTGCAGAGCCGACGGACCACCCGCCGAAATGCCACACACCATCACCTGACCGATCTCCAGGTGATTCAGCAGATCAGCGTACAGTCGTGCCTGCCGTTCCACCGTGCCGTCCCCGTCCAGGGGAGATCCCAGGTACCCGAACCGCGAGACCGCGATCAGCTGATGCCCGTCACCAAAAAATGCCTGCCCCAGAAGAAGCCCCTGATCGTAACCGCCTCCTGCCCCATGGATCATCAGGACGGGTTCCCCGTCCCCCTGAATCCCATATTCAATGGTCCCGTTATCCGTGACCAGCACGTGGCTGCTTTCTTCAATTCTCCGGTACGCCTCCCGGATCTCTCCCCTGTAAGGCCGGTACACAAAGACCAGTCCCGCCAGAACAAGGACCACCATCCCCCACAACATCCTTTTTTTCATTCCATTTCCCTCATTTCCCACACAAACCCGTTGTCTCCATCTTTGTTCTCAGTGCCCATCTTCAGAAGTTTTTTCCGGCCCCTTCACGGGTGTCAGACGGCCAAGAAGCATCCCGATCCCCGCAGACAGCAGCCGTCTGCCCGGGCCTACATCCGTCTCCGGCTGAAACGTCACGGCACTCTTTTCTGTCCAGCCCTTTGCCTCCCAGTAGGTCCGGTCCGGATGGTCCGGCTCCAGTGTCCCCACCAGCGCTTTGGAGGCCGCAAACATCATGTGCTGAGACAGGCGCGGGGTCGGCTGCTTTTCTGCCGTCAATCCCCGGTGAAACGCCCGGGCGGCTTTCGTCAGCCGGCGTGTGGCCCGGTCCCGGTTTGCAGGGGCCATCTCCTCCCATCCGGCGGCCATCCCCCGGATGCCCACCCCGTGCACCCGGGGGATACCCCAGAACCGGAGGATCCGTTTCAGGGATTTGAGAACCCCGCCGGTTCCCGC
>SKMO01000185.1 GCA_007121025.1 Bacillota bacterium | reverse complement strand
TGAAGAATGTACACATAACCTCTTCCTTTGTTAGCTTTCATGATATAATCACCTCTACACATATAATATCATATGTATAGAAAATAAACCTTTAAACACTTCTCGCTAACTCATGATTTAAAGTCACGAGAGTGCGCTCGAACACTTCAAGGATGATCATCTTGTACCTCTTTCGTTAACTTACTTCCAGCGAACAAACCCCGGCAGGTCTCAGTGCACCAGGACACCGGTCACATAGAATATCTCACAGGCCCCGGCCCCCGTGTCGTCCCGCCGCAGGCTGGTCCGCCAGGTGCCCTCGTCAAAATGCACGTTGACCAGATAGCCATTCAGTTCCACAAGATCGTTCCTGCGGATCCGGGACAATTTCCGGGCAATCTGCCGGTCTGCCGGAATCATGTGCGTGTTGGCCGAATGCCGGCTGATGTACGACGTGCTCACCGGAGCATCCGGCTCCACCGAGAAAAAATACCAGCGGCCGGACTGCCGGTAACGAATGGTCCGGTCTACAGACGGCTGATTCAGGGTCCCCCAGGCCAGGACCAGATCCACCGGGGAGACCCGGGATGAGGCGTCCCACCGGTAGCGCCGGACGCTTCGGACCCCCGCACGGACACTGTAAGTGGCCACCATCTCAAGTTCCACCGAACCACCGGCCTCTTCCAGGGTCTGCCACTCGGGAGCCACCAGAGCCACCTGCACCGGCGGCTCCAGATCCTCCGGTCCGGTGTACGATGTTCGGGACAACGGGGCCAGAAAAAAGAGCGCCACCATGAGGATTCCGGCAATCAGCCCTTTTTCAAACCTGTTCAGCCGCACGGCTCTTCCCCCTTCCTCTCTCCCCAACATCTGACAGCTACACCAGCAGTACCAGGGTGGAAAAAATCACCACGTCCTGCAGGAAATGAATAAACCAGGGGGCCGCCAGCCCCCGGGTTTCCACCATGCTCCGACACAGAAACCAGCCCAGAAGCGTGCTCATCACCACACCGATCACCCCCTGGGGAGCCCCATAGAAATGGGCGACACCAAAAAATACGGCGGCCAGATAGACGGCCCGGCGGGTTCCCAGGACCTGCCGCAGAGGCCCCAGAACGCCATTTCGGTAGACCACCCCTTCACTGAGCGCATTGAGTCCGGCCAGCAGGAGAATGGTGCTCAGTCCGGCTCTCCATCGTTCCAGGGCGCCCGGGGGCAGACCACCAAATCCGGTGACTGTCACCAGGGTCAGAAGCAGGGTCCCTCCGGCGATCAGCACCCCCGAAAGAAGGGCCATCTGTCCCCAGCGGATTTGCTTTGGGCCAATGCCCAGCCAGGCAATCGGTTCGACGTGAACCGACAACTCGCCCCGGACCAGATAAACCTCCTGACGGGAGCGGTACACCACAAGCAGAAGAAGCCCCACAATCAGCGCTCCCGCCCCCTTGAGAAGGACCGCCCCGGTGAGCGCGTCAAGCATGGTCGGGGAGGGAAAGACACCGGACCACCACGCTGAACGCCGGATCACACTCCCCGCAGATTCCACGGCAGCGATCCCGGTCAGGATCACCGCAAACCGGGCCAGTCCCCGGTGGTTTCGGATGGCCAGACCTCCTGCCGCCACCGCCAGCAGGAGGATCCGAAAAAGCACAAAGGCCACTGGAACCGTCCCCAGAGTCTCCCGGAAGACAATCTCCGGAAGAAGAGAGGTCAAAGCAAGCAATAGCACCGACATTGTCAGCGTTCGGTTCATCAGGAAGCCAGTCCTTTCTCTGCCGGACACACCGCCCGGTTTTTTCCTCCTTTGCATTGTACCCTTTCAGAGAAAAAAAGCGAAGACCCCACCGGGGTTGTCCGAAAAAACCCATCAAAAAAAGGCCCGAAGGCCTAATGATGTGCCGCGCTTGATAAGAGCGGCCAGTTGCGGATACTCCCCAGATTGGTCACCCGGGTGTATCCCATGCCTGCCAGAACCCGGGCCGCCCGGGCACTGCGGGCTCCACTGGCACAATAGACTAAAATCTCCGCCTCTTTGTCCTTCAGGACGGTTCCGGCCCGGTCCGCCACCTCCGAAACCGGCAGCAGAATGCTTCCCGGGATGTGTCCCCCGGCATGTTCCTGGGGCGTCCGGACATCCACCAGGACGACCGTTTCTCCCCGGTCCAGTTTCCCTTTCAGTTCCTGCAGTTTCATCCGTTGTTTTCTCCTGTTGTTTCGGCCGTGCAAGACACTCAGCACAAGAACGATTCCCGCCAGGCCCATCCAAAGTTCCATCCGGTGTTGCCGTCCTTTCCGGTCTTCGCCAACCGACCATCGATTTATACCCCCTGGGGGTACAATGCCATTCTACGCCACCCCGCTCCCTCTGTCAACAGGGCCGTGAAAAAAAGTGACCCGCCATGAATGGCAGGCCACAGGTCTTCCTATAAGTTTTGTTCCATCCGGGCCAGACTCTGTTCGATATCCGCCAGAATGTCATCCACGTTTTCAAGCCCCACGGAAAACCGGATCAGACCGGGATCCACTCCGGCTGCAACCAGCTGCTCATCGGTCAGCTGCCGGTGGGTCGCACTGGCCGGGTGAAGAACACAGGTCCGGATATCCGCCACATGCACCTCTTTGGAGGCCAGCTGCAGACCGTTCATGAAGGCAAGGGCGGCTTCCCGTCCACCCTCAATGATCACTGACACCACGCCGCAGGCTCCCCCGGGCAGGTATTTCTTTGCCCGCTCATGGTAAGGATCGTCTTCCAGCCCTGCATAACGGACCGCACGGAACCGGTCGGAATCCCGAAAATACCGGGCCACGGTCAGGCCGTTCTGGCAGTACCGCTCCATCCGGATGGGCAGTGTCTCCAGCCCGATGTTCAAGAGAAACGCCGAGTGCGCGGCAGGATAGGCGCCAAAATCACGCATCAGCTGCATCCGGGCCTTGGCAATGTAGGCCAGAGGACCAAATTCTTCGGTATACACCACCCCGTGATAGGAGTTGTCCGGTTCAGTAAACTCCGGGAACTTCCCGTTCGTCCAGTCAAAGCGCCCGCTGTCCACAATGACACCGCCCACCTGCAGGGCGTGACCGTCCATGTACTTGGTGGTGGAGTGCACCACAATGTCTGCACCATAGGTGATGGGCTTACACAAAATGGGGGTGGCAAACGTATTGTCGATGATCAGGGGAACCCCGTTTTCGTGGGCAATCCGGGCAAACTTCTCAAGATCCAGAACCGTCAGGGCCGGATTGGCCAGGGTCTCCCCAAACACCGCTTTTGTGTTTTCCCTGAACGCCTTCTGGATGGTCTCCTCGTCGGCCTCCGCATCCACGAAAATGCACTCAATCCCCAGTCTTTTGAGAGACACCGCAAACAGATTCAATGTCCCGCCGTATATGGTCGACGTGCTGACGAAACTGTCACCACTTTTGCACAAATTCAGGATGGCAAACAGGGAAGCCGCCTGCCCGGAGGACGTACACATGGCCGCAGCCCCCCCTTCCAGATCGGCAATCTTTTTTTCCACCACTTCCACCGTCGGATTGGAAAACCGCGAGTACATGTGTGACGTCGGCATGTCGAACAGCTCGGCCACCCGCTCGGTGGTGTCGAACACATACGTGGTGCTCTGGACAATGGGCATGACCCCGGGATCCCCGTTTTTGCGGTCATATCCGGAATGCAGACATTTCGTCTCGTCTCTGACGTTTTTGGGCAGGTTGCTCAATTCATCATCTCCTCTTCTCGTTGGGTCAGTCTTCCATCATCGTACTCCCTTTGACCCTTCTGTTCAACTGCAACTTTCGGCGAAACCGGAAATCCCGGGACCAAATCCCCGGACCAGGTTCCCCTAGACCTGTAAGCAAAAATGATCCAACCCTGTTGACACCGCCGGGAACCTTTGTTAGGATAACAAAGTACCCCCAAGGGGTATGTCTGGCTGTTCTCGCGGACGGTCGATCAAGAATGTTAGATGGAGGTCTGCAATGTCCAATTTTTACATCAAAGCAAACAGGGTCTTTTCACCCTGGCGCAAATACGCCTGGATCTTTACCCTGACCGTGGCCGTGGGCGGTCTGTGGTTTCCCCTTCTGGGAGTCCTGGTGCTCCCGGTCATGCTGGGTCTGACCCTGGTCTCCTTTTTCCGGGGCCGGTTCTGGTGCGGAAACATCTGCCCCCACGGCAGCCTGTTTGACTCGCTTCTCTATCCCCTGAGCGGAAACCGGAAGATTCCCCGGCTGTTCCGGTCCAAGCTGTTTATCACTGCTTTTTTCGCCCTGTTTATGTATCGTGTGGGCAGCCGGCTGGTTCTGGTTTTCTCAAACCTCTGGGGGACCTTTACCTTCTGGGAGCGGCTGGGCACCATCTTCGTGAGCAGCTACCTGATGGTCACGGTGGCCGGGGGAATCACCGCCCTGCTGTTCACCTCCCGGACCTGGTGCAGTTTCTGTCCCATGGGCACCCTGCAGAAATTGTCCTACCGGCTGGGAAAACAGACCGGCCTCAACAGAGGCACCGACAAGAAACTGACTGTCCTGAGTGCCGACATGTGCCACATCTGCGGCAAATGTTCCCGGGTCTGTCCCATGCAGCTGACCCCCTATCTGGAATTTTCGGACAACAACCAGTTCCAGTCGGAAAACTGCATCCGCTGCGCCACCTGTGTGGAGCACTGTCCGGCGGGCATCCTGTCCTTTACATCCACTCCGGGAACCGCCCAAATCCCCTGGGGATACGGGGAACGAAAAACATTTCCGGCCGTCCTCCAATCGGTCCGTCCCCTGGATGTCAACACCCGGGAACTGGTCTTTCGGTTTTCAGACGATGACATCCGCT
>SKMO01000064.1 GCA_007121025.1 Bacillota bacterium | reverse complement strand
ATCGCCCGGGGGATGGGACTGGGCCAGCGGGAGGTCGATGATATCCGTACAGCCGGCGTTCTTCATGATATCGGAAAGATCATGATTCCCCCGGAGATTCTCAACAAACCGGGACGGCTTAGCGACAAGGAAATGAAGCTGGTCCGCCAGCATCCGGAAACCGGCTACCAGATCCTGCGGTCGGTGGATGAGTACGCGTCTTTGGCCGAAATGGTGCTCTTTCACCATGAGTGGTGGGACGGCCGGGGGTATCCCCAGGAACTGCAGGGGGAGGACATTCCCCTGGGAGCCCGGATTATCGGGGTGGCGGATGCCTTTGAGGCCATGACGGCTCTGCGCAGTTACCAGAAAACCAAGTCCAAGGAAGAGGCCATCCGGGAACTGGTGCGGTGTGCGGGGACGCAGTTCGATCCGGCCATTGTCCAGGTGTTGGCAGACGAATTGCACAAGGGGAGTGTCTGATCAGGCCAAAAAGCGTGCGATCCGGTGCACGGGACCCGGGGCGGGGACAACCCTTTGACACCGGGTCGCAGATTCCTTTGGAAAAACAGGATGAATTTGGATGATCGGGTTTATCTTATTGTGACAAGGGGTCAAACCTCGTTGTCGTGAATACGTATGTTAAACAGCAGCGGGTACACCTGATGGTGGCAAAACGGTTGCTGCATGAACAGATCAATGTATGAAACAACGGCAGATGGAAGGCGCTTGTCCGGTGGGACGGCGAAGGAGACTGCCTTTATCGAAAGCACAATGGGGTGCTTTGACCAGGCAACAGAGCCAGAGTGACGAGAGTCGTCGCTTTGGCTTTTTGTGTTTTCAACGGGAAAAGACCCAGGGGGGAGGAACACCATGTGGGATCTCATTGTGAAAGGCGGCCGGATTGTTGGTCCGGAGCGGATCTATGAGGGATCCATTGCCGTAAAGGACGGGGTGATTGGAGCCATCTGGGATCCGTCCGAAGAACAGCAGGCCAAACGGATTGTGGATGCCGGTGGCATGTACGTGTTTCCCGGGGGCATCGACTGCCATGTGCATCTGAACGATCCGGGCTTTACCTGGCGGGAGGACTACCGTCACGGAACGGCGGCAGCTGCTGTGGGTGGGATCACGACGGTCGTTGATATGCCCATGCAGAACAAACCGGCCCTGACCAGTCAGACGGTGTTGGAGGATAAACACCGGCAGGTCGGACCAAACGCGCTGGTGGACTACGCTTTCTGGGGCGGGATGGTGGCCGGGAAACTGGACCAGCTGGAAGGGATGGACCGTGGGGGTGCCGTGTCCTACAAGGGGTTCATTGGCCCGGTGTCCCCGGATTACTCCCGGCTGGACATGGGACAGGCCCGGGAAGGACTGGAAAGACTTCTTGTGTTCGACGGGCTGGCGGGTTTTCACTGCGAGGACCCGGCGATCATCGGATGGGAGGAACACCGGGCCCTGGCGGAGGGACGGGGTGAGCGGCAGGACTACCTCAAATCCCGGCCGGTGGTTGCCGAACTGATTGCCACCCGCAGTGTCATTGAGCTGGCCCGGGAAATGGTGGCCCGGATTCATATCTGTCATGTCAGTCACCCGGAGGTGGCGGAAGTCGTTCGTCAGGCGCAGCGCGATGGGGTCCGGGTCACCGCGGAAACCTGTGTCCATTACCTGGTGTTTTCCGAACAGGATTACCTGGACAGGGGGAGTGCTTACAAATGCGCACCACCCCTGCGGTCCCCGGAGGCCCGTGAGAGGCTGTGGGACTATGTGGCCGACGGGACCCTGAATTGTGTGGCCTCCGATCATTCTCCCTGTGAGATCAGTGAAAAGGATGAGAAGGAACACGGGGTGTTCGGGGCCTGGGGCGGGATCAGCGGTCTGCAGACCAATGTCCAGGTGTTCTTTGACCAGGCGGTTCACAAGCGGAAGCTGAGCCCCTGCCTGATCAGCCGCTGCATGGCCCTGGAGCCGGCCCGGACCTTTGGTCTGTATGGAAGAAAAGGGGCTCTGGAAGTGGGCTTTGACGGGGACATGATCCTTTTGGACCCCCAACGGGAATGGGAAATCACACCGGAGTCTTTGCACTACCGCAACCGGTTTTCCGCTTTTGGGGGACTCCGGGGCCGGGGTCTTCCCGTGGAGACGATCCTGCGGGGAGAGACAGTGGCCCGAAACGGTCAGCCGGTCGGACAACACGGGTATGGCCAGCTGGTCCGGCGCCAAATCACCTGGGAGAAAAAAAGCCGGCACGGACACACAGGGCTCCGCCGGTTAAGCAAAAAAGCTGTCAGACAATCCGCTCCGGGAACGGGTCCGGCGGGATTGATACCATAACCGACGCAGTAAACGATCAGTGACGCACGTCCGGAAGGAGGAGAGGACTGGAGACAAGAACAGAGTGTAAACGACCTGCTTGCAGCACAACACAATGGCTTTATCATTCATTGGAATCGGGAACAGCCCGATTTGGTCATCACGGTCAAAGGAAATGACACCATGCACCAAGAATTGAACAATTGAAACAAGTGGAAGGTTTTTCTTGAAAAGCAATTGAAGATTGGAAACCAAAATTTATTCTAGGAGGTTATACAAATGGGTAGTAGTGCACCTGAAGAGAAAAAAGGAAGATTAACACTGACCCGCCAGATCATGATTGCCACGGTGATCGGTCTTGGCGCAGGACTGATCTTTGGCGAGGCCATTGCTCCGGTCAAGGTGGTGGGAGACATTTTCCTGCGCCTGATTCTGATGGGGCTTCCGCTTCTGATCCTGGGATCGGTTACAGAGGCTGTGGGGTCAATTTCCCCGAAGACCCTGGGCCGGATGGGCGTCAAGATTTTCGGGATGTTCATCTTTACCACAACACTGGCGGCCACGCTGGGGATGGCCATTGCGTTTATCGTCCGGCCGGGTGCGGGCATGCCGCCGATGGACCTGGCCACGGATGCCAGCGCGCTGGATGTACCACTGACAGAAATCGTGCTCAACTTTTTCCCGCAAAACGTGATGGGTTCACTGGGCACAGGAAACCTGGTGCAGATCATTTTGTTCGGACTGTTCATGGGTGTTGCCACCGCGAGACACATTGACAGAACCGGAGATACCTTGTTCCTGGACCTGGTCCGCTCTGCAAACAAAACCATCCGGGGCATCATTGAGATGGTCATGAAGGTTGCGCCTTTCGGCGTTGGCGCCCTGCTGGCCAACGTGGCCGGCACCATGGGAGCGGCCGTGATCATTCCCCTGTTGAAGTATCTTCTGGCCCTGGCCGCGGGCGGCCTGATGGTGGTCATTGTGATGATCCTGATCACGTCCACCTACTGCAAAGTCAGCCCCATCAAACTGGGGGGCAAGCTGCTGGACATGGCGATCTTTGCAGCCACCACCACATCCTCTGCCCTGAGTCTTCCCATTAAGATGAAAGACGCCGAGAACAAGCTGGGCGTCAGCAAGCCCATTTCCCGACTGGTCAATCCTCTGGGCATGGTGCTCAACAGTGACGGGCAGGTGCTCTTCCTGTCCCTGGCCGTGATCATGATCAGCCAGTTCTTCGGACTGGATCTGTCCTTCGGACGGCTGTTGCAGATCATCGTTCTGGCCACCCTGGCCACCCTGGGGACCCCGGGTGTTCCCGGAGGCGGACTGGTGGTGTTTGCCGGACTGACGGTCACCCTGGGACTGCCCATTGAGGGGATCGCCCTGATCGCCGGTGTTGACTGGTTCCGCGGTGCGATCACCACGGTGCCCAACGTCACCGATGACGCCATGGTGTCCATGATCATCGCCAAGAGCGAAGGCCAGTGGAGCCGGGATATCTTCGACGGAAATTGCGAGATTGATGATGAAGGGGAAGTGGTAGACCACTGCGACCACTTTGACGCACATGAAATGGATCTTGCCTAAACGAACTGCATTGCCTGTCTGTCCGATACAAGGAGTTTTTTCATGAAAATCATCATCGCCAATCCAAACAGCTCAACCCAGTGCACCGACGCCATCATGGCGTCGGCCGCTGGAAGCAACACTGCACCGGACACCGAACTGATCGCCCTGACCAACCCCAAGGGGACGCCGGCCATTGACTGCACGTTTTCCGACTACCAGTCGGCCTGGTCTCTGCACCGGGCGGTTCTGGATGCCGTGGAGGAACACCGGCCGGACGCCGTGGTGATCGCCGGATTTGGGAATCTGGGTGTGTTCGGGCTGAAGGAAGCCCTGTCCATTCCGACCCTGGGGATGTCGGAGACCGCCATGGCGGTGGCCTCGACCCTGGGACACCGGTTCACAGTGCTCACCACGCTGCTGCAGTACGTTCCGGCCATGGAGGATCTGGTGACCCTTTACGGAATGCAGACGAAATGCGCCTCTGTCCGGGCCATTGATCTCTGCGTCACGGATTGCGTGGGCCAGCGTGAGCAAACCCTGGATCTTCTGGAACAGGAAGCAATGAATATTCTGGAGCAGGACGGTGCGGAAGTCATTATCCTGGGCAGCGGGGGGTTGAGCGGGTATTCGGAGGACCTGGAAAAACGGATTGGGATGACCGTTCTTGATCCGGTCAGAGTGACTGTGAAGTTTGCCGAAATGCTGGTAGAGGCTGGGATCAGTCACAGCAAGAAGCGGAAATTCGCGGCTCCCCCCCAGCCCCTGGACCAGTACATGGACTGATCCGTCCATTAAAACACTGTTACCATCTGCCACTTCTGGCATGCAACAACTCCCGTATGCCGGTCCCCTCCCGAAGGGCACCGGCATCACGAACCCTTATCCGTCACCGGTGATGTTATCCATCGCCGGTGACGTTTTGGTGCGTCTGTGCGCGTTGTTCAAAGCACCGGGCTT
>SKMO01000007.1 GCA_007121025.1 Bacillota bacterium | reverse complement strand
TGTCCGGGCGTTCCCGCCTCTCGACCTGTTCTCTTATTCAGATGACGTTCTTTTTTGCTTGGACAAAACGATCACCCCTTAAAATAATCATATCCCAAGGGGTGATCGCAAGCAATATATGATTGATTGTAAATTTCCGATCCGATTTATGCTTAATCATATCTCTGCTCAAAAAAGGTGTACAATTCCCATTTTTCCTACTCCACCGTGACGGATTTTGCGAGATTTCTCGGTTTGTCCACGTCATTTCCCCGAGCCACTGAGACATAGTATGCCAGCATTTGGAGGGGAATCACCGTCACCACCGGAGCCAGGATCCGCAGGGACTCCGGAAGCTGAAAAAACTGGTCTGATTCTTCCCGGATTTCCCTGCCCTCGTTAAAGCCAAACCCATAGATCTCTGCCCCACGGGCTTTGACTTCTTTGATGTTGCTGACCATCTTGTCCAGTAGATGGCCCTGGGTCGCCAATGAAATCACCGGAACTCCCGGTTCAATCAAGGCAATGGTCCCGTGTTTGAGCTCACCGGCTGCGTAGGCTTCCGCATGGATGTAAGAGATTTCCTTGAGTTTGAGGGCTCCTTCAAGAGACGCCGTGTGATCAACTCCCCGCCCAATGAAAAAGACGTTGTTTTTGTCTTTGATCCGATCGGCCATTTCAATAATTTCCCCTGCACGGTCCAACACATCTTCAATGGCCTGGGGAAGCGCCTCCAGACCGTCGAGGATTTGGGCTTCAAGCTCCCGGGTGACTGATCCCCGCAACACGCCCAGATAAAGAGCCAGCAGATAGATCCCCACCAACTGGGTCACGTAGGCCTTGGTGGACGCCACCGCAATTTCCGGTCCTGCCTGGGTATATAGCACCTGATCGGCCTCCCGGGCAATCGATGATCCGACCACATTGGTGATGGCCACCACCCGGGCTCCCCGGGCTTTGGCTTCCCGCAGACCGGCGAGCGTGTCTGCCGTTTCCCCGGACTGACTGATCACCAGCGCCAGGGTCTGTTCGTCCACAATCGGATTCATGTAGCGGAACTCACTGGCCACATCAACGGAGACAGGGATGCGCAGGAGCTGTTCAAAAATGCTCCGTCCCACCATACCCGCATAGCAGGCCGTTCCGCAGGCAATGACAGCAACCTTGTTGATGGCGCGGGCTTCGTCCGTTGACCAATCCAGATTCAGACTGACTCTCGTTCCGGAAATTCGACCGGCCAGGGTCTTTCGGACCGCCTGTGGCTGTTCAAAGATCTCTTTGATCATAAAGTGGGGAAAGCCCCCCTTTTCCGCGGCTTCAATGTCCCAGTCAATCTGCTGGATATCCTTGTCCATCCGGGCGCCATCCTCGTTGTAGACCTCCACCCCTTCTGGAGTGATCCGGGCCATTTCCCCATCCTCAAAAATCATGATGCTCCGGGTATATTTCAACACTGCCGGGATGTCTGACGCCAGGAAAATTTCCCCGTCTCCAATGCCCGCAACCAACGGACTGTCCTTGCGAACCGCAATGATCTCCTGTGGGTTGTCACTGGAGATGGCTGCAAACGCATAAGAGCCTTCCAATTGACTGACGGTCTTGCGGACTGCCTGCAGGAAATCCCCGTCGTAAGAATCCTCCAGCAGGTGGGGCAGAACCTCTGTGTCTGTCTCCGACCGAAAAACGTGCCCCTCTTCAATCAGCCGACTTTTCAACCGGCCATAATTCTCGATAATCCCGTTGTGCACCACGGCAAAACGGTCCGTGTTTCCTGCGTGTGGGTGGGAATTCTCATCTGAGGGCTTCCCGTGGGTTGCCCAGCGGGTGTGCCCGATCCCCAGTGTCCCTGCAGGGCCGTTTCCGTTCAGACGGCTTTTCAGTTCACTGAGCCGGCCAACCGCCTTAACCAGGCAGATGGCGCCCCCCTCCATCACGGCGATCCCCGAGGAGTCATAACCCCGGTATTCCAGTTTTTCCAGACCATCCAGCAGGATGTCACCGGCCTGGCGCATTCCGATGTAACCAACAATTCCGCACATACATTTTTCCTCCCTGTTTTCCTGCGAAGGCTGCCAGTTCTGTTTTGTCCCGGCGGTTACCCGCCGGTTTTGTCACAACCTGTGGCCGCAGCAGGCCAGAAGGACATCCGCCGAACAATCGATCATCCTTCTCCTCGTCACCCCAAGGGGTCAGGCGCTTGATAAGTGGTCTTCGCATACTCCGCCCATAGTAACATATTATTGCTTTATTGGGTAGACCAAAGGCACCCGGTGGGCCACCGGGAGCCTTTGATTTGTCTGTGTTTGGTTAGAATTCAGGCAGAGATGATTTTCATCAGAGCCCGGGCCATCTCGTCAAGCTTCTCAATGTCGGCCAGTCCTTCCACCATAATCCGGATCTTCGGCTCCGTTCCGGATGGCCGCACAAGTACACGGCCCTCCGTCCCCAACTCCTCCTCCACCCGGGATATGGCCTGTTGAAAAGCCGGATTGCTCATCGCCTCTTCCTTGTCTGCCACCCGGACGTTCACCAGGACCTGCGGAAACACCTGCATCTGTTGGGCCAGATCAGAGAGCGGAAGTCCTTTTTTGACCATCACTTCAAGAAGCATCAGAGCGGACAAAAGCCCGTCCCCGGTGGTGTTCATCTCCGTAAAGATGATGTGTCCGGACTGTTCTCCTCCCAGACAGGCCCCGCTTCGGAGCATCTCTTCCAGAACGTAACGGTCTCCCACCTTGGTGACAAGAACGTTCACGCCGATTTCCTCAAAAGCCTTCTTCAAGCCCATATTGCTCATCACGGTGACCACCACCGTGTTCTCGCTGAGTTTTCCCGCCTCTGCCAACGCCTTGCCACAGATCACCAGGATCTGATCCCCGTCCACTTCTGCTCCGGTTTCATCAATCGCCAGCATCCGGTCTGCATCTCCGTCATGGGCTATCCCCAGGTCTGCCTTGTGCCGGATCACTTCTTCTTTCAAGTGCTCCAGATGCGTGGAACCGCACCCATCATTGATGTTCACGCCATTTGGCTGGTTGTGTATGGCAATCACTTCTGCTCCCAACGCCTTCAGAACAGAGGGAGCCACATCGCTGGCCGCACCGTTCGCACAGTCAACGACGACCCGTTTCCCGGTCAGCGACCCGGAAAAATGGCGGACCAGATGATCCCCATACACCTCTTTGGCCTGTTCGAAATGAACGATCTGTCCAATCTCCTTGCCTTCTGGAAAGGGCAGTTCATCCTCCTTCCCCAGGACCAGCTGCTCAATTTTCTCTTCAATTTCATCACTGAGCTTGTACCCGAACCGGTTAAAAAATTTGATCCCGTTGTCTTCGTACGGATTGTGCGATGCCGAGATTACCGCTCCGGCATCCGCTTTCAGGTGTCTGGTCAGATACGCAATGGCCGGTGTGGGCAGAACACCAAGCCGGTAGACATCCACCCCCCGGGAGGTGATCCCGGCAATGAGCGCTGATTCCAGCATGTCACCGGAAATCCGTGTATCTTTTCCAATGGTGATCACCGGTTCTTCAGCGTTTTCCACCAATATTTCCGCGACGGCACGGCCCAGCCGGTAGGCCAGCATCGGGGTCAGATCCCGGTTGGCCACGCCACGGACACCGTCCGTTCCAAATAATGTCCCCATCTTATGTCCTCCTGTAACGTTTGATGATCTGTTCTGCCACTTTGAGTCCGTCTACCGCTGCGCTGACAATTCCTCCGGCATAACCAGCCCCTTCACCGGCCGGATAGAGGTTGCCCAACGTTTCACTGGCCAAGCCGTCTTTCCGGACCACCCGCAGAGGACTGGACGTGCGGCTTTCCACCCCGACCAAAAGAGCCTCAGAACCACCGAATCCGGGAATCTGCCGGTCAAAAGCCTCCAGACCGCGGACCAGGGCATCGGTGAGTTCACCGGGAAACAACACGCGCAGATTGGCTGCCCGAACACCGGGGCGGTAACTGCTCACCAGCCCGTTGGGTGTGTCTGTTCCGGCCAGGAAATCCGAAGCCCTCTGTGCGGGAGCATAGAATCCCCCACCCCCCAGGGCGTACGCTTTTTCCTCCAGTGCTTCCTGGAAGGTCACCCCGGCCAAGGGGTCCTCTCCGGGGAAATCGTCCGGTTTCACGGTGACCACCAGCGCTGCATTGCCCCGGACGTCGGAACGCCCGGAGTGGCTCATACCGTTGGTGCAGAGTCGTCCCTGTTCCGAAGCGGCACCAATGATTTCCCCTCCCGGACACATGCAAAACGAATAGACGCCACGACCGGTTGGTTCATCCCGCCAGGTCAGTTTATACTCTGCTGCCCCCAGGCGATGTGCCAAGGCCTGGTCTCCGTACTGGTTTGCATCGAGCATCGATTGCGGATGTTCAATTCTTAGACCCACTGCGAACGGTTTTTGTTCCATCTGCACCCCAACACGCTGCAGCATCCGGTAGGTGTCCCGGGCCGAATGCCCGGTGGCCATGACCAGGGCCGATACTGGAATCCGGTCTTCCCTCTCTACTTCGATTTCCGTGATCTGCCCATTACAGGTTTTCAGGTCGGTCAGCTGACAGTCAAAAAGAAACTCTCCCCCCAGCTCTTCGATCCGGTGACGCATCTGAACCACGATCCGCCGGATGCGGTCTGTTCCCAGGTGGGGTTTGGCCAGGTAGGCAATCTCTTCGGGGGCCCCATTTTCGATAAACGTCTGCAGCACCTTGTAAACCCGTTCATCCCGGCTCCGGGTGGTCAGTTTCCCATCGGAAAACGTTCCGGCGCCCCCTTCTCCAAACTGGGCATTGGAGCGCAAATCAAGTACACCCTCTCGCCAGAACGTCTCCACCTTGTGCACCCGCTCCGCCATGGCTCCCCCCCGTTCGATCAACAGAGGGCGGTAGCCGTATTCAGCCAGGAGATAACCGCAAAAAAGGCCGGCCGGGCCCGTTCCTGCGACCACAATCCGGTGAGCGGCCTTTTCGGACCCCTCTTCCAACATTGGGTACAATGGTTCCGTATACCGGCTGATTTTCCCTTTCCGGACCAGCGTGTTCCCCAGTGCATCATTGTTCAGGGCCAGCGCCAATGTATAGACATACACCAGATCAGGCTTTTTCCGGGCATCCAGGGAGCGTCGCAAAATGCGCACACTCTCCAATACTTCCCGGGGAATATTGAGCCTTTTGACCACCAGATCCGGCAGATCGTAAGGTGGATAATCGACTGGTGTTTTCAAATTTTCCAGCTTATACATTGTGTCCCCCTATTCCCGTTCAATGACCACGACCACTGTGACCTCTGAAGGTGTGACCACCAGTGGCAGAGTGCCCGTATCGATGCGCACGGTTTCTGAAAACGTCTCATCCGCCCCACTGATGTTTAACGGTTCAGTGGGAAACGCCAGAACATCCCTGACGGCCAGGGTCTCCGCGGTGACAACCACAAACCGGGGGTCCAAATCAACCGCCACCACCTTGAAGCCGGTCCGGGGAGATCCGACCAGTGGCACATGAACCGGTTTTTCCACCAGCCGGCCTCTGGCGTAGATGGGAAGTCTGACAGCCACGTCAGATGGGGAGAATCGCAGCAAATCGGTGATGTCCTGCCTCTGATCGTCAAACGCCCGCAGCGGAAGGGTCCGCTGATACGTACTGTCCCCATCCAGCCGGATGTCCACCTCCACGGACTCCAACCGGTCCAGAAGCCTCACAGGCCCTTCCACCAGGACTTCAGCCGGTTCAATCCGGGGATCCAAGTGGACGTAACCGGTTGCCAGTGTTCCGGTGATCACCGGCTCCACTTGCCATTGCACCGTTTCCACGCTGTCCAAAACCACATCAACGGTTCCCGGATTGACATCGATGACCTGCACTTCAGACGGTGGACGAACCCTTACCTGAAGGGCGTTATCTCCCGGTTGTCCCTCCGAAAGATCCACCGTGGCTGTGACGTCCCGTGAGGTTATCAATTCCAGATCCCCTCTTCGCCCCTCAACCCGAACATTGACAAACTGCTCCGCTGAAACCAGCATCTGGCCGGAAGACAGATTGGTGTATTCGACAGGGACCAACAGCACCTTGTTGTCCATGGGGTTGTCCTGCACCCCCACCCAAATCCACAAGGCCGCAGCAAACAGAATGGCCCCCAGTTTATATGCGGTATTGTTTGCAAACAGTTTGCGGCCCATCACTTGTCTCTTCCTTTCCAGAATCCCATGGTCCCGTTATAGGTGTTTGTCAGCAGGATGTTCTCCAGCTGTTTTTTCAGGGACTGTTCATCCAGGTACCGGGTCAGCTTTCCTCCCTGTGACAGGGAGATTGTCCCCGTTTCTTCAGAAACCACGACGGTGACCGCATCTGAAACTTCGGAAATCCCCAGACTTGCCCGGTGGCGGGTCCCCAGTTTGGAACTCAGATAGGGGTTGTCCGACAGCGGCAGAAAACAACCGGCAGCAATCACCCGGTCACCCCGGATGATCACGGCACCATCATGCAACGGTGTGTTCTCCACAAACAGGTTGACCAGGAGTTCGCTGCTGACCATGGCGTCCAGTTTGACTCCTGTATCGATATAATCATTGATCCCCACTTCCCGCTCAACCACAATCAGTGCACCGGTTTTTTCTTCTGACAACTCCATGACCGCGTGGGTCACCTGATTGATCAGATGGGCCATATCTTCAGCCCCCAGAACACTGACCGAACGGGCAAACATTTTGCCTTTGCCCAATTGTTCCAGAGCCCGGCGCAATTCCGGCTGAAAGACCACCGGGAGAGCCACTGCAATCACCAGCTCCAGCCTTCCCAGAAGCCAGTTGATGGTCCGGAGGCCAAGGAAATTGCTATAGAAGGAAAACAGGACAATCACAAAAAGCCCCTTGACCAGCTGCACCGCCCGGGTGCCTTCGATCAAAAGGATTCCTTTGTACAGAATAAACGATACGATGGAAATGTCGATCAGCATGAGGATCCATCCCGCTGGCGTTCCCGGCAGGAGGCGATTGGAAATGAACATGTTTCCCCCGTTTTGGCATTCTTCCGGTCACAGTATTTGTGATCGTTTCAATACCTGACTGAAAAGCAGGATTTTACGTTAAATCTATTATATAATATAAACAGGTGCATAAACCAATTGAGGGTGGAAATAATGAGAAAAAATTTTATGATCAGCATCCTGGTCGGCACAGTCATTCTGGGATATACGCTGGTCTCACTGATCGGACTGGAAGCCGCCAGGCAGACTGAACAGCAGCAGGACGGAGGACGAACCGCTGATCTGGTGGACGTGATCACCGGTCAGGAAGCCGAGATTGACCAGCTGGAAACGTCCATTGAAGAAATCCGGCAAGTCATTGACGACCAGCGGGATCTGTTGTCTGAAGATGTGGGCCGGCTGACCACGATGCGCACCAACCTGGAAAACAATCGGATTTTCGCCGGTCTGTCGCCCATCGAGGGCCCAGGCCTTGTGGTTGTGCTCAATGACAATGTTGCCAAGGCAGAGGCCGCCAAGCGAGCGCTTGGTCCTGCCTTCAATCCAAACGACTACCTGATTCACGACAAAACCCTGTTATACCTGATTAACGAACTGAAGGCCGCCCGACCAGAGGCAGTCTCGATCAACGGACAGCGGCTGGTCACCGGCTCGAACATCCGGTGTGTCGGCACGGTGGTCCTGGTCAACGACACCCGGCTGTCTCCGCCCTATGAAATCTCACTGGTCGGGGACCCGCTGACCCTGGAAAACGTCCTTCGCAACGCTGAAGAATACCAGCTGCTGATCAGCCGGGAGTTCCCGGTCACCTACAACACGCCGGACGTGGTGGAGATCCCCCGTTACCGGGGAAACTACACGCCCAGCATTATGGAGCCTTACAGACCGGCTGAAAACACGTCCACCGCTCCTGCTGCGTTCATGGATCCCTCTCTGGACATTGGGGGTGAATCCCAATGAAAACACAGAATTCGTGGATCGCCATGCTGACCTTCTGCTTTTTTGTCATTGGACTGATTGTTGCCAGTCAGGCGGTAACCCGTTCAGAATACCTGACCTCTCTGGAAACCCAGAGCCAGGAAAACCTGGTCATCCTGTGGCGGGGACTCAATGAAAAATCGGTGTCCCTCCGGGCCGAACTGTTTAATCTGAGGCAGGAACAGGAACTGTTGGAGTCACAGGTATTCGAGGACCTGACCACCATGGAGAGTATCCAGAATGAGCTTCGCAACATCCGGAAATTCAATGGAGACACCGATGTTCAGGGCGAGGGACTCCAGGTCACCATCGATGCCAGCACACCGATTATTCATCTGGAATTGCTGGATCTTGTGAACGAGCTGTGGAACAGCGGCGCGGAAGCGATTTCCATCAATGACATCCGGTTCACCTCAAGAACGTACATCGGTCAGGGGGTCTTCTCCACAGATTATTTCATCACTGTGAACAGCACCCCCATTTCCTACCCCATCGTGGTCAAGGCCATCGGCAACAGTCAAAACCTGCAAAACGGCCTGACCATCACTGGCGGGGTCGTGGATATCCTGAACAGCTATGGTGTCTTCCCCATCGTCACTACCCGGGAAACCGTGATGATTCCCCGGTCTTCTGATGCAGACTTCTACCGGGCCTTCAGGAACTGACGAACACCCCACGGGATGCCCATTATCAAGAGCACCGGCGCCTTTCATCAGGAAAGGCCCCGGTGCTCTCTGTTTTATCTCTCTGGCAAAGGCTAGAGGTCAGCCCGTTTCAACAGGGTTTCCAGAGCCTGTCTGGCCTCTCGCTGGATCCGTTCTTCGTCATAGATCAAGCTCTCTCCCTGGCGAACCACTGCGTTTCCATCCACATACACGTCACACACATCCCGTCCGCACAGAGCATACACCACTGCTGCAGGAAGATTGCCTTCCGGCATGGGGGCCGCCCAATCGAGCGCCAAGGTGATGAAATCCGCTTTCTTCCCCGGAGCCAGTGTCCCCAGGGTATCGCCTGCAAAAATGGACGCCGCCCCGATCCGGGTCCCCATGGCCAGTGCCTGGGCAGCCGGCAAAACGTCCGGGCGCCCCGTCTGGTGTTTGTGCAGCAGGGCTGCGGTTTTGATCTCCGCCAGCAGATCGCTGGTATTGTTGCAGGCAGGCGCGTCCGTCCCGATGCCAACAGCGATGTTTCGCTCAAGCATTCCGGGAATATCAGCGTATCCCATGGACCCCTTCATGGCGGATACCGGACAATGGGCCACTGTGGCCCGGCCCCGCGCCAACCGGTCCAGGTCGCCCTCTCCCAGCCAGGGACAGTGAATCAGGAGATAATTCCGCTCCAGCATGCCCGTTCGTTGCAGAAAATCGCCCGGGGTAAGATACCCGTCCTGAAGGATGCGTTCCACGTCCTCCGGGCTTTCTGCAAAATGCATGGTCGACGCGAAGCCGTCTGTATCCATAGCATCGTTGACCGCCTCAATCAGTCCGGGGTTGTACATGCCCGTCCAGCGGGGCCCCAGCCAGATGTCCACACGGTCCGCATCTGTAACTTTGCGTCTGCAGCTTCGTGCTTCAGCCAGACTGCCCTCCAGTGTTTCCGTCAGGGCCGGGGGAAGAGCGCTCCCTGCCATGGGTTCCATCACGACTTTGGCCAGTCGCGCCCGCAGGCCCGTTCTGGACACCTCTTCGAACAACGCTTCCAGTCCATAATGAATGACCATGGATTCCACAAACGTTGTGGTTCCTGTCTTGCTCATTTCCAGCATGGCCAATCTGGCTCCGGCCAGAAATGTCTCGGTGTCATGGGCCGACTGCAACGGCCAGATCCGCCCAAACAGCCAAGGCTCCAAAACCATATCATCGGCCAGTCCGCGGAACATGGTCTGGGCCAGATGAAAGTGATTGTTGATCAGTCCGGGCAGAACCAGTTTCCCGCCCAACTGGACTCGTTGAGCTTGTGGATACGCCTGGGCCATGTCAGCCGTTGTTCCAAGGGCGACAATCTGCCCTCCGTCCACGACCAGGGTCCCGTCGTGGATGATGGTTCCCTTCTGGTCCATGGCCAGAATCGTTCCGTGTTCATATCGTTTCATTGTGTCTGCCTCCTTCGGTTTAACTCGTTTTCATTCACCTATCTCAGGACCATGCCTGTTGGATTCGCCTCCAGTATCCTTGCAAGCCGCGCCACTCTCTGCCCCACATGTCTGGCTCCGGCTGTTCCCGGCGGGTCATGGTCCTCATCCCATTTCCCCAGATCATTGGAAAACACGTACCCACCGGCGTTTTCCCAGCAGCCTGCTCCTACAGCGATCATCCCCTGGGTCAGGCAAAAATTCAGGATGGTGTTCACGGCCATTTCCTGTCCACCGTTTCGCGAACCACCACAGGCTATCGCGCCCCCCACCTTGCTGGCAAAGGGCCGGGGATCCGCACACAATTCCCGGTCTCTTGACCGGAAACGGTTGAACAGGCAGGCCAGCTGTCCCGAAATCCCCATGTCGTACACGGGCGAACCGATCACGATCCCATCGGCCCCGAACATGGCGTCAATCACCCCTGCCGCATCGTCGTTGTGGATGCAGCTGCCATGCCGGACGCAGTGATCACAGTGCAGACACGGACGAATGTCTTTTCCCCGCAGTGTCACAAAGGTTGTCTCCACTCCACCGGTAGCCTGTGCCTCCCGCAGGCTCTCCAAGACGGCATATTCGGTGCCCCCGTTACGCGGACTGCCCGACAGACCCAATATGTTGACCATTTTTCCTCCTCGACGAAAGAAGAGGAAGCATGCGCCTCCTCTTCCGTTTTCCTTATTTTATTGCCTGATGCGGTTTTCGTCAATACACAAGACGCCCTGTTATTCCTCGTCCGGAAAGTATGGCGTTCCCCATCCGCCCGGGACAGAGGCCCGTCCCATGGAGATCAGCAGAGCGATGGTCACCAGGTACGGGAACATGATCAGAAGCTGATACGGGATGTTCAGGCCAATGGCCTGCGCCCTCAGCTGAAGACCGGTGGCCATTCCAAAGAACAGGGCCCCTAAAGCGGCACCGATCGGATGGAACCGGCCAAAAATAATGGTCGCAAACGCAATGAATCCCCGGCCTGCCGTCATGTCATCGGTGAACGTCCGCAGATTGGTGATGGACAGGGACGAACCGGCCATACCGGCAAACGCGCCCGCCCAGATCAGCGCCAGATACCGTACCTTGGAGACATTGACCCCCATGGTCGCAGCTGCCTTGGGGTATTCTCCCACGGAACGCAGCTTCAGCCCCCAGGTGGTCTTAAAGAAGACCCACCAGAGAAACGGAACGGTCAGAATGGCGATGTAGGTGTATATGGTATGCCTGAACAGGATAACCCCGATAAAGGGAATGTCCTGCAGCCACTGCGGCCAGGGAATCGGAGCGAATCCCGGTGAACGAAGAGCCGCCGTGGAATCCCTGAACAACAGCCGGAACAGCGAGCTTGTGACTCCCAGTGAAAACATGTTCAGGGCCACGGCCACAATCACCTGGTTCAGAACCAGGGTCACAGCAGCAAATGCGTGAAACAGCGCCATGAGGATCCCCAGAAGGATGGCCACCAAAAGACCCATCCACGGGCTTCCGGTGAAGTACGCCACGGTGAATCCGGAAAACGCACCCACCAGCATCATCCCGTCAAGTCCCAGGTTCAGGACACCGGAGCGCTCATTCACAACCCCGCCCATGGCGGCCAGGATCAGCGGCGTGGCAAAACGCAGACTCTGCCCCAGAAAATCCGGGGAAAACAGAGCAGCTAACAGTCTATCCATTTTGTGCCACCCTCCTTTTAATCAATTTCCAGATCCGCGGACCGGACTGGAACGCCACCACAAACAGAATCACGAACGCCTGGACCATCAGCACGAAATACACTGGGATCCCCGTGTTGATCTGCATGGTGTTGGCCCCCGCCCGCAGTCCTCCAAAGAACGTGGCGGACACCAGAACACCCAGTGGATTGAGGTTGGCCAACAGGGCGACAGCAATCGCATCGTAACCCAGCCCCACAGAAAAATTCTCAATCAACCGGCGGTGCACACCCATGATTTCCACCGCGCCGGCGATGCCGGCAATGGCACCGGAGGCCACCATGGTTTTGGTAATCAGCATTTTGACATTGATCCCGGCGTATTCCAGTGCCCTGGGGTTGTATCCGGACGCTTCGATATTAAATCCAGTGGTCGTTTTCTGGAACACCCAGAACATCACAACCGCGAAAACCAGGACGACCAGCACCCCGATATGCAGATAGGTGCCCGGGAAAAACGGCAGGATGGCCGAATCAAGCAGTCTCTCAGAACGCGGATAGAATGTTCCCGCTTCTCTGAGCGGCCCCTGCACCAGCAGACTCAAAAAGTAAACCGCCACATAGTTCAGCAACATCGTGACAACAATCTCATTGATGCCCCGGTAAGCTTTCAGGTACCCCGGCAGGAAGGCAAAGGCTCCGCCAAACGCCGCCGCCAGAATCATCACCAAACCGATATGCAAGACCATGGGCAGTCCGGAAAACCGCGTGCCCACGATGGTCGCGGCGATGGCACCCAGATACATCTGCCCCTCGGCCCCAATGTTAAAGACACCCGCCTTGTAGGACAGGGCCACCGCCAGACCGGTCAGGCCCAGGGGGATCATGTTGAGCAGTGTGTTGGCCCAGGAGTCCACGCCAACGAATGCGCCCTGGATCAGAAAGTAATACGCATGCAGGGGATTTACGCCCTGACTCAGGATGAACAGTGATCCAAGGATCAAGCCGACGGCTGCACCCACCACCGGCGAAAAGATGTTGATCAGCTTTTCCTGGCGGATCCGTTTTTGCATGTCAATTTTCTTTTCAGTCATGATTATTCCACCCCGCCTTCTGTTTGGGACACTGCCTGTTCCTTGCGGGTACCGGCCATCATGAGACCGATTTCGTTCACTGTCACTTCCCCATTTTTGACGACGCCCATAAACTCTCCTTCATGCATCACGGCGATCCGGTCGGCCACCTGGAAAATCTCATCCAGTTCCGTGGATACCAGAATCACAGCTGCACCACGGGCCCGCTGGTCCAGAATCTTCTGGCGCACGAATTCAATGGCGCCGATGTCCAGTCCTCTGGTGGGCTGAACCGCAACCAGCACGTCCGGTTCACGACACAGTTCACGGGCCAGAATGACCTTCTGCTGGTTTCCACCGGACAGTTCCTTTGCCGGAACTTCGCAGCTGGGTGTGCGCACGTCATACTCACCGACCATTTTGGTCCCATGATCGGTCACCTTCTTGTAGTCAATGATCCCCCGTTTGGAGTAGGGTTCCCGGTAGTTGTCCGTCAGGATCATGTTCTTCTTGATGGACAGCTCCATCACCAACCCTGTTTTCTGCCGATCCTGAGGGATGTGCGAGACCCCATGTTCATAGGCTTCACGGACTTTGAGTTTGGTGTACTTCTTCCCCTTGATCGAAACATGGCCCTGTTTGAACGGGCGAAGCCCGGTCAGGGCCTCCGAAAGCTCGATCTGTCCGTTTCCGTCCACACCGGCAATGGCAAACACCTCGCCTGCCCGGACCTGGAAGGACACGTTTTTGACCCGTGGAATTTTCCGGTCGTCAATGACGGTCAGATTTTCCGCTTCCAGAAGAACGTCTCCCGGTTCTTCATCCGTGGTTTTGAAGTCGAACAGCACGTCCCGGCCCACCATCAGGTTGGCCAGTTCCCGGGGAGTGGTGTCCGCACGGTTTACCTTGCCGGCCACCTTCCCGTCCCGAAGGACCGTCACCCGGTCGGCAAGGCTCATCACTTCTTCCAGATTATGCGTGATCATCAGGACAGACTTTCCTTCTTTGGTCAGCTGCCGGACCACCTGAAAGAGTTCCTGCGCTTCCTGCGGCGTCAGCACAGCCGTCGCCTCGTCCAGGATCAGAATCTCCGCTTTGCGGTAGAGAAGTTTCAGAATTTCAACCCGCTGCTGCATGCCCACAGCCATGTTACGGATTTTCTCCTTCGGATCGATGCCAAAACGATATTTATCGGATAATGCTTTGATTTTCTTTTCCGCTTGTTCAAGATTGAGCAATGGCTCATTGTCAGATTTCAACCCCAGAATAATGTTTTCAGCCGCAGTCAACTGCGGAACCAGCATAAAATGCTGATGGACCATTCCAATCCCCAGTTCAATGGCCTGTTCACTGTTGTGAATGTGCACTTCTTCGCCGTTTACATAAAAGCGTCCGCTTGTGGGTGTATACATCCCATATATGCAATTCATCAGTGTCGATTTGCCGGCCCCGTTTTCCCCCAGCAATACATGAACCTCCCCTTTTCGGAGATCCAGGTCGATACTGTCACAGGCGACGACCTTCGGAAAGACTTTGGTCACCCCTTCTAACTTTAATACCGTCTCCACTTAACATCCCCCCTAACCTGAATGACGGTTAAAAAAGCTTCTCTCCCCTTAAGGAGAGAAGCTTTTTCTTCCCGTTTCTTGCATCATTCTTAACTGTGTGCGTTAGATCAGAGGCTCAATGCCCAGGTTTTCGAAGATCTGCAGTCTGGTCAGGTCGCCGTCGATAATCTGCTGCTGAACTTCCAGAGCGGCTTCTTTAGCCTCAGCAGGAACACCGTCAGCCCATGTGCCCAGATACTTCATGCCTTCAGTAATCCCGTACTGCTTGTATTCGCCTTCTTCTCCATCGAGCCACATCCGAACAAACTCTCTCATGACAGCGCCAACGTCCTCCGTCATGGAAGTAGCAATGATGTCCGGAGACAGGTGGTTCAGATCGCCGGTCCAGCCAATGTACCAAACGTCGCCGCCTCTTTCCTCAGAAGCCTGGATGGCACCGCCATCTGCAGCATTCCCAATACCGATGATGACGTCAACGCCTTCTTCGATCTGTGCCATCGCGGCTTCGTAGCCGGCAGACACGTCTGTCCAGGAACCTGTGTAACCAACAACCATTTCGTAGCCGTAGCTCTCAACAGTTGCTCTGGCAGACATCACTTCTTCAGCGATCGTTGGGATTTCCATCGCGCCAACGAAACCAACAATACCAGACTCTGTCAGCATTGCAGCCAGCGTTCCAACCACGTGGCCGGCATCTCCGGTTCTGAATTCACCGGACGTCAGGTTTGGATAGGTCCCGCCGGAGTTTCCACCAGTCTGGGCAAACCAGATATCCGGAAAATCAGCTGCAACCGTCGTCATGGCATCGCCCCACTCAAAGCCGTGGCCGATGATCACGTCAAACCCGGCTCTGGCGTAGTCTCTGATCACGCCAACCTGGTCGTCCTGAGCCACATTCTCAGTGTAGGCAATTTCAAATCCATATTCATCCTGGATGCTGACCAGGCCCTCATAGGCCAGGGTATTCCATCCACCGTCCGTGATCGGACCGGAAGTACACAGAGCAACACGCACAGCATCGTCAGCAGGTGGTGCATCATCATCACCATTTGCAGGTGGTGCAGGCTCGTCCGCAGCGGGAGCACAACCGATCGCAACAAAAGCGAAAAGCAGCACCAACCCCAGGACCATTAACTTCTTCAGACTCATTTTCTTTACCTCCCCGTTCGCAAGTCTTGTGTGAGAGTGTTATGAAAACGTTTTTCTCACACAGCTTTATTATTCGCTACCCGCCCGCGATCTCCTTTAAATTCTCAAAAAAATCATAAGATATTTTTACGCTCATTTCACAGCAACTGCTTTCCTGTCACGTTAATGCTGTGTCAGGCTCCTTTCCGGAAACCCGGAAAGGAGCCTGATTTCTGTTATGAAATGTTGATCTTTCTTAATTGATAATGGGATCCAGCCCAAGCCGGTCAAAGATTGTCTCTCTGGTCAGGTCCCCGTCGAAGATCTCCTGTTGTACGTCCAGAGCGATTTGCTTTGCCTCAGCAGGAACGCCCTCTGCCCAGGTGCCCAGATACATCATGCCTTCCGCAAGTCCGAACCTTTCGTAACGGCCTGTTTCACTCTCCAGGTATTGACGGACAAACTCTCTCATGACGGCGCCAACGTCCTGTACCATTGAGGTGGCTATCACATCCGGTGACAGATGGTTCAGGTCGCCCGTCCAGCCAATGTACCATACATCACCGCCACGTTCCTCACTGGCCTGAATCGCGCCGCCGTCAGCCGCGTTCCCGATTCCGATGATCACGTCGGCACCTTCTGCGATCTGAGCTACAGCAGCCTCATATCCCGCGGCCACATCGGTCCAGGAACCGGTATAGCCCACAACCATGGTGTAACCATAGCTTTCCACAGTCGCCCTCGCTGTCATGACTTCCTCGGCAATCGTGGGAATTTCCATCGCCCCAACGAAACCGACGATGCCCGATTGGGTCAGCTCACTTGCCAGAACCCCCACAACATGACCGGGATCTCCGGTTCTGAATTCACCGGACGTCAGGTTTGCATGCGTTCCTCCGGAATTGCCGCCGGTCTGAGCAAACCACACATCCGGGAACTCACCGGCCACATCGGCCAGGGTGTCACCCCACTCAAAGCCATGTCCGATAATCACATCGAATCCTGCTCTGGCGTAATCGCGGACAACACCCAGCTGATCATCCTGTGCCACGTTTTCGGTGTAGGCAATCTCAAAGCCATACTCGTCCTGAATGCTGATCAGCCCTTCATAGGCCAGCGTGTTCCATCCACCGTCTGTAATCGGTCCGGAGGTACACAGGGCCACCCGGACAGCGTCCTCAGCAGGCGGAACATCTCCGTTACCATCCGCCGAAGGCGCCGGCTCCTCGGCAGGCGGTGCGCACCCGACCGCCATCAACGCAAACAACAGCACCAAACCAAATACCAACATTTTTTTCATGTTCATGCCTTTCCTCCCTATTCTTCCTCTCGATTTCCGGGAAATGAAAACGTTTCCCGGAAATGAGTATTCGACCTCATATGGAGGATTCCTTCTTTTTTCTGCAACTTTTTGCGGATTAAAACCTGAACAGGATTTTCATGGCTTCCTGCCGCCTGAGGGTTTCAAACGCGTCGTGCCAGTCGTCCAGCGACCGGTCATCTCCCAGCAGGCCCTTCACATCGACCAGCCCTTCCTTCTCCAACCGCAGGGAGCGCTCCCAGCTGGAATACACATGGGTAAACGTTCCCTGTACTCTCAGCTCCTTGAACAGCACGGTATCGTAATCGATGGTCACCGGTTTTCCGGCGATGCCGACCTGGAGGATCTCCCCTCCTTTTTTCACGGCCTGGAGTGCGGCGTTGATTCCCCCTGCCGCCCCCGAACAGTCGGCAACCAAATCGTATCCCCGACTCAGTTCAAGGTCCTCCGGCGTGACCACAGACAACCCCATGCCGGCTGCCGCTTCCAGCCGGCGGGCGTCCTGCGGGGTTCCCACAATGTCCACCCGGCAGCCGTAAGCCTTCAATACCAGACCGGTCAGAATGCCGATGGGACCCGGCCCGACCACCAGACTGCGGGTTCCCGCCTGGGGATTGACCAGCTCCACTCCGTGAACCGCGCAGGCCAGAGGCTCGGTCATCGCTCCCTCCCGGAGAGACACGCCCTCCGGAAGCCGGTGAATGTAGTCCGGGCTCACCAGAACGTACTGGGCGAATGCACCTTGTTCTTCAAACCCGACAGAGACCCGCTTTTCGCACAGCTGGTACCGGCCGTCCCGGCAGTATTCACAGGAACCACACACATGAAACGTGTGTTCTGCGGTCACCTGTTCACCAAGCGAAAACCCATCGACGCCATCGCCGATTTCTTCTATGGTCCCGCTGAACTCATGCCCCAGAACCACAGGCACATCAAGATCCATCTTTCCCTCATACATGTGGAGATCTGTTCCACAGATTCCCGCATACGCCACCTTCAGCTTGACAGTCCCCGGAAGGACCCGGGGCTCTTCCAGTTCCTGGAGTGCAAATTCCCCGGGACCGTTTCCCACTCTTACCAATGCTTTCATATTGACCCTCCCAACTTGTATATACGTCTATCTGTTTTTATTGTACGCTTCCTCTTGTCGAATTGCAATCCGTTGAACCAAAACAGTCCCCGTGTCACAACCGACATGGCCACCTCGAACAGAAAACCGCCGCTTTCCCTCCCGAAAGCGGCGGTTTCTCTCCCTATGGTTTGACAAACGGGGGAACGAAGACTCTGTGTCCCCACTGGGTATTGCCCAGTCCCACCCGTTTTCGAAGATTGCATGCGACTTCCTGCAACCGGTCAAAGACCGCTTCCTCATCGACGGTTGTGATGCGCCCTTCATCCAGGACCACCCGTCCATCCACCACGGTGGTTTCCACATTGCCCTGAGATGCATGGTAGACCAGCGCAGCAACCGGGTCGGCAACCGGTACACACCGGGCGGTCCGGGGATTCATCAGCCAGAAGTCCGCTTTTTTGCCGGCCTCCAGGCTTCCCAGGTCTTCTTCACGCCCCAATGCTGCCGCCCCGCCCAGGGTGGCCATTTCAACCACTTCATTGGCACTGATCACCGTGGGGTCCTTCAAGTGGCATTTATGAATGAGAGCCGTTGTCTTGAGCACCTCCATCATGTCCTGGGTGTCGTTTGACGCCGACCCGTCCGTGGCCAGTGAGACGGTCAGGCCCAGATCGAGCATCCGGGGGACCGGAGCCACTCCGGAGGCCAAAATCATGTTGGACACCGGATTGTGGGACACCTTGATGTCATACTCTTTGAAAATCCGGAAATCCTCTTCATCCATGTCCACACAGTGGACCGCCAGAAAATCCGGTCCCAGCACGCCTGTTTTGGCCAGGAAGGGCATGGTGTTGCTTCCATACAGTTCCTGAGTGAACTGATTGTCATCCTTGGTTTCCAGTGTGTGCATGGTGGTGATCATCCCGTATTTGTCTGCCAGTGTCCGGCAATGCCGGTACCCTTCTTCCGACAGATCCCAGATGATTCCCGGGGCCATGCATACACCGATCCGGGAATGGTTTTCGTACTTCTGTTGAAGACGCTCCACGTCGTCAAAGAACTGTTCTTCGGTTTCCACTCTGGGGCACTGTGCCCCATCAGGCATCTGGCTGACATTGGTGTGCGCCCGGCCCAGCAGGCCCCGAATCCCGGTCTCCTCGAACGCCTGCATGACGGCATCGTCCAGCCCGGCTTCCTTGGCGTGTGCATAATGGTAATCCAAAACCATGGTCGACCCGGATCGGATGTTTTCAATGCAGCCCAGCAGGGCTGCTGTGTAGACTTCCTCATAGCCGGTCTCGTGCAGAGCAAACCGCACCGAACTGTCCAGCCATTCAAACAGCCCCTTGTCCCGGCCCAGTCCCTTCATGGCGCCCTGGAACAGGTGGGAGTGGGTGTTGATGAATCCCGGGAACACGAACCGGTTGCTGGCATCAATCACGCGGTCTGCCTGGTACTGGCCTTTCAGATCCGCCATCTCTCCCACATCAATGATCCGGTCGTCCCGGATGGCCAGATAGCCCTCCGGTATCACCCGGCGTTCGTCATCCATGGTCACCAGATATCCATTGCGGATCAGCAAGCTGATTCTTTCCATTGGTCTACCTCCTCTTGGCCTTAAGCGCCACTGCCTTCAATCTGTGTTCGCCGCCCCACCGGACATACCGTCTTTCCGGAAGTGGGCATGGCCATGTGCTACATTGTCCGTTCGTCGCGAACCGGATTATCCTCAACCAGACCGTACAACAGCTTCTGGCGGGTAAACAGAAACTGGTGCTTATGGACGGCAAGAGTCAGGATGTCTGCATGGGGATGCGCGTCCACCGAAAAGCTGTGGAACACACCCGGTGCGATCTTCCCGCCCGCAAACACCGACGAATAATTGATAAACATCTCATCCATGGCTTCCTTGCTCATCAGATGCCACATATAGGAAGGCGATTCGATCACCAGTTTTTCCAGACCCAGTTTCCGGAGAATGTACAAGAGAACCGTCGAGTCCGGACGCTTCCCTGTTCCGGTAAGATAAATGGGGATCGCCGCCGGCCGCTCTTCGCGGATGCGCCGGATTTCCGCCATGTCCACCTCTTCAACCGAAGCATAAGGGCCAAACAGAATGTGTTCCTGCCGGAAATGCTCCTTCAGGTACTGTCCGCCCTCCGGTGACGTGCCGATGGCCACTTCAAGTCCTTCCGTTGTGAAAATGCCATGTCCCAGTGGAATGTCCGTTCCGTCAAACGAGACGACCACATTGACAGGGGCTTCTGTGGTCTTTCCCAAATCTTCGTAACGGGCCTGGACCAGTTCGGGGTCGAAACAATTGGAAATCATCAACGGTTCGGCGGCAATGGTTCCTGCCCCAATGATCACACCGTCTGCATAGGCCCGGAGCACATTGAGTATCCAGAAATCGCACAACCCGCCTTCCAGGTTTCGGAGATTTTTGGCGGCAATCAGCGGTCCCTGAGGATCGTCTTCATACGCCATTTTCCCATCCATCGACAGCACAATGGAACCAAAGGTATACGGCCGGTCTTCTGGTGCCGGCGGAAAAAACAACTCATCGTACACATCCAGAATTTTCTGTGGTGTCCGTTCTTCCCTGGACTGCGCCTTCAACGCATTCAGTGTGTCCTCATCCCGGCTGACCACGTTCATCTTCATGGCTGCCGCCGGGAAATTCATTTTGATCATTTCCATCCTTCATACTCCTCCCGATTTGTGAAAATTTCTTCTTACCCACATTATATCGGAAAACCCGTTTTTGAAAACCTTTTCAAACAAAATCCTGTGCCACCATGTGCGCCTAAATCGGTTTAACCGCTTCACTTGTAAACACATCAAGCGCCCCGGAACGGTATGCACGCAGGTAGGCCATGCAGTAATCGTCCTCTCCCGTCAAGCAGTGAACGGTTTTCAGGAATGCTGCCGTGGCACCGGACAATTCAATAAACACCGCCTCCTGGCCCCATACTGCACATGCTGTGACAAATGCTGCATCCAGAAGATCTTCCCGGGGAAGTCCATACGAAATATTGTTCAGTCCGCAAATGGCCTTGTACGCCGGGTAATGCTGTTTGACCAGCTTCATGCTTTCCAAATATGTTTTCGCATGCTCTGAACTCACCGACAGCGGAAACACCATGTTGTCCAGATACACATCCCCACGGGCAATGCCATATTCTTCAACGACTTCTTCCATCTTTGGCATCACGGAAAGACGGTCTTCAGGGCAGGTAGGCATTCCTCTTTCGTCGTGGAGAATGGCCGTCAGCAGTGCGTTGTGCTCCCGGACCAGCGGCATGATGGCCTTGATTCGGTCCTGTTCCAGGGTGATTGAATCGACCATTGGTCGTCCAAAGTCGTTGTTGTGTACCCTCAGTCCGGCCCGGTGGGCCTCCGCATTGGGGGAATCGATGCACAAGGGGATCTGCAATTCTTTCTGAATCACCTGAAACACCCACTCAATGTCGTCAGGCTCCGTGGACAATCGGTCCCCACAGTTAATGGCCAGCATGCCCGCTCCGTGTTCCACCATGTCCCGGGCCCATCCCAAAATTCTTTTCGCATCTTTTTTCTCAAACGCATCGTTCACACCGGGGACGCTGGTGTTGATCACAGCTCCAATCACATACATGTCTTCATTCTCCTTGTCTCATCATAGGTACGCATCATTTTCATCTTTCTTCGGGCGCGCGCTGGATCCGCGCACCTGAAGCGCCAAGGGAAGCAGCTCGAAACGCCCCGGCCGGTCCATATCCGAAAACCGCCGGATCACAGCCATGGCAGAACGCCGGCCGATGTCCTCATGAGGATACGCCAGGGTTGTCAGTTCGGGAACCGTGTGACGACCTTCCGGGAAATCATCAAAGCCTGTGATGGCCAAGTCGTCCGGGACCCTGATGCCACGACGATAAGACTCACCAAGGGCTCCCATGGCCAGTATGTCACTGCAACAAATCAGTGCCGACAGATCGTTTCGTCTGTCCAGGAGCCGTCCAAAAGCATCCCTTCCGCCTTCCATTGTCCACGGACTGCTTTCCACCGCGCTTTCCTGCCATTGCTGGCCGGATTCCCCGACCATTTCCCTGAACGCATCACGGCGCCGCCTGGCACTGGGGGTCTGCAGATTCCCACTTAACAGCCCGATTTTCCGGTGTCCCTGCTCCCACAAATGGCGATACAGCGTCCGCACCCCCTGCCGGTCATCCACAATAAACGTGTCCACAAGCTCATGGGATTCCTCTCTGTCCACCAAAACAACCGGCATCCGCCCGGCGATCCGGCCAAAATCCACGTCTGCACCGCAATTGGTGATGAACACAACACCGTGAACAATGCTCTCTGTCAGATACTGGTAATGCCGGCTTTCCATCTCCGGATCTTCGTCGGAATTCAAAAGCAGCACGTCCATGTGGTGGGCACGGAACACGTCCATGGCCCCCCGGACAATCTGCGCCATGCAGGAATTGATGATGTTTGGCACCACGATGGCCACCGTGCGCATGCTTCTGGCCCCCAGTGTTCTGGCCGTCGGGTCAGGGATGAACCCCAGTTCCCGGATTGCCCGAAGCACCAGATCCCGTTTCTCCGCACGGACAATCGTGGGGTTGTTCATCACCCGGGACACCGTGGACGGTGATACCCCTGCCTGCCTGGCCACATCCCGGATGTTCACCTGACGTTTTTGTTTCATGACCTCACACTCCTGTTTCTGAAATCGAATTCTGAAATCGGTTTCAATTTGCACCTAATGTTTCGCTGCCCATCAAACATCTCCTGCCTAATTCAAAAAAAAATGCAAAAACCGAAGGGTCATGTGCCCCCCCCCGGTCATCACACGATTCTGCACCGTCGGTTTTCTGCTTTCATTGGGTCCTTAAGCTCCCGCCAGCAACTCCGCACAGAGGCGGACGGCTCCGGCAGCATCTTTCGAATACCCGTCCGCACGGATCTCATCGGCAAACCCCTGTGAGAGCGGAGCCCCTCCGACGATCACCTTCACCCGATCCCGCAGTCCTTGTTCTTCCAGGGTCCGGACAACCTGCCCCATCACCGGCATGGTGGTGGTCAACAGGGCACTCATGGCCACAATCTGGGCCCCTTCCTGAATTCCCTGCAAGAACGCGTCCGGGGACACATCGGTTCCCAGATCGACCACTTCGTAACCACTGACATCCATAAACATGGCCACCAGATTCTTGCCGATGTCATGGAGATCCCCTTTGACCGTTCCGATGACCACTTTGCCTTTACGTGACACCGGGACGCCTTCAAGAAGCGGATGGAGCCGGTCCACGGCCAAATTCATGGCATTGGCGCACATCAGCACTTCGGGAACAAACATTTCTCCGGTGCTGAACCGCGCCCCGACCACTTCCATGGCGCCCATCATGCCCTGGGCAATGATCTCCACCGGTGCAACCCCCTGATCAAGCAGAGTGTCCACTTCCTCCAACAGACCGTCTTCATCACCTTCGATCAGCGCTTCCTGCAATGCTGTGTAATCCGCCATATTCATCCCTCCATTTTCAACACTCTGTTCATTTTAACACCTCCACTCCCGGCGGGCAACGGACGCAGCGAAAGTGCTTCCGGTGTCAAAGGGCCCTCGACACGATACGGCTTTGTCGGAAGGCTCCTGTGTCGCATAAGCACCCGGGCGTTCAGTACGTCAGCCTTCTGCAGGAGTTGTCTCGAACATCCGGTGCCCATGAGTCCAATGGGAGCTTCAGGCTTCGATACTGCCGGGGTGACATCCCGGTGATCCGACGGAACACCTGAGAAAAATATCGGGGATTGTCAAACGACAACTGCTCGCTGATGTCACGAATGGTCAGGCTGCTTGTGTCCAGCAGGTCACAGGCTCTGGTGATTTTCAGACGGGTGAAGTAGGCCATGGGACTGTAACCGGTCTGCTCTCTGAAAACCCGGGAAAAGTGGTAGCGGGACATGGCCGCCTCTCCGGCAAAATCGTCCAGGGTCAACGAAGCGTCCACCTGTTCCAGCATATGCGTCAGGACGACTTCCACCGGTCCGGAGGCAGAGGACGGGGTGGTCCCCGGAAAACCGGGACGAAGGATTCCTCCGGAGATGGAACTTAGAAAGGATTGCAGCAACGCTGAGGCATACAGCAGTTGCGGCGTACTGTAACCAGCCCGCAGGGTTTGCAAGGCCGACTCCATGAATTGTACCCCTTCGCCGGGATCTTTCAGCGGCACGACGAAACGCCGGGGACCGATGCCCGCCAGATGCAACAGTTCCGCAAGGCCTTCCCCCACCAGATGGGCCCAGTGGATGGTCCACGGATCCTGCGGATCCGCCTGGTAGCGGTGGGGAGCGCCAGGCGCCAAAACAACCAGATCGCCGGATGTCACGGGAAGTGTTTGCCCGGCCCACTGGGCTTCTCCCCTGCCTGCCATGCACAGGATGAGGATATGCTCTGAACAGGCGGGCCGGAAGATGCCGTGCTGGGCTGCCCGCTCATAGAAGCCCAGCTTGGTCACCACCAGATTCTTCAGAAAAGGATTGGACTGCTCCTGCTGAATCACATCACGGGGAATGTAAAAGGAATGACCGTGCTTGTCCTGAAAACGCGTTGCCTCCATACGTAACGCCTCCGCTTCTCAAACAGTGGACGCCATCAGCCGCGACCAGTTAAATAGCAATAAATCATAGTATATACGCATAATAATCTATTTTTAAAGGATTTTATATAGCGTATAATCGCAATATATTGAAAAAAGACCGTGCGTCAGGAAAGGTGGAACGATCAATGGCAGCAATCCCTGAAAAAGAGCGCAAATTTCTGAGAGAATTGGCCCAACAGCAACGGGCATACAGCGCCCTTCCTGTAATGGAAGAACGACGGACAGCCTGGACTTTGCATAACGATCTGAAAAGCAATCAACCCATGATCCATTTCGAAACAAGAAGCTGCGAAGAACAGCTTCTCCCACCCCTGGCCTGTATCTCCGAGGAAGGCCGCTGGATGGAAAAAACCCTTCGCCGGGCCATGCTGAATCACGAGATGATTCAGGATGACCGGGTCGTGCCGGGCACCTTTGATCTGACCTGGCATATCGATTTCCAACTTTTCAACATGCCGCCACAGATTATTCACGCAGATGAAAACGGACAAGAAGGTCTGGGACAGCATTTTCTTCCGCTGATCCGGAACCTGGAACGCGATGTGGAGACTCTTGCCCCCAGTCAGTGGTCTGTGGACCGGAGGGCCATTGACCAAAAAATCGACATGGTACAAGATGTCCTGGGAGACATTTTGCCCGTTCGGCTGAAGACCGGATATCTGGGGGCCTCGCTGACACAGAATGTCGTGATGCTCATGGGGATGGAAGCCATGCTGTTTGCCCTGATGGATCATCCTGAACCGTTTTCCCGCCTGATGGGCCGGATCACCGATGAGTATCTCCGGTATTACCAGTGGCTGGAGAAAAATGGACTGCTGATTCCCAACAACGATGACTTCTTTGTTAATCAAGGAACATTTGGATTTACGGATGAACTGCCCCAGGGAAAACCCGGGACCCCGACAGGTCTTCAGGATATGTGGTTCTACATGGATTCCCAGGAAACCGTCACCGTGTCCCCGGCCATGTATGAAACCTTCTTTTTCCCCCACTACCGCCGTCTGGCGGAACCGTTCGGGCGCCTGAACTACGGTTGCTGTGAGCCGGTTCATCTGATCTGGGACCGTTGCGTCAGCCGGCTTCCCGGGCTTCGGAAAGTGTCCATCTCTCCCTGGTGTGATGAGGCCTTTATGGGCGAGCGTCTTCGGGGAAGCTCTGTGATCTACCACCGCAAGCCCAGCCCCCTGTTCGTGGGCCTGGGCGGTCATCTGGACGAAGATGGGTTCCGGAAGCACATCCGGGAAACCATCCATCGTGCAAAAGGCTGTCGGCTGGAATTTTCTTTTCGGGATGTCTATGATTTGGGCGGCCATCCGGAAAAGCCGGCAAGGGCCGTACAGATTGTCCGCGAAGAACTGGCGGATCTATGGACTTAGGGAGAATGACCGGTCTCTGTGATAAGAATCAGAACAACACCCCCTGCCGGGATTCAAGAATTCCCGGCAGAAGCAAGCCATGGAAAAGGCAGGCGCCAATGAACAGTATGTTCATTGGCGCCTGCCTTTGTCGTTCATCTGCTTATATTTGCAGTCAGCGGCCCTTTTCTGGGGGGACCACAGGACTTTCGTTCCATCAGCTGCACCGGGAGTTTGACCATCCCACCAGCCCGGTTCATGTCGCCAAACCGCTCAATCACCGCGTTTGCCGAGCGCCGGCCGATCTCATAACTGGGGTAATTCAGCGTGGTCAAAGACGGCGCCAGGTATGCGCTTTCCGTGCAGTTGTCTGCACCGATCACCGAAATGTCCTCGGGTATGCGGATTCGGTGTTCATAGGCCGCACCCTGCGCTCCCAGACCCAGAATATCATTGTTGCAGATCACCGCAGTGACTTCGGGCATCTTGTCAATCAGTTCCAGAAAGCCATCCCGGCCCCCTTCCATGGTCCAGGGGCAGTAAGCGATCATCCGGCCTTCTTCCAGAACCCGGCCATCTTCTTCCAGAACCCGGCGAAAATGGCGGACCCTTCGCTGGGCCCCCATGGTCATCCGGTTTCCGGCCACCATGCCGATGTGCTCATGCCCAAGGCCTTTGAGGTACTGATACTGTATGTCCACCGCCTGTTGATCGTCAACAATAAATGTGTCCACCCGTGGATGGGTTTCCTCCCGGTCCACCAGCACCACCGGCATGGAACCGGCGATCCGTCCAAAATCGACGTCCGCACCACAGTGTGTGATGAAAATGACGCCATGAATCATGTTCTCGGTCAGATACTGGTAGTGCCGAAGTTCCACTTCAGGGTCTTCATTTGAATTGAACAGGAGCGTGTCCGCATGATGTTCCCGAAGCGTTTCAGTCGCCCCGCGAACAATCTCCGCCATGCTGGAATTGATGATGTTTGGCACCACCACAGCAACCGTCCGGATATTCCGGGAACCCAGACCGCGGGCCATGGGATCCGGAATAAAATTCATCTCTTCGATGGCTTCCTGCACCCGCTCCCGGGTGTCCGCCCGGACAATATGGGGCTTGTTCAGCACCCGGGACACCGTGGAGATGGACACCCCCGCCCGGTTTGCCACTTCTGTGATGGTCACAGAGCGTTTCTGTTTTGGCATGCGCGTTCCTCATTTCCTGAAGTGAAATCGTTTTCACCTTGCTCTTTTATTGTTTTCGACAGCAAGACAAAATCTCCTGCCGAAGAGCAAAAAAACATCCAGACCCTCCAGGGGTCTGGACATGATTATTTCTTGAACGATCTGCGGAGCCCATTCAGAATCCCGGTGACCGGATTGTCCCGGTCGGGAAACAAACGGTCTCCCTCCCTGCGGAAAAACCGGGGAATCACCATACGACCCAGCCAGACCGGAATCAGGGCCAGTCCGGAGAACTGAAACAGAAACCGCAAAAACTGGTAGAGGGCCACCCCGTCCCACATGTATTCCGGAAGCGTGTAGTACCCGGCGGACAGACCGGCCAGGGCCAGCAACCCCCCGGATAATCCACTCCAAACCACCAGCAGATAACCGACCAGTCGGTACAGCGGTCCGGGCCCCCCCATAAAATCGGTTCCAAAAATGCCGGCCAGCACCGTGGTCACCAACAAGTTTGTCACAAACACCAGGGTGAACACTGCTGCCGGAAGTCCGCGGCTTAATACCAGCCACAGGACGACGGCAGGCATTCCCGCCAGAAACGCCCCGATCCAGTTTCGTTTCACCAAAAGGCCACAGATCAGAGCTGTCAGTGCCGCCCCTGCGAATGTCCACTCCCCGGCAAACGCTGTCTGCGGAACCCAAACCTGCGCCAGGTATCCCCCGGCCAATGCGCCCATTGTTCCGGCCAGCGGCCCGAATCCAATCCCCAGCAAAGGGACCAGGGCCAGTCCCGGACTGATCCGCAGATTCTCCCCAAAGACCGGGAACACCAGAAATCCGGCGTCCCACCGCGACAAAGCTGCAAGAAGCCCCGTCAGGGCGAGCCAGGCCAGCCCCTTGATCAACTTCAGTTTCATTGCACCACTTCCGTTCTCCCGATCCGTCTACTCCACCGGACGGGCATTTTTCAGTTCAAGAGCAAGCTTGTCCAGCTGTGCCCGGATCTCCGCATTTTCTGCAATGGAATCCTGATCCGAGTCGGGAAACGTCACCATGCCCACGTTTCGGGCCCGAAGATCGTTTAGCCAGTGCTTGGCCAGAATCTCCCCGGCATCAAACTGATCGTCAAACGCCGGAGCCCCACCCACGAACAGGGCTGCCCCAATCTTCTGGTATTCCTCCGGCCGGTCACCGCGGACCCGGCTGGCCCAATAGACCTGGCAGCGATCGACCACCGACTTTAACGGGCCGGGGATCGAAAAGAAATACATGGGTGCCGCCAGAATGATCCGGTCTGCTTCATCGATCAGCGGATACACCTCCTGCATGGGGTCCTTGACCGAGCAGCCCCGCTTTTTCCAGCAGTACCGGCAATCAATGCACGGCCCGATTCCGGACCGGTAAGCATCGATGACGGTCACCTCTTCCGGGGAGTCCCCCAACTGTTCCAGCAAGTAGTCGAGCATCTTTTTCGTGTGTCCGTTTTTCCGGGCAGAACCATAAAAAACCAGTGTTTTCATCGTCTTCCTCTCCTTGACATAGATTTCGGCATTTTTTTAACCATACTTGTACTTACCGGCCAAACGGCCGGTAAATCCTGGGAAGACGGTGAAAAACTGCCGAGTGTATTTTAACCCAATCCCCGGCCAGATGCAAGGATCCCTCCGGGAGCCTGCTGAACGGAGGCCGATTCTCACTCTGCAAACGACTCCGGGCCTCTCTGCTTCCAGGGAAACAAAGAGACCCGGCTGGACGATGACTTTATATTGCGGGTTATTCGGACTTCCGGTCCCGGTCTTTGTCTTTCATCAGCTTGTAGCTGATGGAATCGGTCAGTGCGTGCCAGGAGGCCTCAATGATGTCTGTCGACACCCCAATCGTTCCCCAGGAGGCGTTTTCATCCTGGGATTCCAGAAGAACCCGGACCGCCGCACCGGTGGCCTCATTGGCATCCAGGACCCGAACCTTATAGTCGGACAGGTGCATCTGTGATACATCCGGATACACCTGGGTCAGGGCTTTACGCAAGGCGTTGTCCAGGGCATTGACCGGTCCTTTTCCTTCGGCTGCTGTATGCATGACCTGATCCGCCACACGGATCTTCACCGTGGCTTCCGAGTAGACCTTGTTCTGCCCCAGTTTCTCGGTGGACACCCGGAAAGAATCCAGCTCAAAGCCGGGCTCAAAATGGCCCATTTCCTTTTTCAGAAGCAGTTCAAACGAGCCTTCCGCCCCTTCAAACTGGTAACCCGCATGCTCCATCTCCTTGACCCGACGGATAATTTTCTGCTGGGCGCTTTTGTCATCGGGGAAATCCAGCCCCAGTTCCTGCACCTTGTACTTCAGGTTGGCCGCACCGGCCAGTTCACTGACCAGCACCCGCCGTTTGTTTCCAATCGATTCCGGTTCCATGTGCTCATAGGTTTTCGGGTTTTTCAGCACCGCGGAGACATGGATGCCCCCTTTATGGGCAAACGCACTCTGCCCCACAAACGGCTGGGAGTTGGGCATGACCAGGTTGGCAATCTCACTGACGTAACGGGCTACATCCGTCAGATGCTGGATGTTGTCCCCGATGCAGTCATACCCCATCTTCAGTTGCAGATTGGGAATGACGCTCATCAGGTTGGCGTTTCCGCACCGCTCGCCCAGTCCGTTTGTGGTCCCCTGAACCTGAGTGGCCCCCGCCTGTACGGCCGCCAGTGTGTTGGCCACCGCCAGCTCACTGTCGTTGTGACAGTGAATGCCCAGGGGCACGGTGATCACCTCTTTGACCGCCTCCATGATCTCTGTGATTTCCCCGGGAAGGGTTCCCCCGTTGGTGTCACACAGAATCACCACGGACGCCCCGGCGTTCTGGGCCTCCTGCAGGGTCTGCAGCGCGTAGGCCGGATTGGCTTTGTAGCCGTCAAAGAAATGTTCTGCGTCGTAAAACACTTCTTTGCCTTTGGACAGCAGGTAGGCCACCGACTCCCGGATCATGGCCAGATTTTCTTCAAGCGGAACCTTCAGGGCGTCCGTCACATGCAGGTCCCAGGTTTTCCCGAAGATCGTGATGGTCTGGGCTCCCGATGCAATGAACGCATTGAGATTGGCGTCCTCTTCAGGGGCGACCCCCGGACGTCGGGTGGATCCAAAAGCCGAAAGCCGTGCGTGCTTCAGCTCCACATCCTGCATCATCTGGAAAAATTCCAGATCTTTCGGATTGGATCCCGGCCAGCCCCCTTCCACGTAATCGATCCCCAGCTGGTCCAGCTTGTGGGCGATCTTCAGTTTGTCCTGAACCGACAGGCTGACGCCTTCGCCCTGGGTGCCGTCCCGCAGAGTGGTATCGTAGGTCACAATTTTTTTCATTCGGTCACTTCCTCCAGTATGTCACAGATCAGGCTTCCCGCCTCTTCTGTGGTCACCAGTGTCATTCCCGGCTGCATGATGTCCGGTGTCCGGTATCCACGGTCGAGATACGTGCGGACCGCCTCTTCAACCCGGGCGGCCGCCTCATCGTACCCGAACGAGTACTTAAGCATCATGCCCACCGACAGAATGGTCGCAATGGGATTGGCCTTGTTTTGCCCGGCAATGTCCGGCGCAGAGCCATGGGCCGGCTCGTACATGCCCACATCCCCTCCCAGAGAAGCAGACGGCAACATGCCGATGGACCCGGTGAGCACCGAAGCCTGGTCGGTCAAAATATCACCGAACATGTTCCCGGTCACAATCACATCAAAGGACGCCGGCCGCAGAATCAGCTGCATAGCCGCATTGTCCACGTAAATGTGCTCCAGCTCCACGTCGGCGTATTCCGCCTCATGAAGCCGGATCACCGTCTCACGCCACAACCGGGAGCACTCAAGGACGTTGGCCTTGTCAACACTGGTCACCTTGTTGCGCCGGGTCCGGGCGACCTGAAAGGCCAACCGGGCGATCCGTTCGATTTCCGCTGTGGTATAGGCCATTTCATCGACGGCCCTCTGGCCATACTCGATATCCTCACGGGTTTTCTTCCCGAAGTAGATCCCTCCGGTCAGCTCCCGCATGGTCAGGATGTCCACCCCTTCGATCACTTCCCGCTTCAGGGTCGATGCATCAGCCAGTGCCGGAAACAGGACAGCCGGGCGCACATTGGCAAACAGCTGAAGTTCCTTGCGAAGGGGCAGAAGCGCCCCCACCTCCGGCCGCAGATGGGCCGGGCCGTGGTCCCACTTGGGTCCGCCCACCGCCCCCAGAAGGATGGCGTCCGACGCCTTGCACAGGGCCAGTGTCTCCTCCGGCAGGGGAACGCCCGTCTCATCGATGGCCGCGCCGCCCACCAGGGCGTGGGTGTATTGGAAGGAATAGCCATACATCTGGCTGATCTTGTCCAGGACTGTCAGGGCCACCGGGACGATTTCCGCCCCGATGCCGTCTCCCGGAAGCACTGCGATTTTATGCATGTCCATACCCCCTATTTCTCCATCCGGTTCTTCACGATGTACTTGATCAGACCGCCTGCCTTGATCAGCTCCTGCATAAATTCAGGAAACGGCTCTGCCTGATAGGTCTGCGCTTTGCTCACATTGGTGATCTCTCCGGATTCCGCGTCCACCCGGATCCGGTCGCCTTCTTCGATGGCCCCCGCCGCATCGGCACACTCAAAAATCGGAAGCCCAATGTTGATGGCATTGCGGTAGAAAATCCGGGCAAACGACGGGGCAATCACACAGGAAATCCCCGCGGCCTTGATGCTGATGGGCGCGTGTTCCCGGGAACTCCCACAGCCAAAGTTCTTGCCGGCGACAATAATGTCGCCCTCACCCACCAGGCTGGCAAAGCCGCTGCGGGCATCCTCCATCGCGTATTTCGCCAGTTCCCCCGGATCCGAAGAGGTCAGGTACCGGGCGGGAATGATCTGGTCTGTGTCCACATCGTCGCCAAACGTCCAGGCGTTTCCTTCCAGAATCATCTTAAAGCACCTCCTTGGGTCCGGCAATTTTGCCTGCAATGGCGCTGGCCGCAGCAACCGCCGGGCTGGCCAGGTACACTTCACTTCCAGGGTGTCCCATCCGCCCGATGAAATTGCGGTTGGTGGTGGTCACCGCCCGCTCTCCGTCGGCCAGGATCCCCATGTGTCCTCCCAGACAGGGGCCACAGGTTGGGGTGCTCACAATGGCTCCGGCATCCAGAAAAATGTCGAACAGCCCTTCGTGCATGGCTTCCTTATAAATTTTCGGCGTCCCGGGAATCACAATGACCCGGATGGTGGGATCGACTTTCCGGTCTTTCAGGATCTCGGCCGCCACCCGAAGGTCTTCGATCCGCCCGTTGGTGCACGATCCGATCACCACCTGGTCAATGGGCACGTCGCCCACCTGGCTGATGGGCCGGGTGTTCTCCGGCAGGTGGGGAAAGGCCACCTGGGGTTCAATCTGTGAGCAATCGTATTCGATCACCCGGGCATACTGGGCGTCCGGATCGCTTTCATAGTAGACCGGCTCTCTGGTAAAGCGGTCTTTGATGTACTCTTTGGTGATGTCATCCGCCTTGATGATCCCGTTTTTCCCGCCGGCCTCAATGGCCATGTTGCACATGGTGAACCGGTTGTCCATGGACAGCCCGTCGATCACCGGTCCGGTGAATTCCATGGCCATGTACCGGGCTCCGTCCACCCCGATGTCCCCGATGGCGTACAGGATCAGGTCCTTGCCGCTCACCCAGGGCTGCAGTTCGCCCTTGAACACAAATTTGATGGACTCTGGCACCTTGAACCAGGCCTCCCCGGTGATCATGCCGGCAGCCATGTCGGTGGAACCGACACCGGTGGCAAACGCCCCCAGGGCGCCATAGGTGCAGGTGTGCGAATCCGCCCCGATAATCACGTCCCCGGGACCGACAATCCCCTGTTCCGGCAGAATGCAGTGTTCCACCCCCATCCGGCCCAGTTCAAAAAAGTGTTCGATGTCGTGCGCCCGGGCAAACTCCCGGACCTTTTTGACCTGTTCTGCCGACTGGATGTCCTTGTTGGGTGTGAAATGGTCGGGCACCAGACAGATCCTGCTCTTGTCAAAAACCACCTTGGCCCCGGCCTTTTCAAATTCATTGATGGCCACCGGTGCCGTGATGTCATTTCCCAGCACAATGTCCAGTTTGGCGTTGATCAGCTGTCCGGGACGGACCTCGTCCAGTCCCGCATGGGCCGCCAAAATCTTTTCTGTAATGGTCATGGCTCTCTTTGCTTGATTCCCCATTGGTCGATTCTCCTTCTATTTCTTCAGTTCAAAACAGATTTTGTTCACCGCATTGATGTACGCTTTCGCGCTGGCTTCGATCACGTCGGTGGACACGCCCCGTCCCACAAAGCTGGTGTCCCCGTACCCCAGGCGGACGACCACTTCGCCCATGGCGTCATGTCCTCCGGTCACCGCGTCGATGGAGTAGCTCTCCAGTGTTCCTTCGATGCCGGTCAGCTTGTCCACCGCCTTGAAGACGGCATCAATGGGTCCGTCGCCAAAGGCTGCGGCCTCCTGAAGTTCGTCAACACCCTCGATCTGCAGCCCGATGGTCGCCGTAGGCACCAGTTTGGAGCCGGTGAAAATCTGGGAGTAGGCCAGGGTGAATTTCTCCGGTATGTGCCGGATTTCATCGGTCACAATGGCTTCCAGATCCAGATCATTGATCTCTTTTTTCTTGTCTGCCAGATCCTTGAAGCGCTTGAAGGCCTTGTTCAGATCCTCCGTATTCAGCTCAAAGCCCAGCTGCTTGATCCGGTCGGCAAACGCATGCCGTCCGGAGTGTTTGCCCAGCACCAGATTTTCTGTGTGTATGCCCAGCTTCTTGGGGTCCATAATCTCATAGGTGGACCGCTCTTTGAGCACCCCGTCCTGGTGAATGCCCGACTCATGAGCAAACGCGTTCTTGCCCACAATGGCCTTGTTGCACTGCAGGCTCATGCCGGTGGTCGAACTGACGGTTTTGCTGGTGCGGTAGATTTCTTCCGTCCGGATCCCCACTTCTTTGCCGTAGTAGTCTTTGCGGGTCAGAAGGGCCATCACCAGTTCCTCCAGGGCGGCGTTGCCCGCCCGTTCCCCGATGCCATTGACCGAGCATTCCACCTGAAGGGCTCCATTGACAATGGCCGACAGGGAATTGGCCACGGCCAGTCCCAGATCGTTGTGGCAGTGGACAGAAAGGATCGCCCCTTTCATGTCCCCCACCCCTTCCCGGATGTTCCGGATAAAGGCCCCGAACTCTTCGGGGGTTGCGTAACCCACAGTGTCCGGAATGTTGATCACAGAGGCTCCCGCCTCGATGGCCGTACGGACCACCTGGATCATGAACTCCAGCCGGGTCCGGGACCCGTCTTCCGGGGAAAACTCCACTTCATCGGCCAGGGTTTTGGCGTAACTCACCCCTTTGTAGATGTTGTCCAACACCTGCTGTTCTGTCATGTTGAGCTTGTACTTCATATGAATGTCCGACGTGGCCAGGAACGTGTGAATCCGGCTTCGTTTGGCGTACTGCAACGCCTCGGCGGCCCGTTCAATGTCCCCTTCCTTGACCCGGGCCAGCCCGGCAATGGTCGCATGCCCCTGGACTTCCCGGGCAATGGTTTTCACGGCTTCAAAATCCCCGTCGGACGCGATGGGAAAACCCGCTTCCATCACGTCCACACCCAACCGCTCCAGCTGGTGGGCAACCTCCAGTTTTTCATTAATGTTCATGCTCATGCCCGGAGCCTGTTCCCCGTCGCGCAGTGTGGTGTCGAAAATGAACACCCGGTTGTCACTACTCATCGTTGCCCTCCTTTCTGAAGACGACCATCTCGTCCAGCCCTTTCTTGCCCGGAACAAATGGATACACCATTTCACGGGCGCTGACCATGCATTCAACCAATGTCATCTTCCCGTTTTCCAGGGCCTGTCTGAGCACCGGCTCAATCTCTTCATTTGTTTCAATTTTCAGGGCTTCCACCCCGTAAGCTCTGGCCAGCATTCCGAAATCCGGATTGGCCGTGAAGTCAATGCTGCAATACCGTTCCCCGCACTGGAAATGTTGAAGCTGTTTGACCAGAGACAATGCGGAATTGTTCATCAGAATGATCTTGATGGGCAGCCCCTGTTCCATGGCGGTGGCCATCTCCGGAAGGTTCATTTGAAACGAACCGTCACCGGTCACACAGCAGACCAGGGCCTCCGGATCAGCCATCTGGGCCCCAACCGCTGCCGGCAGGCCATAGCCCATGGTTCCCAGTCCCCCGGAAGACACAAAGGACCGGGGCCGGTCGAAGCCATAGTGCTGGGCGGTCCACATCTGGTGCTGCCCCACGTCCGTGGCCACAATGGCCTTGTGGCGGGTCAGGTTGCCCAGTGTTTCCAGGATCAGCTGGGGCTTTAAATTGTCCCCGCTTCCATACTGCTTGCGCATGGGGTGCTTCTGCTTCCATTCAAGGATCTGGTCCACCCACTGGTCGTTTCGCTGTGGCTCCATCTCTTTGAGGATCTCACTGACAATGCTGCGGGCATCCCCGACGATCGGCATTTCCACCGGAACGTTTTTCCCAATCTCCGCCGGATCGATGTCCACATGGATGACTTTGGCGTTCTTGGCAAATTTTTTCAGGGATCCTGTGGCCCGATCGCCGAAACGAACCCCCAGACTGATCAGCAGGTCACAGTTGGAAATCGCGTAATTGGCGGCCGGCCGGCCGTGCATCCCGACCATTCCCAGCCCCAGCCGTGACGTTTCCGGAAAAACCCCCAACCCATTGAGGGTCGTGGCCACCGGTGCGCCCAGAAGCTCGGACAGCTTCTGCAATTCTTCGGAGGCTTCGGCGAACATGATGCCCCCGCCCGCCAGAATCGCCGGTTTTTGGGCGTCCTGGATCATTCGAATCGCCTTTTTAATCTGGCTTTTGTGTCCTTTGACTGTGGGTTTGTATCCCCGCAGATTGATGCTGATGGGGCCCTCATAGTCGATCGTGGCCTCTGCGACATCCCGGGGGATGTCGATCAACACCGGACCGGGCCGGCCGGTGTTGGCAATGTGAAACGCCTCCGCCACCACCCGGGGCAGTTCTCTTGCGTCTTTCACCAGATAATTGTGTTTGGTGATCGGCATGGTGATCCCGGTGATGTCCACTTCCTGAAACGCATCGGTCCCGATCATGGGAGTGGCCACCTGTCCGGTAATCGCCACCAGGGGTACCGAATCCATATAGGCCGTGGCAATCCCGGTCACCAGATTGGTGGCTCCGGGACCCGATGTCGCCAGACAGACCCCGGCTCTGCCGGTAATCCGGGCATACCCGGACGCCGCATGGGCGGCTCCCTGCTCATTGCGGGTCAGCACGTGACGGACATTCTGGTTTTCCAGCAGCGCATCATAGATCGGCAGCACCGCACCTCCGGGATAGCCGAAGATGACCTTTATATCCTGTTCTTCCAGAATCTTCAGAAGACTCTGGGCTCCTGTCATTTTCATGGTTTCCCCCCCTACCGGTTCTGCCGCTGGTCTTTGGGACCGCGGAGCATGGCAATCATTCCGGTCCGGACATAATCCCGAATGCCGAAGCGACGCAGTGCGCTTTCAATCGCATTAATCTTGCCTTCGTCCCCGGTCACCTCGATGATCATGCTGTCCTTGCCCAGGTCAACCACCCGGCCCCGGAAGATGTCCACAAACTGCATGATTTCCGCCCGGGTGGTGTAATCCGGGCAGTTGACTTTGATAAAGATCATTTCCCGGCTGACGTATTCCCGGTCTGTAATGTCCGTAATCTTGATGACATCCACCAGCTTGTTCAGCTGTTTGCAGACCTGCTCAATGACGATTTCATCACCGCTGACCACAATGGTCATCCGGGACACATCGGGATCATCAGTTTTGCCCACCGCCAGGGAATCAATGTTGTATCCCCGCCGGGCAAACAGTCCGGCGATCCGGGTCAGTACCCCGGGCTTGTTTTCCACCAGTACGGATAACGTGTGTTTCAAGATCTGCACCTCCCTATTTCAGCATGTTGCTCAGTGATCCGCCGGCCGGTACCATGGGGTACACGTTTTCCGCCGAATCCACGACAAAGTCCAGCAAATACGGCCCTCCGGAGGCCAGCGCCTCCCGGATGGCTTCGTCCACATCCCCCGGAGAGACCACCCTCCGGCCGGGAATCCCGTAAGCGTCCGCCAGTTTCACGAAATCCGGCTGACCCTCGATCAGGGTGTGGGAATACCGCTGGTCAAAAAACAGTTCCTGCCACTGCTTGACCATGCCCAGCTGCCGGTTGTTCAGGATGGCAATGATCACCGGCAGATTGTTTTCGCGAATGGTCTGCAGTTCCTGAATGTTCATCTGGATGGAGCCGTCGCCGGCCACGGCCACCACCACGTCACCGGGAAGCCCCACCTGCATGCCCATGGCGGCCGGCAGGCCAAATCCCATGGTTCCCAGGCCGCCGGACGTCACGAATTTTTCCGGAGCATCGGTCTGAAAGTACTGGGCGGCCCACATCTGGTTCTGCCCGACTTCCGTACTGACGTAGGCTTTGCCTTCGGTCAGGGCACTGAGACGGGACACCACAAACTGCGGCTTAATGATCCCGTCGGGAGCCTGGTCAAAGACCAGCGGATGGTCTTTCTTCCAGTCGGTGACCCGGTCATGCCAGGCCGTGATGTCCGGCAGGTTGGGGTCTTCTTCAAGCAGTTCCACCATCCGGCCGACCGCCTTTTTCGCGTCACAGTGGACCGGGGCACAGCAGGAAACAATTTTCCCAATTTCCGCTGCGTCAATGTCCACATGGATCACCTTGGCATCCGGGGCAAATGAGCCCAGATCACCGGTCACCCGGTCATCGAAGCGGACACCCACCCCGATGATCAGATCACAGTGGCTCATGGCGTAATTGGCGTATGCCGTTCCGTGCATGCCCACCATGCCCACGTTCAGTTCATGGTTGTCGGGAACCACCCCTTTGCCCATCAGCGTGTAGATCACCGGGACCTTCAGAATGTCTGCCATCCGGCGGACCTCCGGGGACGCCTTGGCGTTTCGCACACCGCCACCCACAAACAGAATGGGCCGCCGGGCCTGCCGGATCAGTTCCAGGGCACGGGCGATTTCGCCCTCATCCGGTGCCGGGCAAGTTCCATAACCGGGAAGATCCATGACGGGCGGATACACAAATTCCGCCCGTTCGGTGGTCACATCCTTGGGAATGTCGATGAGCACCGGGCCGGGCCGGCCACTTTGAGCAATGTGAAACGCCTCATGGATCACCCGGGCCAGGTCTTCCACCCGCTTCACCAGATAGCTGTACTTGGTGATGGGAATGGTGATCCCGGAAATGTTGGCCTCCTGAAAGGAATCTTTGCCCAGAAGGCCCCGGGCCACCTGCCCGGTAATCGCCACCAGGGGAACCGAATCCATCTGGGCGTTGGCCAGACCGGTCACCAGGTTGGTGGCCCCGGGTCCCGATGTGGCAATCACCACACCGGGACGGCCGGTGGAGCGGGAATAGCCATCTGCCCCGTGCGCAGCGCCCTGCTCGTGACGGGTCAGCACGTGCCGGATGTTCTTGTTGTGGTAAAGGGCGTCGTAAAGCGGCAGCACCGCGCCGCCGGGGTAACCGAACACCGTGTCAACCCCTTCTGCCTCCAGAGCAGCCAGAATAATCTCCGCCCCGGTCATTGTCTGTTTATTCATCATTGAACACCGCTCCTGTATTGGCCGAGGTCACCATCTTAGCGTACCGTTTCAGGTAGCCCGTCTTGATCTCCGGTTCCTTCGGCGTCCACCCAATGCGTCTGTTTTCCATTTCCTTGTCGTCCACCAGAAGATCCATCCGGTGATTCGGGATGTCGATGCGGATCCGGTCGCCGTTGCGGACAAAGGCAATGGGGCCGCCTTCCGCCGCTTCCGGTGACACGTGCCCGATGGATGCCCCCCGGGTGGCTCCGGAAAAGCGCCCGTCTGTGATCAGAGCCACTTCCTTGTCCAGCCCGATGCCTGCAATGGCGGCCGTAGGGGCCAGCATTTCCCGCATCCCCGGCCCACCCTTGGGTCCTTCATAGCGGATGACCACCACGTCTCCGGGCTGGATCTCCTTGCGGTTGATCGCCAGGGAGCACTCTTCTTCCGACTCGAACACCCGGGCCGGCCCTTCATGGACCATCATTTCGGATGCCACAGCACCCTTTTTCACCACGGAACCTTCCGGCGCCAGGGACCCCCAGAGAATGGCCAGTCCCCCGTCCGCACTGTACGGATCAGAGGCCGGCCGGATGACCTCCCGGTCGGTGATGCGGGCCTTTTCCAGGTTTTCCCGAACGGTTCCGCTCACGGTGGGCAGGTCCACGTTGATCAGCCCGGCGTCTGCCAGTTCCTTCACCACGCCCTGAACACCGCCGGCGCCGTACAGGTCTTCCATGTGTTGTTCGGACGCAGGCGCCAGTTTGCAGATCTGGGGCGTCACCTTGGAAATTTCATTGAACAGATCAAACCCCACGTCAAGCCCCGCCTCATGGGCAATCGCCGGGATGTGAAGCGCCGTGTTGGTGGAACACCCCAGGGCCATGTCCACGGCCACGGCGTTACGGAACGCCTCTTGCGTCAGAATGTCCAGGGGCCGCAGATCCATCTCCAGAATGTCCATGATCCGCATGCCGGCGGTCTTGGCCAGACGGATCCGTTCCGAATAGACGGCGGGCACCGATCCGTTTCCAGGAAGTCCCAGTCCGATGGCCTCGGTCAGGCAGTTCATGGAATTGGCCGTGAACATGCCGGAGCAGGAACCGCAGGTGGGACAGGCAATGTTCTCCCATTCAGCCAGTTCCTCTTCGGTCATGTTCCCGGCCCCCACGGCTCCGGAACCTTCAAACATGTCCGACAGGCTCAGCTTGCGTTTCTTGTGGACACCGGCCAGCATGGGCCCCCCGCTGATAAAAATGCTCGGCAGGTTCAGCCGGGCCGCGGCCATCAGCATGCCGGGGACCACCTTGTCGCAGTTGGGAATGAACACCAGTGCGTCGAAGGGATGGGCCGTGGCCATCACTTCCACCGTGTCGGCGATCAGTTCCCGGCTCACCAGGGAATACTTCATCCCGGTGTGGTTCATGGCGATCCCGTCACACACCGCAATGGTGTGAAACTGAAGGGGAGTCCCTCCGGCCATCCGGACGCCGGCTTTCACGGCTTCGGCAATCTTGTCCAGGTTGATGTGCCCCGGAACGATATCGTTTTGTGAGTTGACGATCCCGATGATCGGGCGGCGGATTTCCTCGTCGGTCAGTCCGCTTGCCTTGAACAGGGACCGGTGGGGGGCCTTGGACACCCCAAGTTTCGCGCGGTCGCTTCTCATCTTTTTCTCCTTATTCTTCCGGGAAGATCACGGGACCATCGATCTCCGTCTGGGCCCGGAACGCACTGTTGAGTTCCATAGTCATGGATCCGGGAACCCCTTCGCCCACCTGGCGGCCGTCCACCTCCACCACCGGAATGACCTCGGCGGCCGAACCGGTCAGGAAGCACTCATCCGCATTGTAGACGTCGTGCCGGGTAAAGAGCATCTCCCGGACCTCGATGCCCCGCTCTCTGGCCAGGTCGATCACCGTGTTCCGGGTGATCCCCTCCAGAATGCCTGCATGGATCGGAGGCGTGATCAGAACACCCTTTTTCACCAGGAACACGTTGTCCCCGGTGGCCTCTGCCACGTATCCTTCATTGTTGAGCATCAGGGCTTCCGGACAGCCCATGCGGACCGCCTCGATTTTGGCCAGAATGTTGTTCATGTAGTTCAGGGACTTCACCCGGGGATTGACCCCTTCCGAAATGTTCCGGCGGGTGGCCACGGTGTTGATCTTCAGCCCCTTCTGGTAGAGTTCTTCCGGGTAAAGCTGGATATTGGCCCCGATGCAGATCACACAGGCCTTGGGACAGCGATTGGGATCCAGTCCCAGGTCCCCTTTGCCCCGGGTCACCACCAGGCGGATATACCCCTGTCTCAGATTGTTGCGGCGCATGGTCTCCAAGACCACGTCGGTGACTTCCGCTTTGGTCAGACCGATGTCCAGCATGATGGTCTTGGCGGATTCAAACAAACGGTCAATGTGTTCGTCCATCTTGAAGACCCGGTTATGGTAAGCCCGGATTCCCTCGAAAATCCCGTCTCCATAGAGCAGTCCGTGATCGAATACGGACACCACCGCCTGTTCCTCCGGCACATACTTCCCATCTAGATACACAATCA
>SKMO01000115.1 GCA_007121025.1 Bacillota bacterium | reverse complement strand
AACCAGGTAAACCGGATCAAGCTGATGCTGTCGGTTGCCCAGAAAAACCTGGAAAACGGCAACACGGCGTCAACCGGGCAGGAAACCGGGTCAAGCGCCTAGAATAATAATGGTTTAAACAGACCGAATACGAGGAGGATGAGAGAATATGGCAGTACCTAAGTTAAAAGCAGAACTGAGAGACAAGGCAGGAACAGGGGACGCAAAACAGCAAAGACGCAAAGGAATGATCCCCGCAGTGGTGTACGGACAGGGCGAAGAGACCCGGAAAGTCTTGGTTCCAGTCAAAGAAATGATGAAGATTTTTTCTGATCACGGCGACAACACCATGGTGATCCTTGACCTGGGCGGAGACAAAGTCCAGGCGTACGTGAAGGAAGCCCAGCGTAACCCGGTGAACAGCGACCTGCTGCACGTGGATTTCCAGCATCTTGTCGCCGGAAAGCCTGTGAGTATCCGGATCCCGATTTACATCCACGGCCAGGAAGCGCTCAAAAAGGATGAAATCCTGATCCGCCAGAGGTTGAAAAATCTGGATGTGCGCTGCCTTCCCCAGGACATCATGGAAAGCATCGACCTGGAAGCCGCAACGATCGAAATGCACAAACCGTTGACGGTGGCCGAACTGGACTTGCCAGAAGGCATTGAACCTCTTCATGAGCCGGACGAGAACGTGGCGGTGGCCTATTCCAGCCGCTATGTTGAAGTGGAAGAAGACGAGGCTGAAGAAAGTGAAGTTGTTGAACCGGTCTTTGACACGGGCAGTGATGACGAAGAATAACCAAGTCGGCAGGGGCCTTACGGGCCCCTGTTTTCTTGGGCCCGGGAAAATCTGACCATTATTGATCAATGTTCTGATTTTCCTTGACAAAGGATTGGGGCCATGGTATTTTTACTTTAGCAGTCTTGATTAACGAGTGCTAAAATTGAGGTGAAAACCGTGGATGAACGAAAACAGCAGATTCTCCGGGCCGTGATTCAGGAGTACATCACCAAGGCAGAACCGGTCAGTTCCAAACACATCGCCGGAAAATACGGACTCGATGTCAGTTCAGCCACGGTCCGAAACGAAATGGCTGCCCTGGAAAAAATGGGACTCATCGAACAGCCCCACACGTCAGCCGGGCGCATTCCTTCAGAGGTGGGGTACCGCTATTACGTGGATTACCTGATGGAAAAATACCGTCTGGCCATGCGGGAGGAAGCCCGGATCCGGGAGAACATGGATGACCGGATTCTGGAACTCGACGGCCTGCTGCACCGGGCCGGGCAGTTGCTGGCAGAAATGACCGATTACCCCACCCTGGTCAGCGAACCGGTGTTGGAGGAAAAGCGCTACAAACACCTGAAGCTGCTGCCGGTGGACGAGGGCAAAGCCCTTCTTGTGGTGGTTCTGTCGGACGGGGAAATCAAGAATTACCAGGTGAACGTTGCCGGAAACCTCACGGACAGCGATTGCATCCGGGTGTCCAACCTGCTGACCGAAAAACTGGGGGGACGCGAGGTCTCTGCGGTGGCCGGCGAGTTTTCTCAGGTCCTGGCCGATCCGGCCAGCGTAAACCGGGAGATTCTGGAGGACGTGTTGAAGGTGGTGGCCGAAGCGGCCCGGGGTGAAAACCAGAGCACCGTTCACATTGCCGGCACCCTGAACATCTTTAACCAGCCGGAGTTCAAGGACATTGAGAAAGTGCGGGTCCTGCTGGGGTTTTTCGAACAGCAGAAAGCCCTGAAACAGCTGATCGATACAGGTCCGGAGGGAATCAGTATCCGGATCGGCGAGGAAGTGGATCTGGAAAACATCGCCGGACTGTCGGTGATCAGTTCCACCTACTGCATCAATGGCAAACCGGTGGGGACCATTGGTGTGATCGGACCCACCCGAATGACCTACGCCCGGACATCCACCATGCTCGAAAAGGTGGCGGAAGGTCTGGGAGGTTCTCTGATCCGTCTTCTGTACTGACGGACCGGGAACCCGGAAATGATTGGTTCAGTCAGGCCGTTTCGTTCAAACGGCCTGTGAGCAGAACAATAAAAAACCGACCGGACGACCCCTCAGGGCGTACGGCATTCATGAGGTGGTGAAAAGATGAGCAGAAAGAATGCAAAGGACAAAGACCGGGAGCCTGTTCTGGAACAGGAAGAGGTGACCGTGGATGCAACGGATGGGGACGAAGAGACGCTGTCAGACGCTTCCAGTGGTGAAACAACGGAAATGATCGAACTGTCCAGGCACCAGCGGCTTCAGGCGGATTTTGAAAACTACAAGCGCAGAAGCCGGACAGAAATGGAAAGCATGGCCTGCTACGGCAAGGAGCAGGTGATGGTGGATCTGCTTCCGGTGATGGACAACTTCGCCAGGGCCCTGTCGCACTGCAGTGACAATCCTGAAGTGGCCACATTCAGAAAAGGCATGGAGATGATTTACCGGCAGTTGGATGAGGCGCTCCGGCGCCATGGACTGTCTCCGATTGAAGCACTGGGACAGCCGTTTGACCCGCAGTGCCATGAGGCCATCATGCAGGTTGAAGCGGATTGCCCCCGGGACGACAACCGGGTTCTGGATGACCTGCAGACCGGGTACCGATTGAAAGAGAAAGTGATCCGCCCAAGCATGGTGAAGGTGGGCACCCATTCGGGAACCCCGGATGATGAAAACGACGAACCAAAATAACACTACATTCTTTAGAAATAGGAGGAATTCCAACATGGCGAAAGTATTAGGCATTGACCTTGGAACGACCAACTCCTGCATGGCTGTCATGGAAGGCGGCGAAGCAGTGGTGATTCCAAACGCGGAAGGAAGCCGGACCACCCCATCGGTGGTGGCGTTTACAAAGGACGGGGAGCGTCTGGTGGGACAGTCCGCCAAACGCCAGGCCATCACCAATGCGGACAACACGGTAATGAGCATCAAGCGGGAGATGGGAACCGATCATACCGTGGACCTGCGGGGAAAGACGTACACGCCTCAGGAGATTTCGGCGTTCATTATTCAAAAGCTCAAGGCAGACGCGGAGGCGTACCTCGGTGAATCCGTGAAAGAGGCGGTCATTACGGTGCCGGCCTACTTTTCGGACAGCCAGCGCCAAGCCACAAAGGACGCCGGCCGGATTGCCGGACTGGAAGTCAAGCGGATCATCAACGAGCCGACGGCTGCGTCCCTTGCGTACGGTCTGGACAAGGAAACCGAAGACACCATCATGGTCTTTGACCTTGGGGGTGGAACGTTTGATGTGTCCATTCTGGAACTGGGTGACGGCGTCTTTGAAGTGAAAGCCACCAGCGGAAACAATCACCTGGGTGGTGACGATTTTGACGAGAAGGTGCTTCATTGGATGGTGGCTGAATTTAAAAAGTCCCATTCCATTGACCTGTCCAAAGACAAAATGGCCATGCAGCGGCTGAAGGATGCGGCTGAAAAGGCCAAAATAGAGTTGAGCTCTGTGACCAACACAAACATCAACCTGCCCTTTATCACGGCCAACGACCAGGGACCACAGCACCTGGACCTGGACCTGAGCCGGGCGAAGTTCAACGAACTGACCCGTGACCTGGTGGAAGCCACCATGGGCCCGACCAAACAGGCCTTGCGGGATGCCGGAGTTTCGTCCGCAGACATTGACAAGGTGATTCTTGTGGGCGGGTCCACCCGGATTCCGGCCATTCAGGAATCGGTCAAGACGATCACCGGAAAGGATGCGTACAAGGGCATCAACCCGGACGAGTGTGTGGCTCTCGGTGCAGCCATTCAGGCCGGCGTGCTGACCGGTGAGGTCAACGACGTGCTTCTTCTGGACGTCACACCGCTGTCCCTGGGCATTGAGACACTGGGCGGGGTGGCCACGGTCCTGATCGAGCGCAACACGACCATTCCGGCCTCGAAAAGCCAGATTTTCTCGACGGCTGCAGACAACCAGACCAGCGTGGAGATTCATGTGGTCCAGGGGGAACGGAAAATGGCTTCGGACAACAAAACCCTGGGACGGTTTGTGCTGGATGGGATTCCACCGGCCCGCCGGGGGGTTCCACAGATTGAAGTGTCTTTTGATATTGACGCCAACGGGATCCTGAACGTGTCCGCGGTGGACAAGGGAACCGGCAAGAAACAGCACATCACCATTCAGGCCACCAGTGGACTGAGTGACAGTGAGATCGACCAGATGGTCAAAGACGCAGAGCTTCACGCGGAGGAAGACAAAAAGCGCAAAGAGGAAGCCGAAGTGAAAAACGAGGCGGAGACCCTGTACTACCAGTCGGAAAAGACCGTGGAAGAACTGGGCGACAAAGTGGACGAGGCCGACAAGGGAAGCATCAGTGACGCCAGAGATCAGCTGAAAGTGGCGATGGACAGTGGCGTTCTCGACGACATGAAGGAAAAAACCGAGGCGCTGGCCAAGTTGCTCAACGATGTGGCGGCAAAGATCTACCAGGCGGAAGCAGCCCAGGGCGGACCGGAAGAGGGCCAGCCCGGCACGGGCGGCGGAGCCGATGATGACGTGGTGGACGCAGACTACGAAGTGGTCGACGACAATTAGGAAAACGGCAGTGCCGGCGGCATCCGCCGGGCACAAAGAGGTACACCCCGGCCCCAGGGGGGCCGCGGTGTGCTTTGCTGTGCTTCGGGTTGCCATAAACGGCTGATGCGGTATAATAGCACAGAGAAGCGACAGAAAAGAGATAGGGTGAAACAATGGCGACAAAACGGGATTATTATGAGGTGCTGGGCGTCTCCCGGGATGCAGGCACTGACGAAATCAAAAAAGCATACCGCAAACTGGCCCGGAAATACCATCCGGATGTGAACCGGGAGGACGAGGATGCGGCGGATAAGTTCAAGGAGGTCCAAGAGGCCTACGGGGTGTTGTCCAATGAGGAAAAACGGTCCCAGTATGACCGCTTCGGTCACGCCGGAATGGACGGGCAGGGCTTTGACTTTTCCGGCATGGAGTTTGGCGGTTTCGGGGATATTTTTGACATGTTTTTCAGCGGTGGCGGTTCAGGCCGGCGCAGCCAGGGACCGGTCAAAGGGGATGATCTGAGGCTGGATCTTGCGATTGCCTTTGAAGAAGCCTGCTTTGGTGTGGAGAAAGACGTGGAGATCGTCCGGGAGGAGATTTGCGGCACCTGCGACGGAACCGGAGCCCAGGCGGGCACTGAAGCGGAGACCTGCATGAACTGCGGGGGCACAGGCAAGGAGACCACATTTCAGCAGACCCCCTTCGGGCGTTTTCAGTCCACCCGGTCCTGTCACGTTTGCGGTGGAACCGGAAAAATCATCAACAATCCCTGCGGGGACTGTCACGGCAAGGGCCGCCGGTCTGTCCGAAAGCAGATCCACCTGAACATCCCGGGCGGGGTGCAAAACGGCGCCCGGCTGCGGGTCAGCAACGAAGGGGACCACGGGTATTACGGCGGGCCTCCCGGAAACCTCTATGTGTTCATCAAGGTCAAGCCCCACAAAACGTTTCTGCGGGAAAAGGACCATGTCCACAGCACCATCAGCCTGAACATGGTCCAGGCGGCACTGGGCGATCAGGTGGAGGTTGACACCCTGGACGGAACGAAGACCCTGGAGGTCCCGGCGGGGATTCAGCAGGGGCAAACACTGAAGATGCGTAAATTGGGCGCCAAAAAACTGCGAAGCGAAGACCGTGGGGACCATGTGTTCCATGTGGAAGTGGTTATTCCCCGTGATCTGAGCGACGATCAGAAAGAACTGCTCAGACAGTTTGGCCAGTCTCTGACCGGCAAGCAGGTCCGGCCCACAGCGGGCCGCCACAAAGGGTTTTTTGAAAAGGTGCGCGAAGCCTTGTCCGGAGAGGATCATTCGGTGTAAGGGATGATTTGGGAAGAAGTGACCATCCGGGTCCATCACCCGGGACTGGAAGCGGCGGCAGAACTTCTGATGGATGCAGGAGCCGAAGGGGTGGTGTTCGACCAAGCGGACGGGCTTGAGGTTGTCCGCGGCTATCTGCCGCAGGACGCGGACCTGGATGCCCGGATCGGGCGCCTCCAGAAAGGGCTGGACCGTCTGCCGGTTATTTTTCCGGGACTCCGCGTCCGGTTGTCCCGAAACCGGGTGGATGACGCCAGTTGGAAAGACCGCTGGAAGGAATTCTTTCATCCACTGCGGGTAGGCCGGCGGATCGTGATTGCGCCCACCTGGGAAGAACCGGATCCCCGGCCGGGAGATCTGGTGCTGCGGCTTGATCCGGAGATGGCCTTTGGAACGGGCAGCCATCCCACCACGGCCGGTTGCCTGGAGGAACTTGAAGAGTGGGTGCGACCCGGAATCCGGGTCGCGGATGTGGGGTGCGGATCGGGGATTTTGGCCATCGGGGCCGCCCTTTTGGGAGCCGGCAGGGTCCTGGCTCTGGACAACGACCCCCAGGCCCTGCACACAGCCCGGGACAATGCCCGGAACAACGGGACGGAGATTGAATGCCGACAGGGAGACCTGTTGGCGGGAGTGAACGAGACCTTTGATCTGATCACCGCCAACCTGGTGGCCTCCCTGATTGTCCGGCTGGCCCCACAGGCGGCGGCCAGACTGGAAACAGGGGGAATTCTGATCGGTTCGGGGATTCTTGAGGGCAAAGGGAAACCGGTTGAGGCGGCCCTGCAGGGGGCCGGGATCGAGATCATCCGGACAGTCCAAAAGGGTGAATGGATAACGGTGACAGGGAGGAAACGGTAGTGGCAGACCGCTATATGCTGGAGCAGCTGACTGAGGGTGGCACCAAGGCCCTGGTCAGCGGGGAAGAAGCACACCATCTGCTTCGTGTGATGCGCCGGGGAATCGGCGATCCGGTCACGCTTTTGGACCGGGACGGGTTTTTATATTCGGGCGTGATCCGGGATGTGGCCGATGGCCTGGTCACGGTGGAAGTCCAATCGAAACAAGAGGCCCCCGGGGAACCGGGGGTCGTTGTGGTGCTCCTTCAGGCCCTGTGCAAAGCGGACAAAATGGACCTTGTGATCCAGAAGGCGACCGAACTGGGGGCTGTGGCCATCCGTCCGGTGACCACCCGGCGTTGTGATGTGAAGCTTGACCAGGACCGGGCGTCGAAGAAAGGGCAGCGCTGGAACCGGATTGCCCGGGAGGCCGCCAAACAGTGCCGCCGGGGACGGGCTCCCGCTGTGAGTCTTCCAGTGCCCCTGCGGGAGGCGCTGGAAGAAACGGAACCCGGGGATCTGCTGATCGTTCTGTGGGAAGGGGAGGACGCAACAGGGCTGCGTCCCGTCCTGCGGACCTCCCCCCAAGCACGGCGGGTGTTCGTTGTGATCGGTCCGGAAGGCGGACTGACAGAAGAAGAAGTGGCTCTGGTCCGGGACCGGGGGGGCGTCAGTGTGACCCTGGGGCCCCGGATCCTTAGGACGGAAACCGCCGGGCTGTGCGCTCTGAGCTGCATTCTGTATGAACGGGGGGAACTGGAATGACCGGCAGGACGTTTTGCATCGGGACACTGGGCTGCCGGGTGAATCAGACGGAATCCGACGGATTCCGGGAGATTCTTCGGGAAGCCGGGTACCGGGAAGTTGCCTTTGGCCAACCGGCGGACGTGGTGATCGTACACACCTGTACGGTGACCCATACCGCAGACGCCAAGTCCAGACAGACGATTCATCGGGGGGTCAAAGCCGGTCCGGAGGCCATTGTGGTGGTCAGCGGCTGTTACGCCCAGACCGCTGCAGATGAGATCGCGGCCATGGACGGAGTGGACATTGTTTTGGGAACCCGGGACCGGGGGCAGCTTCTGGAGTATATTGAACAGGTCCGGACGTCCCGCAGCCCTGTACGGGTGGTGTCGGACATTTTACGGGAAAAATCGTTTGAAGAAATGCCGTTTGTGCGGACCGAACGAACACGGGCCTTTATGAAAATCCAGGAAGGGTGTCAGCAGTTCTGCACCTACTGCATCATCCCGTTCGCCCGGGGGCCGGTGCGCAGCCGGGATCCCCGGCGGGTGCTTGAGGAAGCACAGCGGCTGGCTGAAGAGGGTTTCCGGGAGGTGGTTCTCACCGGCATCCACACCGGTGCCTACGGCCAGGACCTGGAGGGCTGGGATCTGGCCCGTCTGCTGGGGCAGCTGCGTCAGGTGACGGGTTTTGAGCGGATTCGTGTCAGCAGTTTGGACCCCAACGAATTCACCGGAGGCCTGCTGGATGAGATTGGCCGGGGGATGCCCCTGACCGATCATTTTCACATTTCCCTGCAGTCCGGCAGTGACCCGGTTCTGGAGCGGATGCGCAGGGCTTATGATACCCGCCGCTACCGGGAACTGCTGGAGCGGTTGCGGGATCTGCGTCCCGGGTTGGCCGTGACCACCGACGTGATGGTCGGGTTCCCCGGGGAAACCGGTGAACAGCACCACCAGTCCCTGTCGTTTGTTGAGGAGATGGGGTTTTCGGACATCCATGTGTTTCCCTATTCCCCGCGGTCCGGGACCAGGGCCAGCACCTTTCCCGATCAGGTGCCCGAAGCGGTCAAACAGCAGCGAATGAGCGAGATGCTTGCACTCAAAAAAGTCCTGCGGCACCGGTTTCGTCAGGCGCAGGTGGGCCTTCCGGCCCGGATTCTGGTGGAGAAATGCCGGCCGGAAGGCGTCGGCGGGCATACGGAGAAGTTTCTCTGGGCGGAGATTTCCGGTGAAAAGTTCCCCAAAAACACCCTGGTGGATGTTATAATAAGAAAAGCAGAGCAGCGCGCTTTGATCTGCGACGTGAGATAGGAGGATGAACATGTCAGACTGCATTTTTTGCAGAATCGCTGCGGGAGAGATTCCCAGTGACAAGGTTTATGAAGACAATGACATTCTGGCGTTCCGGGACATCAACCCGAAGGCCCCGGTCCACATCCTGGTGATTCCCAAACAACACCTGGTATCCCTGAACGATGTGGCTTCACCGGATGAGGCGCTTCTGGGCCGGATGATGGTGGTCCTGCGGGATCTTGCCGCCGATCAGGGGGTTTCGGAGACCGGATACCGCGTGCTGTCCAATTGTGGTCCGGATGGCGGACAGGAAGTGGACCATCTGCATTTTCACCTGCTGGGAGGCCGGAAATTGGGCCCCCTCGGGTAGTTGACGTGGCAATCCGGACTATGTATAATAGAGTGAATGTCGGGCGATAGTCTGCTCAGTAGAATGGTCTGCCCGTTCAAGGAATATGTTCAGCGGAGGGAGGGATATGAAAAAGTGAGTGAAATAAAAGTTGGCAAGAATGAGACTCTTGATTCCGCCCTGCGCAGATTCAAAAGATCCTGCCAAAAGGCCGGCGTCCTTTCTGAAGTCAGAAAGAGAGAGCATTACGAAAAGCCCAGCGTCAAAAGAAAGAAAAAGTCTGAGGCGGCCCGTAAAAGAAAATGGAAGTAGCAATGTGTTGCAAAAAAGTCTGGTATATTCCAAAATATACCAGACTTTTCAGTATGTGGAGGAAACGCGATGAACAAACGTTGGAAAGTGATCCTGACCGCCATCGTCCTCTTTTTCATGATGGCCGGTCCTGCGTTCGCCCTGGATGTCTGGGAGATCCACTTCCGGGGGGAAGTGTCCCCCAGTCAGGCCCGCTGGCTGGCAGACGCTTACGATGATGCCCGGGAAGCCGGGGCGGAGGCCGTCTACCTGCTGATTGACACACCGGGGGGACGGCTGGATTCTGCACTGCAGATGGCGGGAACCATCAAATCCAAGGAAACCATTGTTCTGGTGGACGGGGGCGCCATTTCCGCAGGAGCGCTGCTGGCTCTGGCGGCCGACGAAATGTATATGGCCCAGGGGTCGACCATCGGGGCGGCAGAACCGCAGATCGGCGGGGAGCGGGCCGATGAAAAAACCGTGTCATTCTGGTCGGCAGAACTGGCTGCAGAAGCGGAAAAGAACGGCCGTGATGCCCAGATTGCCCGGGCCATGGCCGATGATACCATTGCCATTGAAGGCCTGGTGGAGGAAGGGCGGCTGCTGACACTGACCGCTCAGGAAGCGCTTGAAAACGGGATGACCGACGGCGTGTTTCGCAATGCCTTTGAGTTTGAACAGGAAATGAATTTCAATGTGCTGGGTAGCAGCGGAAAAACCACCCGGGACCTGTTGGCAGATTTTCTGACGTCGGCCCTGATCAGCACCTTGCTGTTGACGATCGGGATTGCAGGCATCATGATTGAGATCTTTTCTCCAGGCTTTGGTTTCCCCGGGGCAATCGGCCTGTCGGCGCTGGGCCTGTATTTTGGCGGGAGCGTTCTGGCCGGGATCAGCGGATGGGAAGCCGTGTTGCTGTTTCTGGTCGGCCTGGTTCTGTTGCTGGTGGAAGTCTTTGTGCTGCCGGGATTTGGCGTCGCGGGGATCATCGGATTCATCGCCATATTTGGCAGTGTGTTCATTGCCACGCCGGACCCCGCTACGGCGGTCCAGTCTGTGGTGATTGCTCTGGTGGCAGCGGTGGTCCTGGTTGTGGTGCTCTTCAAGTTTATGCCCGGCCGCAGTCTGTGGTCGCGCCTGGTGCTTCAAATGGGTGAGACGCCGGATCGGGGTTATGTGGCGGCCAAAGCCGGTTTGAACGAGTATCTGGGAAAAACCGGAGTGGCCAAAAGCACTCTCCGGCCGTCTGGAACGGCGGACATTGATGGCCGTTACGTGGACGTGGTCACCTCGGGGGATTTCATCGCCCAGGGTGCCCGGGTGGAAGTCATTGATGTTGAAGGAATGCGTGTTGTTGTAAGAGAGATCAAGGAGGAGATGAAGTAGATGTTGGAAGTATTTGCACCATTGATTTTTGGAGTTGTAATCATCGTTCTGGTGCTGTTGTTGTTCACCATTATTCCGGTGGGATTGTGGATCAGTGCCCTGGCGGCAGGAGTGAAAGTTGGAATTTTCAATCTGGTGGGTATGCGGCTCAGACGGGTGGTTCCCTCCCGGATTGTGTCTCCCTGGATCAAGGGTGACAAGGCCGGTCTTAAACTCAAAGGCGACAGCCTGGAAGCCCATTATCTGGCCGGCGGAAACGTGGACCGGGTGGTGGACGCCCTGATTGCAGCCGAGCGGGCGCAGATCCCCCTGCCGTTTGAGCGGGCGGCGGCCATTGACCTGGCCGGACGGGACGTGTTGGAAGCGGTCAAGATGAGCGTCAACCCAATCGTCATTGAAACACCGTTTATCGCAGCGGTGGCCAAAAACGGGATTGAAGTGAAGGTCAAAGCCCGGGTTACGGTTCGGGCAAACATCGACCGTCTGGTCGGTGGTGCCGGTCAGGAGACCATCATTGCCCGGGTTGGCGAGGGAATCGTCACCACGGTGGGTTCGGCGGAGGATCACAAGGCGGTTCTGGAGAATCCGGACAGCATTTCTTCCACCGTTCTCAAAAAAGGTCTTGACTCTGGGACAGCGTTTGAGATTCTGTCCATTGACATTGCAGATGTGGATGTCGGCCGTAACATCGGTGCAAAGCTGCAGGAAGACCAGGCGCAGGCCGACAAGAAGATCGCCCAGGCCAAGGCGGAAGAACGCCGGGCCATGGCGGTTGCTCTGGAACAGGAGATGAAGGCGGAAGTCCAGTCCATGCGTGCCAGAGTGGTGGAAGCAGAAGCCGAAGTTCCCAAGGCACTGGCGCAGGCCTTCAGGGATGGCAATCTCGGTGCCTTCGATTATTACAACCTCAAAAATGTTCAGTCGGACACCCAGATGCGTGAGGCGATCTCCCAAAGCGGTAAATCGGATACGTCCCAGGGCGGTTCGACGCCCGCAGATAAATAGGGCGGGGGTCTGACATGGAATTTCTCTGGCTGATCATTGTGGTGTTTGCCGTGATTTCAAGAATCGCGGAAAGCAGCAAAAAGCAGTCCCAGAGGCGCAATCCAAAGCAGCCGCCTCAACCCAGGCCGGTCAATCGTCAAACGCCCCGCCAGGTTGAAACCAGACAAACCCAACGGCCCGGGACCCAGGGCCGAGCGGCCCCGAGACCGGGACAACAGCAGCCTGAGGGACTGCAGGATCTGATTCGGATGTTCCTGGGAGAAGACCAGGAGGATCCCACCAGAACGCGCAATCCCCAGTCTGTCCGCCGCCAGCAGGTGGTGGAAGGTCAATGGAAGGAAGAGCGGCTCCGGCAGGAACAGCAGCGCCCCCCTGAAGAGGCGGGGACCAGCCAGCCGCAGGACCAACCGGAAGAGCAGGAGCGTTTCGAGGATCCGCAGGCCGCTGAGGATCTGACGATGTACGATCTGAGCCTGGGCGAAGTGGGCGATGCGCCGGATGATCTGGTGGACACCGCGTCTGCCTGGACATTGCAGGAAGCAGCCCGCGGGATTGTCTGGCATGAGATTCTCTCTGGACCCCGGTCCATGAAAGGGAAGAAATACGGATGGCGCCGCTGACCCGAACCGCCCACATTGTGGGGGGAGGCAACCCGCCCCGGGCCGACTGGATTTACCAGGCCATGGAGGAAGCGGATCTGTTGATCTGTGCCGATTCCGGGGCGGATGCCCTGTGGAAGCGGGGGCTGATTCCCCATGTGGTGTGCGGGGATCTGGACTCCATTTCCGACGAGGCCCGCAGGGGCATGGAGGCACAGAACGTGACCTTCCGGACGTTTCCGGTCCAAAAGGACCAGACCGATACGGAACTGGCGGTTGGTCTTGCCCTGGAAGCCGGGATGAGCGATCTGGAGCTGTCCGGGATGGACGGCGGCCGGGTGGACCATTTGCTGGCCAACTACCTCCTGGGTCTGCGCTACGGCCGGAAGTGCCGCCTGCGCATTCTGGGCGAGCAGCACAGGGCCTGGGTGGTGACCAGTGATCTTCACTTTGCGGCGGAACCCGGACAGGTGGTTTCCGTGATTCCTCTGGAAGACTGCCAGGGGGTTTGGCTCCAAGGGCTGGCGTATCCGCTGGAAAACGGAACCCTGATTCGGGGGACCACTCTGGGGAACAGCAACGCGGCGGCCACCGGGGACATACGGGTCCGGCTGGCTGCCGGAATGGCTCTGGTGGTGCACAGCTGGTAATCGATGAATCTTGAAGAATCCGGGTGTTCGCCCGGATTCTTTCTTTTGGGTGGGTGAATGGATTTGTGGTAGAATGTGTGTAGACTCTTAGGAGGAGACATTCATGGAACAAACCGACTGCATTCAGTTGTGCACCCGGGACAACGAAGAGGCGCAGCTTCTGTTCGGGCAGCATGACCAGCATTTGAAAATGATCGAAGACATCCTGGACGTGACTCTGACCGCCAGGGGAAACTGCGTGTCGGTCTCCGGGGATCCCCGGCAGGTCGCCATAGCCGGGCAGGCCTGGCAGCAGCTGCTTGACCTGCTGCGCACCCGGGGGGAATTGCTGCTGACCGATGTGGATTACGTCCTGAAGGAAGGGATCCAGGGGTTTTCAGAAGATGAACAGAAGGAACTGAAGCGGGTGATTTTTGTGACACCGCGGAAAAAGGCCATTCGGCCCAAAACCCGGGGGCAGGCCCGCTATATCCGTGCGGTGGAAGAAAACGACATCACCTTTGGCATTGGACCGGCCGGAACGGGCAAGACCTATCTTGCTGTGGTCCTGGCGGTAGATGCCCTGAAGAAAAAGAAGGTGGACCGGATTGTTCTGGTCCGGCCGGCTGTGGAGGCCGGTGAGAGTCTGGGGTTTTTGCCCGGAGATTTGCAGGAAAAAATCGATCCATACCTGCGGCCTCTTTATGATGGTCTTCACGATGTCCTGGGAGAGGACACGGCCGCCCGACTGATCGAACGGAAAATCATCGAGATCGCTCCGCTGGCATACATGCGGGGACGGACGCTGGATGACGCTTTTATTATTCTGGACGAAGCGCAGAACAGCACCCAGGAACAGATGAAAATGTTCCTGACCCGGATTGGGTTTCGGTCCAAAGCCGTGATCACCGGGGACATCACGCAGATTGACCTGCCTGCCGGAAAAACGTCCGGTCTGGTGGAAGCGGAAGCCCTGTTGCAGGGAATTCGGGGCATCCATTTTTTTCATCTGGATGACACTGACGTGGTCCGCCACCCTTTGGTCCAAAAAATCATACGGGCCTATGCGGCCAGGCGGACGGAGCAGGAGTAAACGTACATGGGAATCTTTGAAAATGCGACATTGCCGTTTGAGGGCCGGAAGCGGACTGGAAACGGGGACAAGAAAAAGAAGCCGAAAAAACCGTCAGGTGACGGAAAGATGCAACGCATTCCGGGGGGGAACCGTACCCTCATCTTTGTGGTGCTCTACGTCCTGACGGTTCTTGTGATGGGCATTGGGTATATGGGCCGAAGCCAGTCGATTTCTGAGGGGCTTCCCAGTCCCGCCAGCGTGACGGCCCAAAACAGGGTGACCTTTGAAAGCGATCTGCTGACGGAGCAGCGCCGGGCAGAAGCGATTTCCGGGATCACTCCGGTGATGAGCGTCAACGCGGAGGCCATCGATGCTGTGGAAGAGGAGATCCGCAACACGTTTTCCCTCTTTCGTGACCTGAGACGAAGAGCCCTGGAGGAAGAGATCGATGGGACCGGGCTGGTGGGCATCATTGGTGAGTCCGAACGATTTGAGCCGTTTATGGATCTGACTGAGGAGGAGCTGGACAGCCTTGTCGGGCGGGAAAGCGGGGAGTTTGCCCTGTTGGAAGACTATACCGCGGGGTTGGTTCGAAAGAACATGGAACCGGGGGTTCAGCAGCCGGGTCTGGAGATTGTCCGGCAGAACATGCTGGAGGAAGTGACCACAGGGAATCTGGACACGCCGGCCAAAGCACTGGTTTCCGGTGTGATCCGCCGTGTGGAACTGCTGCCGACGCTTCTGTACGATGATGCGGCCACGCAGGCACGCCGGGAAGAAGTCAGTCTCTCTGTGGAACCGGTCAGCGTGACCGTTGAAGCCGGAGAAGTGATCGTCCGGGAAGGACAGATTGTCACACCGGAAATCAATGAAAAGCTGCAGGCTGCCGACACCTCCCTGAGGGAGCATGCACTGGTGGGTGTTCTGGGAATCGCCCTGCTGGTTCTCATCTCCTACGTGATCCTGGCCTGGTATCTGTTCCATTACAGGCCGGAAGTGCCGGAACACCAGAGCTATCTGGTGCTGCTGGCCGTACTGGTCCTGTTTGGGGTGGTCATCAACGAAGTGTTTGCGGGGATCGCCCATGTGTCGGCCAGTGGCCCGCTGTTTTTCTACATGGCTCCGCTGGCGGCCATTGGTGTGCTGACGGCCATTTTGCTGGACAATGAGGTGGCCCTGATGGTGGCCGTCATTCTTGGGGTCTTTTTGGGGCTGGTGTCGGATACCGCCCTGGCGTACGCCGCTGTGGCCGTGTTCTCGTCGTTTGTGGGTGTGTTTTCGGTGGCCCGGGTGGCCCACCGCAGTGACCTGATGAAATCCGGCCTCTATATCGGTGGGGCCAATCTGGCCGCCATTCTGGGTTTGGGATCCGTACTCAACTACGGTGGGCCGGAGTTTTTCCGGGCCGCGCTGTTTGGCCTGGCCGGAGGATTTTTAGCTTCTGTTCTGGCCATTGGCATCCTGCCGTATTTCGAACTGATGTTCAAGATCACCACGCCGCTGAAACTGCTGGAGCTTTCAGATCCCAACCAGCCACTGTTAAAACAACTGCTCCTGGAGGCTCCGGGGACCTATCATCACAGCATCGTGGTCAGCAACCTGGCAGAGGCCGGGGCCGAGTCGGTGGGAGCCAACAGCCTGCTGGCCCGGGTGGGGGCCTATTACCACGACATTGGCAAGATCAAGCGGCCGTACTTTTTCATTGAAAACCAGCAGTTGCTGTCAGACAATCCGCACGACAAGCTCAGCCCGCGGTTGTCCACCCTGATCATCACGTCTCACGTGAAAGACGGGCTGGAAATGGCCAGAGAACACAAATTGCCCCCGTCGGTGCAGCAGTTCATTCGCACCCATCACGGGAATTCCCTGGTGGGATTCTTCTACAACAAGGCCCGGGATTTGGAAGGAAAAGACATCAAGGATGACGCGTTTCGCTACGAGGGGCCCAAACCGATCACCAAGGAGGCGGCCATCGTGATGCTTGCCGACACGGTGGAAGCCAGCGTCCGGTCGATTAAAAACCCCAATCCGGGGCGGATTGAAGGATTTGTCCGGAAGGTGATCAAGGACAAATTTGAAGCGGGCCAGCTGTCTGAATCGAAACTGACATTCCGGGAGCTGGAGACCATTGCCAAAGCTTTTATTCGGGTGCTTTCGGGGATTTACCACCAGAGGGTGGAATACCCGGATCAGCTGGCGGCCGAAATGGAAAGGAGCAAGAAAAAAGGTGGATATCTGGATTCAGAACGAAGGGACGAACTCCCTGAGCCCGCAGATGGAACCGCTGCTCCGGAAGATCATTGAGTTT
>SKMO01000102.1 GCA_007121025.1 Bacillota bacterium | reverse complement strand
TCCTCCCTCACCGGACACCAGGTGCAGCCACCGGTTTCTGCGTTCCTCCCAGTCCGGGCGAAGCTCTCCGTAGCGTGGGGGATATCCCTCCCTGTCCGGAAGAATCCACAGCTGCAGCAGGCGCAGGGTGTCTTTGCCCCGGTTGTACTCACTGTGGGTGATTCCGCTGCCCGCACTCATGTACTGGACTTCTCCCCGGTGCAACGTCCGTTCATTGCCCATGCTGTCTCCATGGGTCAATTCACCGTCAACCACGTACGTCACAATTTCCATGTCGTTGTGGGGATGGGGGTCAAATCCCCGGCCCGGCCCAATCAGGTCATCGTTGAGAACCCGGAGCACCCCGAAATTCACATTGTCCGGGTTGAAGTACCGGGCAAACGAAAAGTGGTACGTGCTTTTCAGCCAGCCCCCGTGTTCTCCTTTTCCCATCTCATCATGGCTGATCTTTCGAAACATGACTTGTACTCCTTTCCACTGTATCCCACGCTTGCAGCAAATCAGGCAGTTCCTCCAAGCGGCTAAACGATTCCCAGGGCCCACTGCGGGGGGGCCAGGCCCGGAAATCCATGGTATCCCCCCGGATGGGATGGACAAGAGACAAACGGTACGCCCAGAGGCCTAGAAAACGGTCTCTGCCAGCGGTTTTCCCCCCATACTTCCGGTCCCCCCAGAGCGGGCAGCCAACGGCGGCCATCTGCACCCGGATCTGATGGGGTCTGCCGGTTTCCAGCCGGATCACCACCAGACTCCAGCCCGTCGAAGACGTCTCCAACACCTGGTAATGAAGCACCGCACGCTGAGCACCCGATGTTTTCTGTCCGACGACCGCTGTCAGATTGCTGTCACTGTTCTTATGCAAAAAATGGTCCAATGTCCCTTCCGGTTCAGGCGGACAACCTCTGACCACCGCCAGATAGCCTTTCCCGACAGTCCGTGTGCGAATCTGTTCGGAAAGACGGGAAGCCGCTTTGGAGGTCCGGGCAAACACCATCACACCACCCGCATTCCGGTCCAGACGGTGCACCAGTCCCAGGTACACGTCTCCAGGCTTATGGTATTTTTCCTTTATATAGCCTTTCAACTGAGTCAGCAGATCCGCGTCCCCGGATCGGTCCCGTTGGGCCAACAGTCCCGGGGGCTTTTCGACCACAAGCAGATGGTTGTCTTCATAGAGGATTTTCATGTTGGCTTGGCCCCCTTTCTACGCTGTACTTGTTTCTCGATTGCCGGCCGAAACCCTCTTTTTCCAATGAATGCCCGAAACGTCTTTCAACACCAGTTGGGTGATGACTTGATCCGGGCAATGTTGTATAATGGTTTTTGTACCTGGAGACGTATCGAAGTGGTCATAACGAGGCGCACTCGAAATGCGTTTGTCGGGAAACCGGCACGTGGGTTCGAATCCCACCGTCTCCGCCAGCCCTGCCCTGCAGGGCTTTTTTTATTCTTCCCGAAGGGGAAGCAATCCCAGAAGACCGGCAGACACCAGAAAGAGCACGCCCCCGATCATCAGCCCCATCGACAACCGGTCGCTCCCGGACATCATCCCCAGAACGCCCACAACACAAAACACACCGTTAAAGGCCAATAATCCACCAGCCACCGAAGCCCTGCGGCTTTGGACCAGCGCAACCCCAAAACAAACCGACGGAACGGCCAGCGCTGCATAGGCCAGCCCGTTGGCCAGGGCCATTGCCGATTCAGGCCAGGCCTGAATCATTTGAAGGACCCCCCATGCCTCCGGACTCCCTTCTGTCACAACTGCAGCCAGGGAAGGGACCAGGCTGATCTGGGAAAGGTAGACCCATAGGTTCAGGACACCGTACACCGGCACAAACACCCAGCCAAACACCACAACCTGGGGCCGGCTTTCCAGGAACACCATGCCAAGCGCCACCATCAGGCCCATGGCCGCCACTGTAATGGCTGAGGCAAGCCCATAGTTGAGGGTGTACAAAATCCCCGGATTCGTTACAAACATAAGCGCATCGGAAGCCGTCTCCAGGGGACCACTGCGGGCCATCAGGATCCCCAGGGTCAGGACCCAGGCCGTTGTCAGCAGCGCACAGCCCCCGGCAAATCCGCGCAGTCTCCATTCTTTGGAACGTCTTATCGTTTCGCTCATAGCCTCACCCCGAATGCAGCGTCAGCCAGATGAATCCCAGCAACAGAATCAGCGTAATGCCTCCGAGCGTCATGTGCCCCCGCAGGGATCCGGCACCGGAAAACTCCGCACCGCCAAAACGAATAACCAGACCACATCCCATGGTCAGCAACAGAAAAACAAGCGTTGCCCAGGCCAGAAGTTTCATCCTCGGGGTCCCTCTGTATCACTGCTGACCGGCAACCGCAAAATGGTTTTCAGTCGTTCCGGCGCTGTTTTCCGGGGATCGCTCAGATAGATCTCATGGTGGCGGCTCCGGTCTGCCTGTAAGCCCTGCAAACGGAGAAACCTCTCCAGCAGTTCCAATGTGGCCGGCTCATCATCATACGGGCCACGGTGCAGAATCTGGCCGCACAAGCCCTCCTCAAAACGAATCAGGTCCACCTCTTCCATCAAATGGTCTTTCTTCTTCTGTGCACGCTCCTCCCGGACCAGTTCAAACAGCGCCCGGGTGAGAAACGCCGGCTGCAGGATGAGCAGGCGCCAGCGAAGATCCTCCTTGTGCCGGTGATCATAAGGTTTCCCATCCGCCGTATCCCAAACGCCCTCCATTGGTGCCATCACATAATCGAACCAGTGTTCATCCACGGGATGGGTTTTGGGCCACATCTTGATACCGTAGGCAACCCCATAGAGCGCCTCCACCGCCCTGCCGAACGGGGGACTGTTTGGATCGCCCTGCCCTTGGATCGTCAGATAGAGGCCCTCCGGCACCCGGACAAGCCCCGGGCGGGCACTTGCCCCGTAGAGCTCCCTGTACTCCTTTTTGAAATCCACCTTCACCATAGCACCACTTCCTCCACTCCAGATGACCCTTTTGCCAGAGAAAGAACGCTTCCCGAACTGATGCTCGGGAAGCGTTTCTGATCAAACGGCTTAGGGCATGTTCTTATCCATGTAGACGGCCAAACGGCTGAGCAGGTTCACATAACTGCCCAATTCGTTGTCATACCAGCCAAAGATTTTGGCATGGGTCACCGGAATCTGGATTCCTCCCGGACTGTCAATGCCGTATTCTTTCAGGGTGCGGGCGGAAATCGGCATAAATCCGGTCCTGGTGTGCGTTTCAGCTCCTTCAATGACAACAGCCGCCCGAAAACCCACCATGTCCGCTGAAACGTTTTGCCTCTCTCCGAAAACCAGGAGGTCTTTTTGCGGTCCGGCTGCAGAGCGCCGGTACAGATCATTCAGAAACTCCCGGGTGATGACCGGTTGTCCGGTCTCTTCGTTCATCGGGCTGTTAAATGTCACGTTGAGGGTGATCAGGGATGACGTGCTGACAGGCACCCGCACAGAGTCCGCCATGAACCCGATTTTTTTAATTTCCGGCAGGATCTGTTCAAGAGCCACACCCGCCCCGGTGCTGGTGGGAATGATGTTGTTGAACACCGATCGATTCCGGCGCAGATCCTTCTGCCCGCTGCCCGGAACCGCATCCAGAATGCTCTGGTTGTTGGTGGACGCGTGGACCGTGGACATGGACGCCGTGACAATCTCCGACGTTTCGCGGGTTTCCAGAAGCGGCTTGACCATGTGGGCAAGTCCGGTGGTTGTGCAACTGGCTGCAGAAACAATGTGGTGCGCATCCGAAACATAGCGGTTGTGATTGACCCCATAGACAAACATGCCGCTGTCCCCGGGTAATTGCAGCGAATTGTCTTTGATTTTAAAGGGCGCACTGACAATGACTTTTTCTGCGCCCGCTTCCAGGTGTCCCCGGACGCTTCCCTTGGGATGATCCGCCGGCACGGTGGGATCCACAAACACACCGGTGCAGTCCACCACCAGCTGAACACCCTGCTTTGCCCAGTTAATGTCCCTCGGGTTTCTGGCATGGCTCAGCACGCGGACAGGCATTCCGTTGATCTCGAACTCCCCCTGTTCGCGATTGGTGACCACCACTTCTGCCCGCTTTCCGGTATAGCCGTACAAAAAGCAGTCCAGGGACCCGTACGTTGAATCCTGGAGCAGGAAATGAATCATATCGTCCAGGCTTTTACCGACCGGCCGTCCGGCATTGAGCACAAACCCTCCGAAATGGCCCATGTTGAGGTGATTCCAAAAGACCAGCTTCCCGATCCTCCCGACACCGTTGATCCCCAGAAGTTTTTTCCGTTTCGCATAATTGTTCATCACTGATTCTCCTCGCTTCAAATTGTTCTATTTTTTCCCCGGAGCATCGTTGCTCCGGGAATGGCATCCGATCAGATGTATTCGATGGGATAGCGCCCCCGGAAGAGCTTTCCGGATTTTCCGTCAATGGACAACACGTCCCCTGCATGCAGGACGGCCGATCCGATGGTGCACTTTTTCTCGACGTCATCGACGACAAGCTCCTTGCAGTTGACGATGCACACTTTGCCCAGTTTGGCCGCCGTCACCGCAGAATGCGATGTCACCCCGCCACGGCTGGTCACCAGTCCGTCACAAAGAAAGATTTTGGGAATGTCGTCCGGAACCGTGTCCGGCCGCATGAGGATCGCCTTTTCATCCGGTTGTTCCCGCTTGTGCCGCTGCAGATCATCCATATCAAAACAGATCTCACCGGTCATGCAGCCCCCGTCAATGCCAATACCCCGGCCCACCAGGTCCATGTCCTGTGGATTGGCCGCAAACACCGGCTCCTTTTCCCGGTTGCTGATGATCTGCTCCCGGGTCTGCAACACATACAGATCCTTTGGATCGGCTGATTCAAAGGTGAACTCGATTTCCTGGTTGCTGAATCCGTGATCGTATATCAGCTTCCAGGCGTAGTCCTTTAACTGATTGTACAGGGCGGGAAACGCCGACTGCAGGGAGAGACGGGCATCCGCGTAATCCTCCCGCTGGCTTTCCGCAATGGGCAGGGTGTGCACCAGTCCGGCCACAATATCCTCTCCCTGGCTTCGGAGCGTGAAATCCCCATAGAGATTGACGCCCGGTTTGCTCAGTTTGGGGTTGTGGGTAAAGACCACACCGGAACCGGACTGCATGGACCGGTTGCCCATGACCATGGTCTGAATAATCACCGCTGTCCCCCATTCGTCCGCGATCTGCAGATGTCGCCGGTAGGAGCGGGCACGCTCCGAGTCCCAGGAATGAAGGACGGTCAACAGGGCTTGTCGCAGTTGAGCAAATGGTTCTTTCTGGATCTGCACCCCATGTTCGGTCAGCGCTTTCTTATACGACGCGGTCAGCTCTCTCATCTGTTCGGCTGTAAATTCCGCCTTCTTTTCCACGCCATAACGCAGTTTGGTGTCTTTCATGATCCGGTCGAACACCGGACGGTCGATCCCGCTGGCCATGCCCCAGCTCTGGACAAAACGCCGGTAAGAATCCCAGGCCATCCAGGCCTGTTCAGGATCCTGTGCCAGTGCAGAAGCAATCTCATCGTTGATGCCCACATTCAGAAACGTGCTCATGGCTCCCGGAAGGGAAATGGCCGTCCCCGAACGCACCGACAGCAGCAGGGGACGCTTGACGCTTCCAAATTTTCGTTTGGTCATCCGTTCAATGTCCGCGATGTTTTTCAGAATCAATGACTCCAATTCCAGGCTCATGTAGGGGTGGTCAAGGACCGTCTCCCGGTGCCGGAACACTTCGGTGGTCAGTACAAATCCCGGGGGCACCGGGAAGCCGTAAGAGGTGAGCTTCTTCAGGTAAAACGCTTTGGCCCCCAGAAACACCCGGTTGTCCATTGCCTCTGCCGGCTTGTGAAAGGAGCTGACCGTGAAATCCGGATTGTAACTCATCATGTTATGGATATACTGATCAGAATAGTTGTCCAGGAGATTGCGCAGCCCGTCGATTGCGTCGGTGATGAATCCGTCCAGCTGCTGGACCAGAAACCCGGCCGACAACACCTCCCGGTAGAACCATTCGGATTTTTTCAGCAGGGTCTCCTTGCTGTCATCGAACAGCTGGGGAACGACCACCGCCAGTGTCATATCGTAAAACCGCAGGTAATACTCGTTGATCATTTCCTTGACATTGAGCGCCATGAACTCAAAAATATTCATGTATTGTTCCAGCGTGAAACTGGTCGACTGAAGACTGAACCGGAACATGTCCAAATTGGAATTGAAGTTCTGGTTTTCAACACCATCCAACGCCAGACCTTCCCGGAACAGATGGAGCGCCTGGCAGACATCCTGCAGCGTTTTGGCCGTCACGTATTCCAGCTTCAGTTGTTCCAGTGAGTCTTCCATCAGCCGGGAGGCCACTTTTTCCATCCGGTACATCAGCCCGAGCGCCTCAAACTTGGGTTCACTGTATTGCCCGTACATGGAGGGAATCCCCATGGCGATGTGCCGCTTGTGGTAGATGTTTTCCTGGGCTTCGGTTGTCCGGGGATCCAGGATCACGTCTTTCAGTGTGCCCATCAGGTGGTAGGCCTGCTTCAGGCCTTCCAAAGGTTCTTTGCCGTCCAGAGCCAGATGGAACGCGTCCAGATCTCCGGCAGCAAAGAACCGGCTTTCCCTGAGTGTTTTCAAAATATCTGTGGATTCCAGGGAATACTTTTCCAGCAGCAGGCTGTGCAGCTCCACCAGACAGATGAGTCTCTTTTTGTCCCGGGTGTTTGGGGACGGATGCTTTTCAATCTGCCGGATCACCTGGTCATCCGGCAACATCAGCAGCCCCTGGTGATCCACTTCGAACCGTGCACACAGATCCTTCATCAGGCTGTGGATATCCTGGAAATAAACGCTGTTGGTGTCAATGCCGGCCAATACATCTGCAGGGAGCGTCTCTGCCAGCTCTCCCAGATCTCCGCTCAGCCAGTAACCCGCCACATTGCGGGCCAGTTGAATGTGCGTGTTGTTGCTTTCCGCGTGCACCTGCTTGCGCATGAAATGAACCAGGCGGTCTTTCCGCCGGCTCAGTTCGTCCATGGCGGTCGTCACATCCCGGAGTTTTCCCTCTGCACCGATTTCCCGGAAATAGACCGGGAAAAACCGGGCCAGCTGGCGGACCTGCTTGAACACAGGGCCGATCTGTGCATTGAGAAGCTTTGTCACATCCCGCTGGAACAGATCTGTGTCAGAGATGAAAATGCCCCCGAGTTTCAGGTTGACCACCAGAGCGCTCAACAGTCTTTTGAAGTTCACCGGTGAACTCTCAATCAGTTCCAGCCACACCCGAATGTTTTTCACGTGATTCGTGTTGACCCGGGTCTGCCAATCCCCGGTGATGGTCCGTTCCCCGGGATGAAAAAATCCGAAATGAACCATTTTTTTGTTCAGATAGGAAATCAGTTTCACGTCATTGATGTGAACGATTTCCTTGCCCAGCGTCAGCATACAGTCCAGAATGGTTCCCCCATGTTGATCCTTGAACTCATCAAACAGATCGAACACCACATCCACGAACGCCAGCTGTTCCTCTTTATTCAGACCGCCCAATGCGTCCTGCAGCAGACGGTTCATATCGTACAGCAGGTGGTTTTTCAGCGGAACCAGCCCGGGCAGATGCATGGCGTAAAAAAGGTATTGGATTTTCTCAATGGGTCGCTCAAATTCATCGCTGAACTGGCGAAAATGATTGGCGATGTCATTGAAGAACATCAGCTCAACCAGCTCTTCCCAGTCAGATGCTTCGTCAATCTGTCGGCTCAGATCGTCGAAAAACGGCTCTCCGATGGCGCCGATGATCCCGTCATAGCGCTCGCCCATCAGGCTGCGCTTGCTCTCCAGCCATCCCTTTGCGTCCGTGGTTTCACGCCAGTAGCGGACACTTTCCCGGAGAATCTCCCGGGTCATGGCGGTGGTCTTATCCCTGAAGGCCGGCAATGTTGCCAAACGGGGAAGGTACGTTTTGAACAGGCCGGCGTTGCGGAGATAGATCTCCCCGGAATGCGTCATGCCCTCTTCCATCAGGTTCACCAGCGGCAACAAAACGGCTTCCCCGGGCTGGCCTTCTTTGAGCATCCGGTCCAGAAATTTAAAGAGCGTCTTCATCAGCAATTCCCGCTCTTTTTCTGGAAGATCCTTTGCACTCAGTTCACCGAAAATATCCACCAAAAAAAGAAAGGCCTCTTGCGACTCTTCAATTCCGTTGTAAAACCAAAGGTCGTTCAGGCTGATGTCATGGAGACACTCCAGAATATATCCGTAATTGACAAACTTATGATTGTATTCTTCCAAAAAATCCAGGGCCCGCTTATGAATCCCCCAGTAATCACTGGACAGATGAAGAAACCAGCGATCCCGGGGAGACAGTTCGATGTCCCCATCGAGTGTCTCCTGAAGATTGGCTTCAAGCGCCTGGGATTGAAATTGATTGGCCACCTGCGTCACCTCATTCGTCGGGGCACAGAGAACAATGCATCAATGATGTTCAAACGCCCCCATCATACCATATTTTCTGAAATCAAAACATTTTCGTGCATTCATTCACAACTCTCCACCATCCGTGCGATCGTCACAGCCAATACCTCTCCTTCAGTCAGTCTGCTGACCTCATCGCCGACAGATTGTGCCGTCCGGTCAGCCCCCGCTCTGTCCGGTGACCAGTAGGCCACCCCCAGTTCCAGCATCTGCCGGCGTTCCGGGTCCCCGGTCTCGCAGACCGCGGCATTATAGCGGTTGCGCAGCCTGCGGATCAGGCTCTTGGCTTCCGAACGATGCTCTTTGTGCGAGTGAACCCAGGGAAGATGAATCCGGATCTGCACCACTGTGACAAACATGTGGGATTCCTCCATGATTTCTGTTCCGGCTGGTGCAGACAACGGTCTGCAGAACGCTGTTCTCCTTTATATTAACCGAAACGGCACGCCGAAGATTCGGTCAATGCGGATAAACATCCCTGTATGCGGTTCTCCATTGCCTCCACCTGAACCGGCATAAGAAGACCTGATTATACACCGGGTTGCGCAAAAGAGATTCGATTGGAACCGGCTGTCCGGACCTGTTAGAATGGAGACAGGCTCACGGAGCCCATCACCTTCTACTCTATCCCCAATCGAGTACCACTTGAGAAATGGCGTCTTCTGTCCACCCATGGAAGGCGTCATTTCCATTGACACGCCGCGGTGTTCTAGCACAGCCCGGAACCGGCCGTAACCGTTTGAAACATGCGTTCCACGGTCACCCCCACCGGCTCATGACCGGTGAGCAGATGCAGTCTCCGGCGTGCATGCCCTCTGTCCTTTCGTTCGAAAACCTCAGGGACCAGGTCCAGTGCCCTCACCAGACTGAGAAGCGCCAGCATCCGGGGATCGACATCCTCAGTGTTCACAGCTTTTCGCAGCGCTTCAATGACCTGCGTCCTTCCACTGTCAGCCGTAGGAACCGTTCCCTGCACCGGAAGGCCCCCCCATGTCCTGGTTTTGACCCGGCGGACTTGTCCGGTCTCTTCAAGGCGCATCAGAATCTGCTTCTCATAACAGACCTCATCCTCCATCAAGGTTTTCAAATGATCGCGCAGAGGCTTTCCCCGTCCTTTCAGGACTGACCCCATCGCACGATCCAACAGTGGGTCTGCGGTTTCACCCACACTTTCCACGGTCACCTGTTCCAGCTGGACCCGGATGTGACCAAGAACAGCCAAATCCAGCAGCAGTGCCCCGCAGATCCCTGGTATCATGGGGCGCCGAACACCCATCCGAAGGGTCCCCCGTTTCTCATCCAGTGCAATCAGATACAGTTGTTCTGCCAGTCGTTCCATCTCGATCCTCCAGGTTTTCGCTCCCGCCGGCCTGCACAGGCGAGTCGCAATACGCCCGAATCACCGCAAGAAACAGGTCTCCATACCGGTCCAGCTTGACTTTCCCCACCCCGGGAACGTCCAGAAGTTCTTTCCGGTTCAGCGGCTGTTGCCGGCACATGGCCTTCAGAGCGGCATCGGTAAACACAATGTATGCGGGAACACCCTGTTGCCGGGCGATTTCTGTCCTCAGCTTTTTCAGCTGTTCGTTCAGCTCTTTATTCACTTCGTCATCGCTCTGTCTGATTCCTGCTCTGACCGCCTTTCGACGGACCTGCATTGTGACCTTCTGCTCTCCTCTGAGTACGTCTGCGGCTGAGGGTTTCAGCTGCAGGACCGGATACCGGTCGCTGGTCATCTCCAGATATCCTTCACCCACCAGGTGCTCCATCAGATCCCGGATCCGCTGTGCACTGTCACGACACATCACACCATGGGTGGGCAGCCGGTCAAACCCCAGATCCCGGACGCGCTTTTGTCTGCTGCCCCGGAGCACATCCGCAACCATGGCCATGCCAAAGCGCTGGTTCATCCGGACCACACAGGACATAATCTTCTGGGCATCCACCGTCACATCCTGCTGTTCAAAGTCTGCCTCACAATTGCCACAGCAGCCACAATTGTCCGGGGCATCCTCCCCGAAATACCGCAGGATGGTTCCCCGCAGACAGCGGGTTGACTGGCAGTACTGGCTCATCAGACGGAGACGCTCCCGGTCCCGCGAAAGCACCTCCTGCCGGGTTCTTTCGTCCATCTCCTCGAGGTCCCGTCCGTTTTCGATCAGGTACAGGTTGGTCTGCACATCGCCCGGTGCATAGAGCAGAATGCAGCGGGCCGGCGACCCGTCCCGGCCGGCCCTTCCCGCTTCCTGGGTGTAGCTCTCCAAATCCTTGGGCATATTGTAATGAATGACAAACGACACATTGGATTTGTCGATTCCCATCCCCAGTGCATTGGTGGCCACCACGATGGGCTTATGATCGCATCGGAAATCTTCCTGACTCTTCATCCGGGTATCATCGTCCAGCCCTGCATGGTAGCGGGCTACAGGCAGGCCCTCCCTGAGCAGCACTGCGTAAACCTCATCCACTGCTTTACGGGTGGCGCAGTAAACTATCCCACTTTGCCCACCCACTGTTTTGAGGATGTTCTTTAATTCCTGTTTCTTGTCCCTGGGCTTTCGCACTTCATAATGCAGGTTCGGGCGGTCGAAGCCGGTTTTCACCACCGTCGGCTGTCGCAGACCAAGAAGCTGCTGGATATCTTTCTGGACCCGGGGAGTGGCGGTGGCCGTGAACGCCCCCACCGGCGGACGGGTTGCCAGCCGGTCCACAAATTCCCGGATCCGGCTGTAGCTGGGGCGAAAATCCTGTCCCCACTGAGACACGCAGTGGGCCTCATCCACAATGACTGCTGACAGCTTTATGCGGTTGGCCAGCTGAACAAATCCTGGCGAATCCAGCCGTTCCGGAGAAACGTACAAAAGACGGATTTCTCCCCGGCCAGCCGCCCTCGCCACCTGCCCAAACTCATCTGCTGACAGCGAGCTGTTCAGGAACTCTGCCGAAATGTTCAGGGCCTGCAACGCCTCCACCTGATCTTTCATCAGGGAGATGAGCGGCGAGATGACCAGTGCAGTGCCTTCATGCAAAACAGCGGGAATGGCAAAACACAACGATTTCCCGGAACCGGTCGGCATGATCCCAAGAACATCACGGCCCATGAGAAGTTGGTCGATCAGCTCTTCCTGCCCGTCCCTGAATGTGTCGAACCCAAAGATCTGTTTGAGTATTTGCTGTTTGTTCAATCCTTCGATCTGCGCCAAATCTTTTCGCCTCCGGTTCTCCTGCTGTCCATTCATCATACCTGAATTCCCATGGCCATACAATTCCAACCGCCCGGAAAAGTCCCGGATCTTTCAACCCTCCCCCGGTCTGTCATGGCATCGCGGATATGTCTGCGGTGGTGCTTTGTGATTCAATGCCCCATGCGCTGGAATGGGTCCTGTTCTCAAGGGACATTGCGGCCACTTCGCTGCTTCTGCGAAAAAGACAAAAAAAGAAGGCCGGCGGCCTTCCTGTTCCAGTGCCCGGAAACCTCATCGGGTGTTCTCTGCTTTGCGGCGCTGCATCCCCCTTCCCAGAAAGATGCCTGCCAGCGCCCACAAGCTGTATGCCGGAATGTACACCCAGGCTGAGCTGTTGTAATACAGCAGCACGGTCGGGGTGAACAGGACGGCCGCCAGGACCGGGACCAGCAGGTGAAAGCCATGCCGGTAACCATAATGAACCGCAGACAGAAACGTGACCGCAGGCAGTACCAGAAGGAGCAGTAATATAAAGCTGCCGGTGTCCTGTCCCAGAAATGGCAGAAGATAATACGCCAGGAGCAGAGTCCCCAGAAAGGGGCGCATGGTTTTCATCAGATCCATTGTTCTTGCCTCTCAATCATTTTTCTTCCAGACGTTCAGAAACAACAGATGGTTCCCGGTCTGGTCCGGCCTGTCCCTCAAGAACAACCACCGAAAATGTGATGTCCCGGATTCCCCTTTTAAACAGTCTTTCCCCTGCGTCGGGCGTCCGGTGCCAGGAAAGCGGAGACATCCGGGCAATGACCGCCAGACGCTCATCGTCCACCGGTACCGTCCATGTCATCAATTCCTGCCGGAAATCCGGATACTGTCTGGAAAACAAGTGGACCGTTTCCCGGTTGGAATACGCCCCCCCGTCTTTTAGTGTGTCGTATTCCTCCCGGAGTTCCCGGAGGTGTTCCTCACCCGGGACCACTTTGAGGATGGTCCCTCCGGGCCTGAGCAACCGTCGAAAGGTTCCGTAACTGGCCGGAGACAGAATGTTCAGCAACACATCAAACGACGCGTCCCGCAGGGGCGGATCTGCCAGATCGGCCACAGCCCACAGACAATCCCCGTACTCCCGGGCGGCCGCCTGAATGCCTGATTTGGCCAGATCCAGGCCCAGACCCAGGACCGGCTGCCCCCGATCCTCCAACTGTCTGCAGACAGCAGCAAGATGAGACCCTTCGCCGCATCCGGCATCCAGCAAATACCTCGGGGCCGGCTGATCCCCGGCCGGGCCTTCGATCCGGGAAATCAACTCCGCATGGAGTGGATCAAATGCCCCGGACTGGATGACATTCTGCCGGGCATCAAACAGGTCTTTCCCGTAAGACGAACGCACCGGGCCAACCGTCAGGTTGATGTATCCCTGACGGGCAATATCAAAACGGTGCCCCTGTGTACAGACCATCCCCGACGCCTCACGGACAGACATCTCCCCCCGACAGACCGGGCAATGAAAGATTGCCTGGTGCGCCGTCATCAGCCGGGCGCTTTTTTCCCGTTTTTTCATCCCTTTGTCTCCTCCGTCTCTGCGCAGATGCGCAGCACCGTTGCCGGCCGCCACTACCCCAGACGGTCCCCCGGCATCACCGGACGTTCCGGACCGATCAGCACAACGCCCCCGTCGCTGTACACCCCCAGGACCAGCACGTCAGAACGAAATGATCCGATTTGCCGGGGTGGAAAATTAACCACGGCCAGAACCTGCCTGCCTTCAAGATCCTCCGGCTGATAAAGCTCGGTGATCTGAGCACTGGACGGTTTGATCCCGATGTCCGGGCCAAAATCCACCTGCAGCTGGTACGCCGGCTGCCGGGCCTGCGGGAACACCCGGACCGAACGGACCACGCCCACCCGGATGTCCAATGCCATGAAATCTTCAATGGTTGCCATCTTCTTCTCCTTCACTGTCGTTGTATGCGGCCGTTTGTCCGCTGTATCGCCGCTGATCCCAAATCACCGGGCATGGCAAACGCACCATCATCCCGCACGGTGCATGGTCCCACTGCGGCGGTCGCATCTGCTTGGTTTTTCTCCCTCCCATTTTAACACCAATCGGTCTGCCACTTCCACTTTCGTACACTTTGATCCTGTTCCATGTCAATCATCATTGGAGAACCTGCACATGCCACAGAACAGCTCCTGATCCCCGGGGCACCCACAGTGAGGGAATTCGGGTATAATGGAGAAAACCGCCGGACACAGGCACAGGCAAAGGAGACACCATGACAAACCAGGCACTTGAACAAACCATCAGGCGGGTCTTTCCCCTGTACGATAAACTCCCTGCAAAAGACCAAGCGTTCGTTTTGAATCAGATCCGGGAGGAAACGCATGCAGCGGGCACCCTCCTGATGGACGGGGCAGGCACCTGCCAGGACGTATACTTTCTTCTCGAAGGATCCATCCGGCTCACACGGCTCAGCCCCGATGGCCGGGAAATCACTCTTTACCGGGTGGCACCGGGCGAAATGTGTCTGTTCACACTGGGGTGTCTTCTGGATGGTGAACCTCTGGACGCCGTTGCCCAGGTGGAACAGCCCTCCCGGCTGATCGTCTTTCCCGGGGCTGCCTTTAAAGTCCTTTTCTCCCGGAGCCCGTCATTCCGGCAGTACGTCCTTATCCGGATGTTTACGGCCCTGACCGACCTGATGATGCTCACGGAAGAAGTGGCCTTTCATTCCATGAGCCGAAGGCTGGCTGACCATCTGTTGCAGCTCTCCGGCGAAACCGGACACAGTCACCTGCACACAACCCATGAGCAGATTGCCCTGGAACTGGGGACCGCCCGGGAAGTGATCAGCCGTCTCCTGAAGGAAATGGAAAAACGTCAACTGGTTCGACTGGCCAGGGGAACGGTCACCCTGTTGAATCAACAGGAGCTCAAAAAAATCGCCGGTCTGTGACAAAGTCACGGAACCGTCGATGGTCGTTTGTTATGATTGGTTCCAGCAAGACAATCAAAAACCCATTGGAGGAACCAACCATGAAGAATAACGCAACACGCAACACCATCTTGATCGCTGTCGCTGCACTGCTGATCGGGGCCCTGTTGACCGGATTCGTCGGATTCACCGCAGCCCCCGGCATGATGATGCTCGAAGATGAAAGCCTCTATGGATTCGAGGAAACCGTCGCCAAGTTTGAGGAAGAGGTTTTGGCTGCCGGATGGTCCGTTGCCGGAATCCACGACATGCAGGCCATTTTGGACGGACACGGCCATGATGTCATGCCCATTAAAATCTACGAGCTCTGCTCGTCGCGGTATTCTGCTGAAATCCTGTATCTGGACGACGAGCGGGTGGTCTCCCCGCTGATGCCCTGCCGGGTGTCCATCTACGAGAAATCTGATGGAAACACCTACATCGCCCGGATGAACTCAACCCTGATGGCCAAACCGTTTGGCGGCGTCATCGATGACGTCATGCAGCTGGCTGCTGCTGAAACTGAAGTGATCATCGACCTTCTGATCAAATAAGTGACAGAACGACCCCCAAAACGCCCCAGCCGGATCCGGCTGGGGCGTTTTGACAGGGTTTCTTCGGAAGAACCGGCGTACCTTCTGCACCTGAATCCACACATGGTTCTCCGTTTCCCGCCCGCCCGTCCAGCCTGCTGTCTGCTGCGTTTCTTCTGTTTTTTTTCATGCACGGCCATTGCCTTCTTTCAAGGCAGGGGCCTTTTGCGCTATACTGTTGGCAGACAAAATGAACGAAACGAGGTGAACATCATGGACAAACTGTTGTGCGGAACCACTCCGGTCCGTTGTGAAATCCAAAAAGGCGGTGCTTCTACGGATCTGAACACGCTGCTGGGACAATGCAACCAGCGCCTGCGAAAAGTCTTGAAGGAGCGCGGGCTGTATAAGAAAGATGTCGAAGCGCTTCATCTGTATTTCAACACCGATGAATGGACCCCATACGTTGTGGTCAGAATGACACACGGTGAAGCCTTTTCCCTGGATATCTGAAATGCCCTGTTTAAACGAAACCAGGCACTGGAACGTCCGTTTCCAGTGTCTGGTTTCGTTTAAACATTTCGCTCAGCAGATGTCTCCGTTTGAGGGGCGCACCGTTCTGCCGTCCCCTTTCCAGGACGCCAGCATGCCTGCAATCATTCTACCTTACCGGGAGGTTGTGGAGCAGTCAATGCCCACCCCGTCCCACTGAACGTCTTGATCCTGTTGCCCCTTTCCTGTACAACCTCTATCCGTATGTTTTTCCGCCGTCGCCCAGACATCCCGTCTCCAGGTTTTCGCGCAAAAAAAACGCTCACAGCCTCCTGCCTGTTCCAGGAGACAATCCACGTTCAGGTGTATCCCTTTTCCCCATGATGCAGCCCCCTGACTTCCCAAGCAACGGCTTAACGATGATCTTTATCCCCGGTTGGACGGTCACCCATGGTCTGCAATAGCGGACGGAGTTCCTTCGGGTCCGTCCAGTCACAGACGGTTCCGACGGCCCCCATCAGGGCTTTTTCCCAGGGAGCATAACTGGCGGGATCCTTTTGGCACACCATGGCTTTCAGCAGGCCTACCATCATGCGGTCCTTCCTGGTCAGGAGGTCCTCATTCCAGGCGCCCCGGCAGTAGAACAACGGCAGTGTGGACAACGGCCCTTTCAGATTCCGGTGGCGGATCTCCAACAGCGCCTCTTCATCAAAGGGAGACGCCCCGACCGCAAAG
>SKMO01000154.1 GCA_007121025.1 Bacillota bacterium | reverse complement strand
CTTGGTTACTCACGGCAGACCGGACAACTCCGGATCCGGAACACCGATACAGGCCGTCCGCTTGTGCTCAGTATTGGCGATCAGTATGCCCCACATCCGGCGGTAGAAGACCAGGTGGACGTGTATACCCGGACACTGAACAATTTCGTCTCTTCGATGACCGGTGGTCGGTTCACAGATATCTTAGGTCCGATCGCCCGTTCTTCATATGTACTGACCAACCGTCCACCTCTGCAGGAATCCCAGGTCGGGAATTTCATTACAGATGGCATGCGGATGGTCACCGCAGAACTCACCGGACGTCCGGTGGATGTGGCCGTTCAGGCCAACGGAAGCATCCGGGGGAGCATGGTGCCCCGGATGGGTCCCGACGGACTGGGTGATCTGAGCTTTTATGACATCACCAACACCATAGGCCTTGGTTACGGGGCAGACAACTACCCCGGATATTCAGTGGTCTCTGTCTATCTGACCGGCGAAGAACTGCGGCGGATGCTGGAAATCGCCACTCTGCTGCAGGAACTGATGGGAGACAATTATTTTCTGCAATTTTCCGGCTTGCAATACCGGTACAATCCACAAAACACCATTTTGCTGACCGTGCCATTGATCGATCAGCCGGTTCCAAGCACCCGGGCAGTTCTGGACGCCCATCTTTATCAGGGCACGGGCATCCAGCCGGAAGGAGGGGAGGGGTTTGTTCCCCTGAAGCGGGGCGACGACACACTGTACCACCTGGTCACGGACACGTACATCTTATCGTTTCTCCCCATGGCCGGTGAGCTTCTGCCCCAGCTGGAAGTGATCCCCAAAAACCAGTGGGGAGAACCGCTGGCACCGGAACAGTTTCACGAGCTGACGGTCCCCCATGAGGGACGGGAGCTAAAGGTCTGGGAAACCGTGGCCATGTATGCGGCGACCTTCCCCCCCGGGGAGGACGGGGTTCCCGTACTCCCACAGGACTACCGTGCGCTTTCTGCACGGATCGTTGCAGTGGATGGGTTTCCCCTGATTGGCTGGATACTGCTGGGTTTGACGGTTGCTCTGGCCGGACTCATGTTGGTCATCCGATTGTTGATTCTCAGGCGCAGAAAGAAACGGAACACGCCGCAAGTTCAAGCATGACAAATGGGAGGTCAAAACAATGAACATCGTATGGTTTGCTTTCAAAGGTGAGGAAATCTGCTTTACGCACATCCTGTTGAACGCACTGGACGCTCACAGACAAGGCCACGAAGCACGCATTGTCATTGAGGGGGAGGCGGTCCGCCTGGTGGAGCCTCTGCAAAAAAACGAACATCCGCTATTTGCAAAAGCCCTGAACGCCGGACTGATAGACGGAATCTGCCGGGCCTGTTCCGCAAAACTCGGCGTTCTTGACTACAATGCCTCCTGTGGCATTGCACTTCTGGAAGACATGTCCGGACACCCTTCCATGGAACCTTACCTGAGACAGGGCTTTCAGGTCATCACTCTATAGAGAAAACCTAACAAGATGCCATGAGTTGGTGACACCATCCCATGTTTTCTGGGTTATCGGCACGGTATAATTGTGTGGGAAATGATACAATCAGGGACTTGTGCCGCGGTGGTGTACCACCGTGCACGGAAATGGAGGGATGGATTTGGGAATCGACTTTAATCCGCAGCGGTGGGACCGGGTCCGGGAAACCTACGGACAATGGTGGGCGAAAGAACTGGACCGTCCGGTGATCCCGGTGATTGTCAAGGGAAACGACCCCGGAAGACCTGAGCCGGAAACGCCTCTGCTAACCCAGCAAACCAGTCTGGATCTGTCGGTGCCAGCCGGGGATCTGATTGACCGCATCGACTACGAGTTGTCCAAAAACATCTATCTGGGAGACAGTTTTCCATACTATAACATGGACTGTTTTGGCCCCGGAGTGGTCGCTGCTTTCCTGGGGGCTGTTCCGGACAATTCAACAGGGAATATCTGGTTTGAGCCCGAAGAGATTGTTGATCTGAAAGACATGCATTTTCAGTACGATCCGGAGAACATCTGGTGGAAACGGGTGCAGGAGATTTACAGGGAAGCCGTCCGCCTCTGGAACGGGGATGTGGTCATCGGGATGGTTGATCTCGGGGGCATTCTGGACATCCTGGCAACGTTTCGCACCACCGAACGTCTCCTGATGGACCTCTATGATCAGCCGGAAGAGATCAAGCGGCTGACCTGGGAGATCCACGAGCTGTGGATGCGCTACTACCATGAAATCAATGACATCCTGTCCCCGGTGGCAAGAGGGTACTCAGACTGGTCAAAGATCTTCAGTGAAAAACCATCCTATGTGATCCAGAGTGATTTTACATTCATGGTGGGCACCCCCATGTTTGTGGAGTTTGCCAAACCGGAACTGCAGGCTGCGGCAGCAAAAATCCCACATACCCTCTTTCATCTGGATGGTCCGGGGGAGTTGAACCATCTGGATGAGCTGCTGTCCATTGGGGACATCAATGCGATTCAGTGGGTTCCCGGGGCGGGGGCGCCACCCCAGACCCAGTGGCCGGACGTCTACCGGAAGATCAGCCAGGCCGGCAAGGGCATTCAGTTGTTTGACGGTCTGGACTGCATTGAAGCAGTTGCTGCGCAGATCGGAACCACCCGCGGGCTGCTGCATTGGGACATTGAGGTGGCTCCGGAAGAGATGGATACAGTGATCAAACGGCTGGAGAAGTTCGGCGTGACCCCCCGGTGAAAAAGGCGATCGCATGAGTGAACAAATGCACCTGCCAGGAATCTCCTGGCAGGTGCATTCTTGTTGGTGCGATGAACGGAGCGGATCACATCCGGATGCGGAGGATCCGTCAATGATGATTCTTTCTGTATTCCCGCGGCGAAACGCCCCGGATTTTTTTAAACATTTTGGAAAACAGCAGGGGGTCGTCATAGCCAACCGAACGGGAGATCTCGCCGATCGAATACGTGGAGCTTTCAAGAAGATTGCATGCTTTTTCAATCCGGTACCGGACCAGATAATCCTGCGGGGACGTCTGCAGGTATGTCCGAAAAAGATTGTACAGATAGCTGCGGTTCAGGCCCACATGGACAGCGATTTCCGAGACCGAAATTTTTTGGGAGTAGTTTTTGTGCATGAACGACAACGCCTGTTCGACATAGGATTCCTTGGGGTCTTTTTCCTGATTCTGATCGGAGAAGACTGTTCCGGGCTGTTTGGCCACAAATTCAGACAACAGAACATAAAGGTACCCCACAAGCCGGATGTCACGGCCGCGATACAATTCATTGGCTGACAGGATCTGTTCGAACGTGTCCACCAGCTGATGATTGTCGCCATTCCAGCTGAACACCGGCTGGCTGTCTCCAAGACCGGCCTGCTGCAGGTAATCCTCCGCTTTGAGTCCATGAAAGCCGACCCAGTAGTAGGACCAGGGATCCCGGTCATCCGCCTGGTAAGAGGCGATCTGATTCGGACAGAGCAAAAATCCCTGTCCGGCGTTTAGTCTGTAGGTCGATTCCTGGGTTTTGAACACACCTTGCCCGTGGGTGATGTAATGAATCAGGAAATGGTCCCGGATTGCCGGGCCCCAGGAGTGATTGGGTGCACATTCTTCAAATCCGCATTTGTAAAGATTCAGGTCGGTGTGGGCCAGTTTGTCAATGCGGTACTTTTTGCGGATTCGCGGTTTGACCTGCGTCGAGTGAAGCGGAACAAACACGTGCTGAGGATCCCGATGCAGGTAGTGATGAACCAGTTGATGCAGTTCATCCGGCAGTGTGCTTGAAAAAATGAGGGTTTGTGTGTCTTCGGGACAGGAAAGGAAGATTTCTTCCAGATTGTTCTTTTGTCTGCGCATGATCATTTTGTCTGCTTCATCCAACACGAGAAAACGCAAATGTTTCAGTTGGATCCGGTCCATGCGGATCAAGTCCATCAGTCGCGCCGGGGTGCTGATCAAAATGTTGACCCCTTTGGTCAGTGCAATGGCCTGGCTTTCGACGGCCTGTTCTTCCGGGGCTGACAGAAGACGCATGGGAACGTATTGTGACAACCGTTCCAGTTCATGATGGACCTTTAGAATCAATTCCCGGTCGGGAGCAAGGATAATCGCGGTAAGGGTGGTGTCGGATTTTTTGAGCGTTCCGATAATCGGCGCACCGTAGGCCATGGTTTTGCCTGAACCCCTGCGGGCTTCGGCAACGATGTCCTTGCCGGCCAGAAGACCGGGAATCACCGCTTGCTGCAGCGCTGTCGGAGTCGTGATACCCAGATCATGCAGCCCTTCGATGACCGGACGGTGAATCCCAATGTCGTTGAAATCCATTTGAGACATGGTCAAACCTCCATCGATTACGCAAATAAAACAGGTTTGCTGAAAACATTATACCATGTTTTGAGCACACTGTTCCATTTACTGCCTCCGCATATCCCCTACAATGAAAACAGAAAACATACGGATCAATTCATGAACAGGGAAGGGTTGAGCCACATGGATCAGCATCAAGTCACCGTCAAACCGTATTCCTCTTATGGGAATTGTCTTCTTTTGGAACACGCCAACTGGCACATGGCCGCCACGCTGGATTACGGTCCAAGAATCTGTTTTTTTGGACCTTCAGCAAATGAAAACCTCCTTGCCCAAACTTCCGTTCAAATTGAGGCCCCTCCCCTGGGAACCTTTTACCTGCGCGGCGGCCATCGTCTTTGGCGAAGCCCGGAAACATTTCCAGGCTCATACGCCCCGGACAACGATCCGGTACACTATGAAAGAATTGGGAACACACATGTGCTGCGCCAGCCTGTGGAACCCACATCCGGATTGGAAAAAGAACTTGCTGTTTCTGTGCATCACGACGGTTCATTGGAGATTCGACACCGGATCACCAACCGGGAACGGTATCCAAGAAGCATTGCCGCCTGGGGCATCACGGCGTTGAGGAACGGAGGCACCGCCATTGTTCCGGTTACAGCCAGGGTCCGTGATCCGTACACGCCAAACCGGCAGCTTGTGTATTGGCCGTACAGCGATCCTGCAGATCCGAGACTGTCGTTTG
>SKMO01000040.1 GCA_007121025.1 Bacillota bacterium | reverse complement strand
CAGGGCAAGGTCGATGATGCGGACATCACTGCCCAGAAGGGACACTGCAGCCCGGGTCATGCGCCGTCGTCTGATGTACTCCCCCAGGGAAACCCCGGCAATGTATGAAAACATCCGCTGATAATGATACACCGAACAACAGGCAATCCGGGCAGCCTGTTCAACATCGATCTGTTCTTCCAGATGATCCTCCAGGTAGTCCACGGACCGGTTCAGTCTTTCCATCCATTCCATCACATGTCGCTCCTGTCTCTTCAAGAATAATCCCTGTTCCGCTTGGATTCCCCGCATTTTCTGCACCAAAATGAGTGGTGGCCTCCGGTCCGGAGGTCTCGTCCGGGCAGCACGCCCGGAAGTGTGTTCTCAAAGCGCACGGGTGTTCCCCGTCAGAAGGACACCTTGTTCAGCCGGAAGGCATCCATCATCTCACCGGTCAGGCTGATTTTGAGCTCATCATGGGGAACGTCTTCCCGGTTCACCCAGGTGCCCAGCACCAGTTCCTCCTCCTGGAGCGTCACCAGATCGCTTCCGTCCAGCTGCGCGAAAAAACCGGCAAGAATCGTATCGCTAAACGGCCAGGGCTGGCTTTTGTAGTAAGTCAGATTCTTGACCTTCAGTCCCACTTCTTCCATGACTTCCCGGTGCACGGCCTGTTCCAGTGTTTCACCAATTTCCACAAACCCCGCCACCAGGGAATACTTGCTGTAGGCCCGTCTGGCGTATTTGGTCAGAAGCATCCGGTCCCCATCGCAGACCGCCACAATCACACAGGGAGAAATCTTCGGATACGCCTGGAAACCGCAAGAGTCACAATAGAGCATCCGCTCTTTATGGGAATGGTTCATCGGCCGGGCACACCGGCTGCAGAAACTCTGGTCCCGGTACCAACGGTCCAGCTGCCAGCCGACCGCTCCGGCATAGGCCCTCCAGTATTTCATGTCCGTCCTGAAACGGTCCACCTGCACAAAGGTCCAGCCATCGGTCTCACCCAGGCCATCATCGGTCACCCGGAAATAGTGGATGTCATCGATGGAAAACAGGTACCGGGCATCGTCCTTCAGCTCCGGACGTTCCTTCTCGAAATCCGCAAAGGACGGATACCACAGGTGTTCGCTGTCCTCTCTGGCCAGAACCCCATCTCCCTGATAGACCAGAAACAGATCCCCGGACTTTGCTTCCCGGTTCTTAAATGCATTGTCAAACACTCTTTCTCCGATTTCATGTATCATCTGTCAACCTCCTTGACGGCTGCAATCTGTCGGCCATCCCCGGGGATCCCCGCCGGAACACTCCATCAAAGCCCCATGTCTTCATCAATCAAAATGACCTCAGCGTCCAGATCGTTCATTTTGCGCAGATAGACCAACAGCCCGTTGCAGATCCGCTCCGGACTGGAACAATCATAACACCGGTCCCCGCGGAGCGCACAGGGTGTACGCAGCCCCAGCCGTTTCGCATTGCGGGGCGCCGCGATGTTCCGGGTCCGCCAGATGGCCTCATCGAGGGTCGGCACCAGCTTGTTTCTTCCCACCACGAACACCACTTTCCGGTGACCAAACAGCGATCCGGCGATCCGGTTTCCTGTCCCGTCCAGATTGACCATCTCTCCCGTCCGGGCCAGCGCATTCACGGAGGTCAGAAAAACATCGGTGGTCAGACAGTGGGTTGCCGTTTCATGGAAATCGCTCCCCTCTGGGCAGTGCTGCGGGTCAAACACCTCATTGTCCGGGGAGAGTGCTTTATAAAGACCCATTTCCAGCAGGGTTGCGGAATCCCCAAAACCCACGGTCTTTCCCCGGATTGTCCGGGCCAGATAGGCGGATGCCTCCCGGGCCGTTGAAAAAATGTGCACCGTATACCCCTTTGATTCCAGGGCTTCCATCACTTGATTCATTGCCATCACGTTCCCCTCCCCGTGAACCTCTTCAAGCATTCTCCCTGCCAGGCGTTAACCCCTCCATTCGTCAGCCGGCTGACCGGCAAACCCCTTCCGGGGAGCATACGGCCGGTCTGACCGGGCAGCAAAGGCATTGTTCTGTTTGAGTCTGGGCCCCCAGATGAACCGGTTCGTTCCCAGCCGGAACAACAGCCCTGCAAGGAGCGCCGTTGTCCGCCCAAAGCGGACCGGTCGGGCCAACCGTTCCAGATCATCAGGATGGAAACGTCCTTCATCGGCCAACCGGACGATCGCTCCCACCATCGGGGCCATCATGGCATCTCGGCCCTCCGGAGGCCTCATCTGAAGGCTCTCCACTCCACCCCGGATGGCCGTTCCCAGATAGGTTCTTCCCAGTCTCCTAGCCAACAGACCGGCATACGCCTCCAGATAATGGGACTGGCTGCTTTCCGGAAATCCGGACTGCACAAAAAAGCTGATCGTCCCCTCTGAAGCCGGAAGCCGTTCCATAAAAGCCATGACATGAGATGGCATCGCATGGACATAAAGGGGCATGAAAAACAGCACATGGGACTCAGACGAAAACCCCTCCGCCCATCGGTCCCAGTGTTCCCTTTTTTTCAGATCACGAATCTCCACCCGGTCACCAAGCGCGTTCACCACCCGGTCCAGAATCAGGCCGGAATTGCTGTTTTTGCGTCTTGGTGACCCGTTGTAAATCACCAGACGCTCCATGGAACCGGCCGGATCACCGGCCTCCGACCGCTCCGGAACCCTTGCCGGTTTTAGCAGGCGAAGCCCGCCCCCGCCGTCCGGATCCAGCCGGTAGGCCTTGGAACGGTAATGAGCAGCCGACCGGGCCAGGTACGCCTCAATCAACTCGTCTTCCCGGTCCGACAGGCCCCTTTTGTCGAACACAAAAACCAGGTCGGGGTAGCGGGAATAGCGGGCTGCGTGCCGGCATTCTCCGTCCACAATCGCAATGTATGCGTGGTAGTGGGGAATGGTTCTGTCCATGAAGGCCTTGGACCGGTGGCTGATAAACCCCTGTGCCGTGTCCATCAGCAAAACAATTCTGTTGCTGCTCATGTACGCCGGATAACTCCGGCTCATCGGATCGTTCATCACGCAGCGTCCGGGAGTCCGCAGCCAGCAGTCCCAGCAACCCATGCAGGCGTTGATCGAACGCTCATCAAAGGACACCACGTCCAGGGGTTCTCCAATGGTTTTCCGGACCGCTTCAATCCAGGCGGATTCCTTCCGGACTCTCAGATCAAACAATGTGTTCATTCCCTGCTCCTTTTTTTGTCCGCATGATCAGCTTGGATCGATGCAGTGCACGCTTTGCGCAATCCCATCCGATTGCCCTGTTCACGCCAAACACACGCATTGCAACACCTCTTGGGTGTGCCAACCGGTCGTCTTAGCCTGCAGAAACAGCCATTGGCGGATCACTTCCCACCCCTTATTGAAACCACACGGTTCATGGACGATTCGGACAGTCCGTCGGTTCCCGGCAGGACGCGGCTCTTCACAGTACGCTTTCCATCCATGTTCTGGATCCGTTGGACCGCCCATTTCCCTGTCAGCAGGGCCGCCGGCAACCCCCCGGGGGGCATAAGCCATTGGCCGCCCAGACACAGATTCCGGATTCCCCGGACTCTGCCGTTATGAAACAGCTGTTTGCCCCTGGGCGTTGTCCCATAAGCCATCCACGATCCTTTGTGCGCCCCGCAGTAGCGCTGGTGTGTGAGCGGAGTTGTGACATCAAGCACCCGGATTTTCCCCTTGAGTTCCGGAAACCGCTCTTCGATCCGCCAAATCACATCGGCCGCCAGCCGATCCTTTTCTTCGGTATACGCTTTCCGGCTTTTGGCTTTCCACCATCCGTAGTCCCCATGAAAATAGACGTTCATGACCCCAGTACCCATTGGAGCAAAGGACGGTTCATCACCGTAATGCTTGCAGGACAGCATGTCCATACGCTGATCCTCAAAGTCGTAAGGAGCTGTCTGAAATAGCAGGGCCCGCTCAACCTCCGCCAGGTCAGCATCGATGCCCAGCGCTATGTTGACAGAGGACTGCAGAGGATAGGTCTGCTCATCCCGGTCCCTGTCCTGGAATTTCCTGTCGTTGTACCGCCCGCCAAGCAGCCGCTCAAACGTGATGTGCGGATCGCAGCAAGGAACTATGTAATCGCCGTTTATCTTTGTGCCATCCGTCAGAACGACCCCTGTTGCCCGGCCCCCGTCGACGACAATCTGTTCCACCTCGCGGCGCAGCAACAGCTCACCACCCAGGTCTTTGTACCGCGCTTCCATCCGCTGGGCCAGGGCCCGGGAGCCTTCCGCCGGCCGGCCGCCGTTTCCGCTCATCAGGGTCCCCAGGGAGGATGCCAGAATGAACGCACTGAACGATTCAGGTACGATGCTGCACAGAGCTTTGCGAATCGCCGGATTTCTGAACCGTCCGGCGTATTCACGGACAGTGATTTTCCCCAAGGTTCTTTTCACCCCGCCGATCGAGCCCATCGACAGCAACAATCCGGCCAGCTGAACCGGGTTCATCAGATCAGGGGGTTGGTCGATCGGCGGTTCAAACCCGAAAAAAGCCTCAATATAGCCGCAAAGCTTCTCTGTTTCCTCCCGGTCCTGCGGTGAGACTTCCAGAAAATGGGCTTTACACTTTTCAATGTCACGGTACAGAAACACCGTCGAGCCCTCGCATTCAACGCGAACGATGATCTCCGGCTGATGAATCACGGTGTGTTCCTGCAGTGCCCCGACCTCTTTCCAAATCCTGTTCAGACCCGACTTTGCATCTGTCCCCATCAGCCAGTGGATGCAACCGTCGATGTGAAAACCCTCACGGTCCCACCCGGTACACTCCCCTCCCGACAGATGGTGCTTTTCGATCATCACACTCCGAAACCCTGCGGTCTGTGCATAGATGCCGGCCGTCAGCCCGGCAATGCCCCCACCGATGATCAGTACAGTTTTCATGCTTTCTCCTCCTGCACGGTCCAACGGTTGGACCACCGCATACGAACAGCAGATTCTTCAGCTTCTCTTGCAATCTGCGCAACAAAAAAACACCCTGCGAACACCCGGGCATAAAACAGACCGTTGAAACGGCAAACCGGGAAATCCCCCTGTCCGTTCCTGCTCATTCAATCATACCACAGAAGGGAGATTTCCCGGTGCCAATGTG
>SKMO01000181.1 GCA_007121025.1 Bacillota bacterium | reverse complement strand
TCCTGCTGCCGGGGGGTGAAAATCCGCATCAGGGGACGGCACAGGGCCAGATAACTGCGAAACTCCCGGGCAAACGCCTCCACGGCCTCCGGATCCCGGACCAGAAAATGGGGGGCCTGACCGGCCGTCTCCCCGGTGGACGTGGCGCTGACCGCCGCCACCCCGGGAGACACAAACAGCGTCCGCCCGAACACCCCGTCCCGTTTCCGGGGGTAGTAGTACGGCTCAATGGCCCCGGTCATGTACAGGGGAATCCACTTGCTCAGGGCGGCCAGCATCTCATCCAGATTCCGGCTCACCGTGTGAACGATCCGGATCCGGTTGCCCTTCCCGATCACCCCGACCAGAAGAGCCGCCCAGCGGGCCGCAAACCCCGGATCATCGGTGAGCCAGTCCATCGGCTCATCGCTGTACAGGAGAAGCTCCCCGGGTCGGGAAGCCTGCAGAACCAAGGACAAAAAGCCCAGGACGGCCTGTCGCTTGGCGTCGCCCCCCTGATAGAGGCTCACCGGTGCATCCGAAGCCCCGGAGACTTCCCGGCCGCCCTCCGGTTCAGTGGGAGCCGGCCGTTTGCTGCCGTTTCCCGCCCCGGGAAGCCCCCCCGAAAACCCACCCAAAAAGCCTTCAATCCCCCCCGAAACGGCCGCTGATCCCGGCTGGACCAGCCACTGACCGATCAGGAGGGCCAGTCCCTCATTGTCGCGGGGAAGTTCCCCTGTCCGCAGAACATCCCGCAGGATCTTTCGTTCCCGCTCTCCCCCAAACTGCCGGGAAAAATAGGAGGCAAACCCCCGGACATACACCGCGTTTCCCACAGGAGCCCGCGTCCCCCGGCGCAGCCGGCTCACATAGGAGGCGTCCAGTGCCGTGTACCGGGCCAGAGCGCTGTTGGTCGTCCCGGTCAGTTTCATCAATAAATCCAGTTTTTCATAAAAATCCATCCCGTCCATCCCTTCCCCGCCTTGTCTTCCACAGCCATTATACCAGCGCCGCCGGGTCCGGACAAATGGTTTGGCACGATTTGTGCCTGTATTTGTCAATGACAAATCACCCGGTGCCCCCCGCGCAGGATCCGTTGCCGCTATACTGTAAGGGGAGGGAGTGCCATGGGTTACACACTGAAACTGCACACCGGGTTTTTCCGGACAACACACGTCGACCTGTCCCTGTTCCGGGACGGACTGCTTCTGCGTCCCCTGACAGATGAACCCGACGAGCCACTGATTATCCCCGGGCGGCAGATCCGCTCGATCGCCTTTGTCCGAAATTCTCACGGGGAAATCCACATCCAGACCGATTCCCGCCTGATTTCCGGAACCTTCACCGGCGACATCGACCTGCGCAGCGTCTTTCAGTCCTTCCGGCAGCAGATCGTCGCCCGGATGACCTACGAGGAATCCAACTGACCTCTCCACCACCGCAACCGGTGACAGCAGCGGAACAACCGCTGTACACAACTTAACACCCCGTTGAAAAGAGCCGGCCCGGACGTGGACCGGTTCTTTTCTTTGCCCACCGTCCGGAGGCGCCTTCCCGGCACACCGGAGCGGTCCAGGAAAGCCGTCACCCTGATCCGGCCAATATGAACAAACCCGTCAACAAGATGGGCCTGCCGGTTCCATAAGCAGGCGGGCCCGCCAACGGGGAGAAACCCGCAGCCGGGGCCACGGGTTTCTCCTCGTTGGTGTGTCATTCATCTACGACCACGGCGATCTCCTGTTCCTTGTCCGCCGTCAGGACTTCCGGTTTCCCGAAGGCCTTCAGGGGATCGTCTCCCCGGCGGCGGTAGGTTTCCGTCAGGGACCGGATCCGGGCCGACAGGGCCGGGTCCAGGTCATCCAGGGTGCAGCGGTACAGCCAGTTCTGGCCTCCCGTGGTTCCCGGGGTGTTCATCCGGCCTTCCGGACCCAGGGTCAGGTAGTCGGACAGCGGCACGATCACCCGATCGGCGTCCGTCCGGTGAACCGCCTCAATGTACGACCAGACCGCCCGGATCTGCTCGTCATCGGGCAGTTCCTTGTGCCCCTGCAGCCACTGGCGCAGGGTGGCGTTGTCATGGGTCCCCGTGTAGAGCACCTCGTCACGCTGGTCCAGAAACAGGTGCCAGGACCGGTCCGGATAGTCGTCCAGCATGAACTGGAGCACCTGCATCCCCGGAAGGCCGGTCTCCACCTTGAGTTCCACCGCTTCCCGGGACAACAGCCCCAAGTCCTCCGCCAGAAAGGCCACCGGCCCCAGCTTTTCTTCGATCCGCCGGAAAAACCCGGCTCCCGGACCCTGTTGCCAGGTGCCCACCCGGGCGGTGGGCTCGTCGGCCGGCACCTCCCAGTAATCGGCAAACGCCCGGAAATGGTCGATCCGCACCATGTCCACGGTCCCCATCAGGTGGGCAATCCGGGCCGCCCACCAGTCGTAGTCCTCCCGCTGGTGGACTTCCCAGTCGTACAGGGGATTGCCCCAGCGCTGTCCGTCCGCACTGAAGTAATCCGGTGGCACCCCGGCCACATGGGTGGGGTTTCCCTGCCTGTCCAGCCGGAACAGCTCCGGCCGGGCCCAGACGTCCGCGCTGTCGTGGGCCACGTAGATGGGCAGATCCCCCAGAATCCGGATGCCCTTCCCATTGGCGTATTCCCGCAGGCTCTTCCACTGCTCCCAGAACAGGAACTGCCAGAACTTCTCCCGGCCGATCTGCCGGGAGAGATTCTCCCGCCAAAAACTGAGAATTTTCGGTTCCCGCCGGACCACATCGGGCTCCCACCCGGTCCAGGGGCGTCCGTCGTAATACTCCGCCAGGGCCGCAAACAGGCTGTAATCGTCCAGCCAGTTCTCCTGCTGCTGGCAGAACGTCCGGAACCGCTCCTGCTGCTCCGGCTGGCCGGTGCCCGACTCCCGGAACCGGTCGTAGGCTTTGCTCAGCCAGTCCCAGCGCAGGGCGTCACTCTCCCCGGGGTCGGACACCCGCCGGGCCTGATCGCGCCAGGCGGACAGTTCCTCCCCGGACAGAAGCCCCCGGCGTTCCAGATCCTCCGGATCGATGAGCATGGGGTTGCCGGCAAACGCAGACGGACTCATGTAGGGAGACCGCCCGTATCCCGCCGGACCCAGGGGCAGAATCTGCCAGATCCGCTGGCCGGATTCCTCCAGAAAGTCCACGAAACGGCGGGCCCCTGCACCCAGATCTCCCCAGCCCCAGTCAGAAGGCAGGCTGGTCGGGTGCAGAAGAATCCCCGCACAGCGCCGGTCCGTCTCCCGCCGGCTCCAGCGGTCCCGGATGTACACCCGGGCCTCGGCCGGTTCCAGCCGAAAGTCCAGCTGCCCGCCGGCCACGGAAACCTCCCGGTAATTGTCGAACACATCGTGCATCGCGTCAGAACAGTCAAAGGCCGACAGATCTGCCCGGCCCTCGACCGCCCGTTCGGAATCCGCATTAAACAGGACGCAGACCAGATTGTCGTCCATGGGGCGGCCGAACACGTCCTGGCCGCCCCCGGCGTACCGGGTGTACCCGTACACCGTGTCATCCACATAGAACGAATACCACTTCCCGGTGGTCAGCACCGGGTAGAACCGCCGCAGGGCCACCGCTTCCCGGGTCCACTGCATGATCTTCGGGTTTTCCCGGCCCCAGGGAAAGGGCTTTCGGTTCATGGGGTCCGTGCCCCCGGTCAGGCCCGCTTCGTCCCCGTAATAGATCGACGGGGCCCCCGGAAAGGTCATCTGCCAGAGAATGGCCATGCGCATTTTGCGCCAGTCTTCCCCCAGGGCCGTCAGGATCCGGGGAGAGTCGTGGGACCCCACCAGGTTCAGGGTGGTGTAAAAATGTTCCTTTGGATAATGCTCCCGCAGGGTCACCAGCTGCAGGTGGGTCTGCCGCACACTCACCTGCCCGGTCAGGCATTCAATGACCATCTCCCGGAAGGGGTAGTTCATCACAGAATCCAACATCCCCCCCAGCAGGTAGGGCCGGCGGGCGCCGTAGGACACCTTGTTGGACGCGTCTTCCCAGACCTCCCCGATCAGCAGGCCCTCCGGATCGGTCTCCTTCAGGGTCTCGTAAAACCGCCGGATAAACCCGTCGGGCAACTCATCGGCCACGTCCAGACGCCAGCCGGACGCCCCGGCCGCCATCCAGTGGCGCAGCACGCTGTCCGGCCCCCGGATGATGAAATCCAGATACGAGGGCTCCAGCTCGTTCACATTGGGCATCACGTCCACGTTCCACCAGGACTCATAGTCGTCCGGGTGATGGCGGAAGCGGTACCACCGATAGTAGGGCGACTCCATCGACTGGTACGCCCCCAGAGAATCGTAGTTGCCCTCCCGGTTGAAATACCGGCTGTCCGACCCGGTGTGACTGAACACCCCGTCCAGAATGACCCGGATCCCCCGCTTACCCGCCTCCCGGCAGAGCGTGCGGAACGTCTCCTCATCCCCGAACATGGGATCAATCCGGTGGTAGTCCCCGGTGTCATACTTGTGGTTGCTCGGGGCTTCAAACACCGGGTTGAGGTACAGACAGGTCACCCCCAGATTCTGCAGGTAGGCCAGCTTCTGCCGGACACCCTCCAGGTTTCCTCCAAAGAAGTCCCAGCGGATCACCGCCCGGGACTCCGGGTCCTGGATGTACAGAGGGGTGTTGTCCCAGCGCCCGTGGATCAGGCTTTCCGGTTTGGGGTTTAACACCCGGCCGTCCTTCGACCCGTTGTGGAACCGATCCACGAAAACCTGGTAGACCACCGCATGGCGAAACCACTCCGGGATGGTCAGGTCCGGACGAAACACCGTGATCTGCCAGGCCGGAGGCACCCCTTCGGTCAGTTCCCCCCTCCCGGATACCGGTCCGGGCCGGCGGCCGTAATGCCAGACCCGACCCTCCCGGCGGGCGGAAAAATAGTAGAAGAAAAGCCCTGGAACGTCCGGAAGCTCCAGGGTTGTTTCATAGAAATGCCGGTCTCCTTCAACCGGAGCCTTGTGCATCCGCAGCGGTTTCTTGGCCTTCCCGTCCACGCCGGCCCAGAGGGTCACCTCGTCCACCCCGTGGGAATCCAGCACCCGCAAACGGATCCGCACCTTGCTGGCGCAGGGGGCCGCCCCAAAGGGCGAACGGTAGATCTGCTCAAATGAATTATGCAATAACCAGTCCATCAGTTTCTCCCCCCTCCTGTCTTTCCGGATTCTACCATTTCACCGGCTTGATCTTCCAGATTTCATCGGCGTACTCCCGGATGGTCCGGTCCCCGGAAAATCCACCGGACCGGGCAATGTTGATCAGCGCCCTGCGGTTCCAGCCGGCCGTGTCCCCAAAGGCCGTGTCCACCCGGTCCTGGGCCTCCGCGTAGGGACAGAAATCCCGGAGCACAAAGTACTGGTCGTTTTCCCCCAGAAGCGCGTTGTAGATGTCCCGGGTTTCCCCGTAGATGTCCCCCAGCCGGCCGGAGACCAGCTGGTCCACCACCCGGCGGACCCGGGGGTTGGTGTTGTACATCTCAAAGGAACTGTAGCCTCCGTACTCATAGTAGTTGAGCACCTCGTTGGCCGTCAGCCCGAAGATAAAAATGTTGTCTTCACCCACCGCCTGTTCAATCTCAATGTTCGCTCCGTCCAGGGTCCCCAGAGTGACCGCCCCGTTCATCATGAACTTCATGTTGCCGGTCCCCGACGCCTCCTTGCTGGCCGTGGAAATCTGCTCGCTCACATCGGCCGCCGGAATGATCTTTTCGGCCAGGGACACCGAATAGTTCTCCAGGAAGACCACCTTCAGCCGGTCTTTCACCGCCGGATCGTTGTTGACGATCTCCGCCAGGGAGTTGATCAGCTTGATGACCTTCTTGGCAAAATAATAACTGGGCGCCGCTTTGGCCGCAAAGATAAACGTCCGGGGGGCCAGATCGAGAGTCGGGTCCTCCCTGAGCCGGTCATACAGGTCCATGATGTGCAGGGCGTTTAAGACCTGTCGCTTGTAGGCATGGAGCCGCTTGACCTGCACGTCATAGATGGACGACGGATCGATGACCAGTCCGGTCTGTTCCTTGACCACGCCTGCCAGTTTTTCCTTGTTGGCCCGCTTGATGGCCCCGATCCGCTCCAGCATGGCGCTGTCATCGGCAAAATGGGCCAGTTCGGACAGTTTCTCCGGATCATGGATCCAGCCGGTTCCCACGGTTTCCGTCACCAGGTTGGCCAGGACCGGGTTGGCCTTTAACAGCCAGCGCCGGTGGGTAATTCCATTGGTCTTGTTGTTGAACTTGTTTGGGAAAATCCGGTAAAAGTCCTTCATTTCCCGCTTTTTCAGAATCTCCGTGTGCAGTTTGGCCACCCCGTTGACACTGTACGAGGCCACCACCGCCAGGTGAGCCATCCTCACGTGCCCGTGATGAACGATCCGGACCCGGTCCACCACTTCATCCCGGCCCAGGGTTTTTCCCTGGACCATCTTGATGAACCGCCGGTCGATCTCCTCAATAATCATGTAGATCCGGGGCAGCAGATGCTGGACCATGTCCACCGGCCAGGTTTCCAGAGCCTCCGCCAGGGTGGTGTGGTTGGTAAAGGACACCGTCTTTGTGGTGATCTCCCAGGCCTGCTCCCAGGACAGTTCCTCCTCGTCCATCAGGATGCGCATCAGTTCGGGAATCACCAGCACCGGATGGGTGTCATTGATGTGGATGGCCACCCGCTCCGGCAGTTCCTGCCAGGCGCCTCCCGCCTTGCGAAACGACCGCAGAATGCTCTGCAGACCGGCGGACACCAGGAAGTACTGCTGCTTGAGCCGCAGGACCCGGCCTTCCACCTGGCTGTCATCCGGGTAGAGAAGCTCTGAAATCGCCTCGGTGGAACGCTTGTACTCGATCACCTGCCGCTGATCGTGGTTGCCCACTTCCTGTGGATTGAACTCCTTTTCAAACATCTCAGCGTTCCAAAGCCGCAGGGTGTTCACCGTTTTGGTGTCATAGCCGATCATCGGCATGTCGTAGGGAACCGCCAGCACGGACTCATAGTCGTGGTGTTCAAAGGAAAAGCGGCCCTCCACATCGGCCACCGACACATGGCCGTAGAAACGCACTTCCACCGCCTTGTCCAGCCGCCGGATTTCCCAGACGTTTCCTTCCTTAAGCCAGTTGTCCGGAAGCTCCACCTGGTAGCCGTCCACAATCCGCTGGCGGAACAGTCCATAGCGGTACCGGATTCCACAGCCGTGGCCCGGCAGGTTCAGGCTGGCCAGGGCGTCCAGAAAGCAGGCCGCCAACCTGCCCAGTCCGCCGTTTCCCAGCCCGGCATCCGGTTCTTCCTCTTCAAGCGTCTCCAGATTGATCCCCAAATCCTTGAGCCCTTCCTGGCAGACGTTGTAGATCTTCATGTTCATCAGGTTCATGCCCATCATCCGTCCCATCAGAAATTCCAGGGAAAAATAATAGGCCTGTTTGACTTTGTCCTTCTTGTACGTCTTGTTGGTCTGAATCCAGTTGGCGCTGATTTCCTCCCGGATCATTGTCCCCAGAACCATGTACAGTTCATGGGGCGTGGCCTCCTCGATGGTCTTCCCATAGGAACTGGCCACCTTTTTGGTGTACTGTGATTTAAAAATCTCCTTGTTCGAAAACATCCAACGTCCCCCTCACTCTATTGCACCTTACACTCTGTCAGCCTCTTTAGTCCTGCAACAGTTCCCAGTACAGGTCCCGGTATTCCCGGGCTGCCCGCTTCCAGCTGAAGTCCACCTGCATGACTTTTTTCACCAGTCCCCGCCAGAGATCCCGGTCCCGGTAGAACGTCAGGGCCCGGCGGATGGTAAACAGCATGTCATGGGCATTGTAATGGGTAAACGTAAACCCGTAACCCTCCCCGGTAAACTCATTGTACGGCTGGATGGTGTCCTTGAGGCCTCCGGTCTCCCGGACAATGGGCACCGTTCCGTAGCGCATGCCAATCATCTGGCTGAGCCCGCAGGGCTCAAACTCCGAGGGCATCAGCAGCATGTCGGCCCCCGCATAAATCTGGTGGGCAATCGACTCGTTGAAATACATGTTGGCGGACACCTTGTCCGGGTGTTTCCAGGCGTAATGCCGGAACAGGTCCTCAAACTTGGACTCCCCGGTGCCCATGACCACCAGCTGCATGTCTTCTTCCATCAGTTCCGGCAGGATCCGGGCCACCAGGTCCAGACCCTTCTGGGCCACCAGGCGGCTGACAATGGCCAGCACCGGCACGTCGGCCCGGACCGGCAGGTTGAGCGCTTCCTGAAGCGGCGTCTTGTTCCGCCATTTCTTTTCCGGCTCATCCTTGAAGTTCAGGAAAATGGCCTCGTCTTTCATGGGGTTGTAGAAGTCATAGTCCACCCCGTTGACGATCCCCGCCACATCCCCTTTCCGGTGCAGCACACCGCTTAAATTCTCCCCGTAATGCAGGGTTTTGATCTCCTCAGCGTAAGACCGGCTCACCGTGGTCACTTTGTCGGCAAACACGATGCCCCCCTTGAGGAAATTCACACACCCGTAAAACTCCAGTTTTTCCGGGGTGTACAAATGACTGCCCAACCCCAGGATGTCCCCCAGGATGGATCCGTCAAAGATCCCCTGGTATTTCAGGTTGTGAATGGTCAGGATGGTCCTCAGATTGCGGTATTCCAGCCGTTTGCCGTAGACCTGCCTGAGGTACACCGGCACCAGCGAGCTTTGCCAGTCATGGCAGTGCAGGACCTCCGGCTTCCAGTCGATCCGGGTGAGCATCTCGAGCACCGCCCGGCTGTAAAAGGCAAACCGCTCGGCTTCATCGTAATGGCCGTAAAGCCCGTCCCGGTCAAAGTAATACCGGTTGTCGATGAAATAGTACTGGACCCCGTCCCAGCGGCAGGTTTTCACCCCGCAGTACTGGCGACGCCAGCCCATCATTACGTCAAACGACGTGAGAAATGTCATTTCCCGTTTCAATTCTTCCGGGATGGACCGGTATTCCGGAAGAACCACCCGGACATCCACCCCTTCTTTGATCAGTGCCTTGGGCAGCGATCCAATCACATCCCCAAGCCCGCCGGACTTCGCAAAGGGATACCCTTCCGAAGCCACCATCAATATGTTCACCACGCCAGCTCCTTTCCGTTTCTGTCGGTCTATCTGATTTCCTCGTAGTTGTTGACCACCGAGATGGTCCCCCCGTCCCGGTCCCCCAGAGCGATCCCGTCCCCAATGATGGCGTGTTCCCCGACGATCACCCGGTACAGATCGGCGTCACGGCCCACATGGGCGCCGGGCATCAGAATCGACTGGTCCACCCGGGCACCGGTCTCCACCCGGGCTCCCACCGACACAATGCTCTCATTGACGTTGCCCAGGATCCTCGCGCCCTCCCCGGCCAGAGACCGCCGGATCATCGCCCGGGGGCCAAAGCAGACCGCCGGCTGGTTGTGATTGATGCTGACCACCGGCCACTCTTCGTCGTACAGATCGATCTCCACGTCTTCGCTTAACAGGTCCATGCTGGCCTCCCAGAGGCTTTCAATGGTCCCCACATCCCGCCAGTACCCGGAGAACGGATAGGCCATCAGTTTCTTTCCTTCCGCCAGCATCCGGGGAATGATGTCCCCGCCGAAATCGTTTCGGGATTCCAGGTTGGCCTCATCTTCCTCGAGCATCGTCCGGAGCATTTTCCAGTTAAAGATGTACACCCCCATGGACGCCAGATTGCTCTCCGGCTTGGCCGGCTTTTCATCAAAGCGGGTGATCCGGTGGGCTTCATCAACGTTCATGATCCCAAACCGGGGGGCTTCTTTCCAGGGCACCTCCAGCACACAGACCGTCGCATCGGCATCGTTTTCCAGATGAAAATCCAGGACCAAACCGTAATCCATCTTGTAGATGTGATCACCGGAAAGAATCAATACAAAGTCCGGATTGTAGCGTTCCAGATACTCAATGTTCTGGTAGACCGCATTGGCGGTTCCCTTGTACCAGCTGTCGTCCTCCAGCTTGATGTGCGGCGGCAGCAGGGTGATCCCCGCTTTTTTCCGGTCCAGGCCCCAGGCCGCTCCCGTCCCGATGTGGTAACTCATGACCAGGGGCCGGTACTGGGTCAGGATCCCCACCGTGTCAATCCCCGAATTGGCGCAGTTGCTCAGAGGAAAATCTATGATCCGGTACTTACCGCCAAACGACAGAGCCGGTTTGGCCATCTTTTCCGTAAAGGGCGCCAACCGCCGGCCTTCTCCACCGGCCAGCAACATCGCCACGATGGTCTTTCGTTTCATGATGATCTCCCCTTTCTCCTTCGCGGACGGACCACCACCATGCCCAGCGGCGGCACCCGCAGACGCAGACTAAACGGCTGGTTGTGCCAGGGTGTATCGCTGACCAGGCCCAGGCGCCGGTTGACCACCCCGGACCCCCCATAGGCTTCCTGGTCACTGTTGAATGCTTCCTCCCAGGACCCCATCAGGGGAACCCCGATCCGGTAATCCTCATGGGCCTGCGGGGTGAAATTGCAGACCACCACCACCGGACGGCCCTTGCTGTCCAGTCGCATAAACGTGACCACAGACTGGGCATAATCGTTGGCATCAATCCACGAAAACCCTTCGGCCTGGTGATCCAGCTCCCAGAGTCCCGGGTGATCCAGGTAGAACCGGTTGAGCTCACGGACATAACGCCTGAGCTTTGCATGCATCGGGTAGTCCAGCAGAAACCAGTCCAGTGAACGTTTTTCGTCCCATTCAATAAACTGTCCGAACTCCCCGCCCATAAAGAGCAGCTTCTTTCCCGGATGGGTCATCATATACCCCAGAAACGCCCGGATCCCGGCGAACTTCTGCCAGTAGTCCCCGGGCATCTTGTCGATCAGTGACTTTTTGCCGTGGACCACCTCATCGTGGGACAGAGGCAGAACGAAATTTTCTGAAAAAGCGTAGAAAAACGAAAAGGTCAGCAGGTTGTGGTGCCACTTGCGGTGGACCGGTTCCGTCTCCATGTACCGGAGCATGTCGTTCATCCAACCCATGTTCCATTTGAAATTAAACCCCAGTCCGCCCAGATACACCGGCGCACTGACCAGCGGCCAGCTGGTCGACTCTTCGGCCATCATCAGGGCGTGGGGATGCCGGGCAAAAATCACCGCGTTCATTTTTTTCAGAAAGGAAACGGCCTCCAGGTTTTCCCGGCCTCCATACTGGTTGGGAATCCAGCCGCCCCCCTCCCGGCCAAAATCCAGATAGAGCATACTGGCCACCGCATCCACCCGGATGCCATCGACGTGATACATCTCCATCCAGAACAGGGCGTTTGAGATCAGAAAGCTGTGCACCTGGTTCTTGCCCAGGTCAAACCCCAGGGTGCCCCACTGGGGCTTGTCCGCCCGCGTTTCCTCGGCGTACTCAAAGACCGGGGTCCCGTCAAACAGCCGCAGTCCGTGATCGTCCCGGCAAAAATGTCCGGGGACCCAGTCCAGGATCACCCCGATGTTCTTCTCGTGCAGGCGGTCCACCAGTGCCATGAACTCCCGGGGTGAACCGTACCGGCTGGTGGGCGCATAGTACCCGGTGATCTGGTAGCCCCAGGAACCGTCGTAGGGATGTTCCATCACGGGCATAAACTCCACATGGGTGTAGCCCATCTCCCGGACGTATCCGGGAAGCTCCTCGGCCATCTCCCCCCAGGTGTAGGGGGTCCCGTCCTCGTGGTGCCGCCAGGACCCGGCATGGAGCTCGTAGATGTTCATCGGCTCTTTCAGCCAGTCTTTCTGGCGTTTCTCTTCTTCCCACCTGGCGTCCTCCCAGTCGTACCCGTCCAGCCGGCAAACCACCGAAGCGGTCTCCGGGCGGACCTGGGCCTCAAAGCCAAAGGGATCCGCCTTGCGGATCATCCCACCCTGCGGGGTGTCGATCTCATACTTGTAACAATCGCCTTCCCGGCATTCGGGCACAAACAGGCTCCAGACCCCGGTCTCCCCCTGGGGGTGCATCCGGTGGTCCCGGCCATCCCAGCCGTTGAAGCTGCCGATCACCCGGACAGCCCGGGCGTGGGGCGCGTAGACCGTAAAACAGACGCCCTCCTCTGACACCTGGGCCCCGAACGTCCTGTAGGCCTGGTACTGGGTTCCGTCTCCAAACAAAAACAATTCCCGTTCTTCCGGTTTGATCATCATGGGCATCCCTCTTTTCTGTCGCATCCATCCTGTAACACAAACCCCCACCAGAAACAGTGGGGGCCTTCCAACGCAAACTGTTCGACTTCAGGCGTGCGCATTTCCGACACGTCCATTGTTTACTCCTATATATTACGCAAAAAGAGCGCAAATTCCTGCCTGCCGGCGCACATTCACCGTCCAATTCTCCCGCCGGGTCCCGGTCAGCGGTCTTTGGGCCGGGGCCTGTCTGCCCCGGCCTTTGGAAACACCGGGTGTTGACGAAACACCATCGTCAGAATGTCCATGGCCAGCTGCACCTGCGGATGATCCCCGTCCAGTTCCCCCAGCAGGCGGTGCAGCACCGGTCCTTCGTCCACAAACAGCTGGCACTCCCTGTGGGGCCGGGCCGCCTCCAGGGCTTCACCCAGACTGTCCAGGGCTTCCTCTTCCTTCCCGGAAGCCTGCCGCAGCAGTGCCGTCAGGATCCGGATCTCCACCCACAGTCCCGGACGGTCCCGGCGATCCGTCACATGCTCCAGCCGGGCCAGAAGCTCCCCGGCCAGATCCGGCCGGTGCTCCCGCAGCAGACAGCGGACCAGGGCCAGGTGAGCCCCTTCCTCCAGCGGCCGGATCACGGCCTCCAATCCTGCGCCCATTGCCTCCAGCATCTCCCGGGCCCGGTCTGTCTGCCCTTCAGCGGTGAGCATCCGGATCTCCAGAAGCCGGGCCTGCCGCCAGAGCGTCCGGTCCTCCGGAAGCCTCCCCTGAACCGTTTCCTGCATGCCGGACAGGGATTCCCGGGCGTCGGCAAACCGGCCCTGCGACACGGATAACCCGGCCGCCAACAGCTGGAGCCGGGCCAGGACCGCCTCCTCCGGCCGGGCCGTCTCCAGTCCCGTCTTCATCTGCCCGCCGGCCTCCTCCAGCCTTCCCTGCCGGCGCAGCGCTTCCCCAGACAAACCGTGCACCAAACCGGTCAGGGGCATACGGCCAGTCTTCCGGTTTCCGGTCCCGGCCAGAAATGTTCCGGCTTCCTCCTCGGCCTCAAGGAGCCGGCCCTGTTCCAGCAGACAATCCAACGTCCGGACCCGGGTCAGCCCCAGAATCCAGGGGTCCTCTGTGTACAAATTGGCTCCGGCCACGTCCCGGTACCCGGACAGCGCCCCGTCCAGATCGCCGGCCCGGGCCCGCACATCCGCTCCCAGAACGCCCGCGGCGTTTTGCCACAGTTTGCTCTGCCCGTTCAGAAGAGGCCCCGTCCGGCCAAGCCGCCGGGCGGCTTGCGCCCACCGCTGATCATCGGCGTCCATCCGGGCCCGGACCAGGCTGTCCATGGCCTCAAACCGTTCCCCGCACTCCGGATCTTCAAACGAAAGCCCGGACCCCCGGGCCAGCCACGCCCGGGCCGTCTCCCGGTCTCCCTGAAGATGGGCCAGCATGGCCCGGGCGGGAACCAGACACCCGAATTCCCGAAACGCCTCAGCAGGCAGCCGGTCCATCCGGCGGGCCAGAACCTCCGGCCCCCGGATGGCCCAAAGCTCATCCAGCCACCGGTCCAGCAGTCCGGCCACCCGGGTTCCCTCCCCGGCTTCCAGAGCCAGGTCAAGGGCCAGCCCGGCGGCCCCGTCCCGCTCCAGCCACCGGCCGGCTCTCCCCCGCAGGTCCTCCAGATCCCCGGGGCCTTCACCCAGGGCCACGTCCAAGGTCCCGTCCAGGAACACCTCCAGCAGGGCGCGGCGAAGGAGCGGGTGCATGCCAAACCAGCCGCCGGTCTCCTCCCGGACCCAGAACCCCTCCCCAAGGAGGGCTTCCAGCCGGGCTCTGTCGTTCTCCCGGCCGGTCAGTTCCTCCCAGAGCTCCGCCGTCAGGCGCGACACCACCGCACAGGCCACCAGAGCCCCCCGGGTCCCGTCGTCCATCCCGGCCAGAAGCCGTTCTGTGAGAAGCCGGATCCCGTGGCCTTCTGTCCCGGAAAAGGCGTCCGTCACGGACTCAACTGCCATCCCGGACCCCAGGGCCCGTCCGGCCAGTTGGAGGCCCAGGGGCCAGCCGCCCGTCTCCCTGACCAGTTTGCAAACCGCCTCTTCGGTCGCCCGCACACCCCGGGCTTCCCACAACGCCCCGGTCTCCGGAAGGCTAAACCCCAGATCTTCCGGACGGATCTCCAGCAGCCGCCCCACCGCCTGCCAACGGGCCAGGGGCCAGTCGGGATGCGACCGGCTGATCAGGACCAGGTGCACCCGGACCGGCAAGTGCTCCACCAGAAACCGCAGCGTGTCCAGGGTGTCCTTCCGGCGGATCCGGTGCCCGTCGTCAAGCACCAGGACCAGGGACTGACCGGACGCCTCCAGAATCTCCAAAACCCGGTCCAGAACCGCCGGATCCGGAAATAGCCCTTTCTCCACAAACCCCCGGGAGGCAAACAGACTGCCCAGCTGCCCTCCGGCATCCGGCAGGACCCGGGCCACCGCCCCGGCCACCAACGTCCAGAACCGAAGGGGATCCCCGTCCTCTTCTTCCAGATTCACCCAGGCCACCGGCCGGTCCTCTCCCAGCCAGGCCCTGACGGCCGTCGTCTTTCCGTAGCCCGCAGGGGCACAGACCAGGGTCAGGGCCCGCCGGAACCCTTCCGGTCCCTCCCAGTCCCCATCCAGTCTGGCCTCCAGCCCCGGGCGGTTCACCCGACCCGGTCCCACCGGCGGTGCGCTGATCTTCCAACGTTCCAGCATCTCCAGCATGACGTGTCCTCCGATCCATATTGTTGCGCTGACATCCCTTATTCTGTTCCTCCCACCGGGGTTCCTTCCTCCCGAATGAATCTTCATCCAATCTTTACATACTCAGGTGCCACCGGCAAAAAAAGCGCCCGGCCCGCCGTCCGGCAGGCCCACGCGCCCTCACTTCCTATTCCCCGATGATCTTCACCAGAGCCCGCTTCTTTCGTTTCCCGTCGAACTCCCCGTAGAAGATCTGCTCCCAGGGACCAAAGTCCAGTTCTCCCCCGGTGACCGCCACCACCACTTCCCGGCCCATGATGGTCCGTTTCAGGTGGGCGTCCCCGTTGTCCTCAAACCCGTTGTGGTCGTACTGATCGTAGGGCTTCTCGGGAGCCAGCTTTTCCAGAAACCGTTCGAAATCCCGGTGCAGACCGGCTTCATCGTCGTTGATGAACACACTGGACGTGATGTGCATGGCGTTACACAGCAGAAGTCCCTCCTGGATGCCGCTTTCCTCGAGAATCTCCTGCACCTGCCCGGTGATGTTGATCATCTCCCGGCGTTTGTCTGTCTGGAACCACAGTTCCCGGCGAAAACTCTTCATAAAATCCCTCCTTTGCGTTCTACACTTTATTCTATCACAGAGGCTCCCCTGACACCAAGCAGACCCCGCCCTCCCCCCGGAGCCTGTTGTCATCATCCGCAACGGTGATCGTGATGATCTGCTGACCCTTCACACGGATGGACTTTACGCATCTGCCGATCCCCTGCTGACTTTGATCCGTGTTTTGTCCCGGCAACCGCCCGGCAAACGGAGAACCCGTTGCCGTTTGATTCTTCTCATTGTATTTGAGCTCCACGCGTTGCTTTTTGACAACGTTTAGCGCTTCACCTCGGAAACCCAAAGAGTCTTTCGGGAAGAGCCACCGTTCTGATCGACAGCAAAGAAGACGGCCGGGTGCAGGGCTCCCGGCCGTCTTTCAAATTGCTATGGGGATGTTAGTCTTCGAATGTGATCCGCCCTGCAATGATGTCCTCGATCAGTCCGTTGATGATCTGCTCGTGTTCCGGATCGATCACCCCGGCGTTGGGGTGGAAGATCACGCCGCCATCGTCCACACCCACGTTGTAGGCCGTGGCGTCAAAGGTGCCGGCCACAATCCGTTCGGCCACAAAGAGCATGGCCTGCGGGTAGCTAAAGGCCACCGATCCGATCACATGCTCCGGCAGCGACTCGTTGATGTTGGCCACCACGCCCACAAGCTTGGCGGTGTCCTGGTCCCGGATGGCTTCGTAAGCCCCCAGGCTGGCCTGATTGGCGTTCACGATGCCCACGTCGTAGCCCTGGTCAATAAACGCAGACGTCAGTTCCCGGGCACTGCCGGCGTCATCGCCGCTTCCAATAAACGTGCTCTCCACAACGATGTCCGGGTTGATGGAACGGGCTCCCCGCTCAAACCAGTCAAACTGGATCATCACGGTGGGGATCTCCAGACCGCCCAGGGAGAAGATTTTCCCGGATTCCGAGTTCAGGGCCGCCAGGGCTCCGGCCAGAAAACCGGACTCCTCGGTGGACGTTTCCACGCCGGCCACATTGTCGCCGTAGCTCAGCCGGGTGCTGTTGATCACAAACTTCACGTCCGGATACTGGTCGGCCATCATGGTGGCCGTCTCGTGGTACGCAAACGAATGGCCAAAAATAATGTTAAAGCCCGCTTCCGCAAACCCGCGCATGATTTCCTCGTTGTCACTCTGGGGCACCATCTCCGCAAAGCTGACCGTCGCGCCCAGTCTTTCTTCAATGAGCATCAGTCCCTGGTACGCCGTAGCGTTCCAGCTGCCATCGTTGATCGTACCGGGCAGCATCAGGGCCACCTTCAGTTCGGGCATGTCCCCGTTTTCCGGGCCCTCACCGTTTCCATTGCCGTTTCCAGGTTCCGGAGACG
>SKMO01000194.1 GCA_007121025.1 Bacillota bacterium | reverse complement strand
GAAGCAGGGGCTGTCTACCTGTCAGAGGATTGTGACGGGCTGGTGGTCATTGGGTCGGCTTCCACCATGGATCTGGGTAAAATCACCGGGTTCCTCGTCGCCAATAACGTTCCCTGGGCAGATGTGTTTTACAATCCGCTGACCGGGCGCCGGATTCCATTGATGGTGGCGGTCCCCACGGCCCCCGGAGGGGCTGAAAGCAGTACGGAAGCGTTTATTCTGGACGGGGCCAGTGAAACTGTCCGGGATATTTCCAGACCGTTTCTCGTGCCCGCAGTGGTCTGTCAGGATGAGCGTTACCTGAGGCTTATGCCTCAGGAGAAGTTGCTGGGATCGCTGGCCGGCATGTGGAGCATTTTGGTGGAACTGCACCTGCAAGGGCAGACGGATGGCCCGGGGATGCACCAGGTGGGAACCATGATCCGGGGGATGCTCCGTGGGCACCGGCCGGATCCCGAGGAGCTTTGGGATCTGTCCCTGTCCATGGGACAGCGGTACCGAACTGAAGGAACGAGCTTTCTGCATGGGCTGTGCCATGTGCTGACAGCCCGGACCGGGGCAGGCCACAACCGGGTGCTGACCCTTTTTCTCAGTGATTTTCTGCGCTATGAGATGGATCATCCGGAACTGGATGTGCTGGCTCAAAAGGCCGGGTGGAAAGATGAACACCAGATGTTCGAGGATCTGGAACAGTTGACCAGGCAGGCGGGTGGCCCCCAAACTGTGGAAGCCATTCGGGAGCAGGTCAGACACGAGCTGGACCTGATTGCCGGTCAGAGTGCGTACAGTGTTCCTGCTCAGGCTGACTATAAGGGGATCAGTCCGGCTGAGATGAAATGGTTGATCTGCGAGGTCCTGGGCATTGACCCTGATGCGGAGGAGGAAGTGCAGCAGCGGACAGTCACCCACGACTGAAGTCGCGGGTTTGCAGTCGAAATACCCTTTTCGTTCCGAACACTGCGGCTGGTGATTCAATACTGCCGGATAATATGGGTGGAAAGGTTTTACAGCATTTCGGCTCAGACCGCCTTCTAAGAGGGTTATCCATTGAAAACGAAGGGAACGCGAGTTGTTTGCGTAAACGAATAAAACCCTGGGGCACACGGGAATAGCCCGCTTATGCGATGGCCGTTCCTCTGGTGGCTCGAACAAGAAGCCCCCTTCTTCAAGTGGTGGGAGCATGTCACAGAACAGGCTTGTTTTGTTTTTGGCAGGAGAGCTACAGCCTGTTTTGATCTAAGACTGCTTGATGGAACAAACATTCATGCTTCGGAAAATGGCAAGAAACTCCGTTTAGCGGAAATGTAAAAACGTTATTGATCGAAAGGAGGCAAGGCGCTTCTCTCATGACAACGTGACGAGACTTCGCGCCTTCGCATAGCGATGAAAAAAACCTTTATATTGGACACCAATGTGATTCTCAGTGATCCCCATTCGTTTCTTAAATTTGAAGACAATGATGTGGTGATTCCCACGGTGGTGATCGAAGAAATTGACGGCAAAAAGCGGCTTCTGGATGACATCGGGCGAAACGCCCGGGAAGCCGCAAGGACGTTGGACAGACTGCGTCAGCAAAACCCCCTGAATCTTGGGGTTTCCACAGAGGGTGGCGGCACCCTGCGGGTGGAAATGAACCATCAGCTGAACCGGAACATGCAGAAAGTCTTTCCTGAACTCAACAACGACAACCGCATTCTGTCAGTGGCCTATACCATCTGGAAAGAGGAGGAGACGTCCGAAAAGCCGGTGATTCTGGTCAGCAATGATGCCATCATGCGAATCAAGGCGGACGCCCTGGGGTTGCGGACGGAAGATTACCGCAATGACCGCGTGACGGCCCCGGACCGGTTGTACCGGGGATTCCGGGAAGTCAGCGTGGCGCCTGGAATCATTGATCGGTTTTACAGGGACCGGCAATTGGATCCGGAGCTGCTGAATATGGACGTGTACCCGAATCAGTTTTTCATTCTGAAGGATGAGGCTGGTTCAAGCCAGTCGGCAGTGGCCCGCTGCAAGGCAGGGCGCCTGGTGCCCCTGCATTTTGGTGTCGAACCCATCTGGGGGATCACCGGGCGCAATATTCAGCAGCGGATGGCCCTGGAACTCCTGATGGATGACCGAATTTCCCTGGTGACCATTAACGGCCGCGCCGGAACCGGGAAGACGCTGCTGGCCCTGGCAGCCGCCCTGACCAAGGTGGTCGATGATCATCATTACCGCAAGTTACTGGTGGCCCGGCCGGTGGTGCCCATGGGCCGTGACATTGGCTATCTGCCCGGGGAAAAGGACGATAAACTCCGGCCATGGATGCAGCCGATCTATGATAATTTGGAATTTTTGTTTTCTGCGGATGAAAAGAATCCTCTGGAAAACATGATGATGGGGATGAAGAACATTGAGCTGGAAGCGTTGACCTACATCCGGGGGCGCTCGATTCCCCGGCAGTTCATCATTGTTGACGAAGCGCAGAACCTGACCCGGCATGAGGCGAAGACCATCATTTCCCGGGCGGGAGAAGGCAGTAAGATTGTCCTGGTGGGGGATCCGGAACAGATTGACAACCCGTACATTGATTCCACCAGCAACGGGCTGTCCTGTGCTGCAGAACTGTTTAAAGAACAGGAGTTGGCCGGCCACATCACCCTGGTGAAAGGGGAACGTTCTCAGCTGGCCGAAATGGCCGCCGAACTGATGTAACGGGGATGAGTATACAGGATCTGTTTTACGGGTTGTTTTTGCTGTATGTGGTGCTGATTGTCTCGGTGATGATTCTGGAACGGCGCAAAACCAGCACCACCATCGCCTGGTTGTTGATTCTGGTCACGCTGCCGTACATGGGCTTTGTGCTGTACCTTTTTTTTGGCCGGGACATCAGCCGACGCAGAGTGTTTCGGGTCAAGGAAAACGAAAAAAAAGAGATTCGCCGGTTGGCAGGGCGCCAGTTTCAGGAACTGGAACGTGGGGAACTGCCGTTCAATGAGGTTGTATCAGAAGAGTTCCGCGGATTGATCCGGATGAACCTGAAACTGTCTCATGCCATCTATTCCCAGGACAATACTGTTGACATCTTCACGGATGGACGAAAAAAATTTGACCGTCTGTTTGACAGTGTCCGACAGGCGAAAAAACACATTCATGTGGAATACTACATTTTTCGAAACGACGGACTGGGGCGCCGGCTGCTCGAGCTTCTTGAGGAAAAGGCCCGTGACGGAGTGGAAGTCCGGGTTTTGATCGACGGTGTGGGAAACAAGTTTCCCGGAAGCCGGCTGGAGGAAGCCCGCAAAAGCGGAGTCGAAGTGGCCACTTTCTTTCCCAACAAAGTGCTCCCGTATCTTGAACTGCTGGTCAATCACCGGAATCACCGCAAGATTGTGGTGATTGACGGGGAGGAAGCCTATATCGGCGGGTTCAACGTTGGAGAGGAATACCTGGGGTCCAACAGCCGGATGGGCTATTGGCGGGACACCCATCTGCGGGTGACCGGGTCGGCTGTATACGATATTCAAAGCCGCTTTATTCTGGACTGGAGACTGTCCAGCGGCCGCGACATTTCCGGAAATCCGGATTATTTTCCGGATCAGCCGGGAACGGGACAGGTGGCCATGCAACTGGTCGCCAGCGGTCCGGAAAACAGTCTGGAACAAATCAAATATGGGTTCATTGAGATGATCAATCAGGCCAGTGAATCCATCGACATTCAAACACCGTATTTTGTACCGGACGATTCGTTGCTGGAAGCCGTTAAAATCGCCCTTCTGCGTGGGGTGAGGGTCCGGATCATGATCCCCAACAAGCCGGATCACATTTTCGTGTATTGGGCGACGTATTCGTACATCGGCGATCTTCTTCCCTTTGGCCTGGAAGCATACACCTATGAGAACGGGTTTCTGCATGCGAAAACCATGGTGGCGGACCGCAAGGTGCTGACCTGCGGGACGGCAAATTTTGACATCCGTTCGTTTCGTCTGAACTTCGAGGCGAACTCGTTTATTTACAATCAGGAGACAGCCGGACAGTACACCAGACTGTTCGAGGAGGACATGACGCTCAGCCGGCAGATCACGCTGGAGGACTATCAAAACCGTCCCTTTTCCGTGCGGCTGAAGGAACCCGTGGCCCGACTGCTCTCTCCACTGCTTTGACAACAACAAGGAGGAAATCATCATGAAGGTTATTGGACTATGCGGGAGTTTGCGCAGGGAATCCTACAACCGGAAACTGCTTCGTGAGGCCATTCGGCTGGCGCCGGAGACCATGGCGTTGGAACTGTATGAGATTGGCAATCTGCCCATGATGAATGAGGACCTGGAAGAAGGCGGCTTTCCCCTGGAAGTCCAGCGTCTGATGGACGCTGTTTCGGAGGCGGATGCCGTTTTGATCGTGTCGCCTGAATACAATGGCAGCCTGTCCCCGGTGCTGAAAAATGCGGTCGACTGGCTGAGCCGGGCGCCCAGGAACCGGGTGCTGTCGGATAAGCCGGCGGCAATCATGGGGGCGTCAACCGGCTATCTGGGGACCAGCCAGATGCAGAAAGAACTCCGGGGTGTTCTGTCCAAATTGAACATGCATCCACTGAGCCGACCGGTGTTCATTCTTCCGCACAGCAAGGAGCAGTTCACCCCGGAAGGGCGGCTGACCGACCCAGGGAAAACCGCGAAGGTCGGGGCGCTTCTGGAAGCGCTGGAACAGTGGACGCTTCGGTTGAAATCGGAAGTTTAGAGGCAACTTTGGTTGGCCGGCAGGGTTTTGCTGCTCGGATGCAGAAAATGAACAGAGCGAGAGGTTAATGGCACAGCACGTATAGTGGCACAGAACGATACCGGATAGGAGTGAACGCAAATGGACCACATGGAAAAATATGAACAATGGCTGTCCAGCCCGTATATCGACGAAGAGGACAAAGAGGAACTGCGTGAATTGACGCCAGAGGAAATCCGGGACCGGTTTTACACTGATCTGAGCTTTGGCACGGCCGGGGTGCGTGGTATTCGCGGCGTGGGTACAAACCGGATGAACAAGTATGTGATCCGTAAAGTGACGCAGGCTTATGCCCTGTTTCTCAAACGGATTTACGACCGGGAGTTAAACGGAGGGGTGATTCTGGCGTTTGATTGCCGCATCATGTCAGAGGCCTTTGCCCGGGAAGCGGCCGGGGTTCTGAGTGCCAACGGCATCAAGGTCTGGATCTACGATGACGTCAGCTCAACTCCGGAGATCTCCTATGCGATCCGGACCCGGAAAGCGGCCGGCGGCATGATGTTTACGGCCAGTCACAATCCGCCGGAATACAATGGGTGCAAAGCATACAATGCACTGGGTTGCCAGCTTTCGGACGAACAGGGAGAACTTGTGTTTGAAGAACTGGAAGGACTCAGGGGATTGGAGGACGTCCTGGTTGACCCTGAAGAAAAACTGGTGAAGCTTCTTCCGGGAAGCGTTCGGACAAAATTTTTGCGGGAAGTCCGTCACCTGCACAAAGGCAAGGCAAACCGCTCGATGACCGTGGCGTACACACCCCTGCATGGTGTGGGAGGGGAACCCACGAAGATGCTGTTCGACAAGCTGGGCTACAACCTCGAAGTGGTTGAATCGCAATTCGCGCCAAATGGCAATTTCCCCACAGTCCGCAAGCCAAACCCTGAAGAAGAGGGAGCGATGAAACTGCTCATCGAAAAGGGCAAGGAAGTGGATGCCGATCTGCTGATGGCCGCTGACCCGGACGCCGACCGCCTCGGTGTGATGGTGTTGCATGAAGGCAAGTATGTGACCATCACGGGGAATCAGCTCGGTGCGCTGGTGGTGGATTATCTGATCCGCACACGTCACCTTGAACCGCATACCTATATCATCAAGACGGTGGTGACCAGTGATCTGTGTTCGGCGATCGCCAAGCGCAACAACGTTGGGGTGGTCAATACACTGACCGGCTACAAGTACATTGGTACCAAGATGCAGCAGTTGCTGGATGAAGGCAAGAACGTCCTGTTTTCCTTCGAGGAAAGCATTGGTTACCTGCCGGGAACATACATACGGGACAAAGACAGTTTCGGTGCAGCCGTGTTGGTGGCCGAAATGACCGGTGCTCTTCTTGCGGAAGGGAAAACCCTGGTGGACCAACTGGAAGAACTCTACGGTGACTACGGGTATTACATCGAAGACACCATGAACATTGTTCTGGAAGGTGAAGAGGGCAAAAAGCTGATTCATGGTTTGATGCAGCTGTTCCGTGACGAGGGCATAGACAGCCAGGGAACACTGGATGTGGCACATATGCAGGACTTTCTTCGTGACATTGAAGGGTTTCCGAAATCCAACGTGCTGCGGTACTACCTGAAGAATCACAGCTGGCTGGCGGTCCGGCCATCCGGAACGGAACCGAAAATCAAGATTTACATCAGTGCCGTGGGGACAACCCGGGATGAAGCTGAGCTGAACCTGCAATTGATCGAAAAAGCGGTCAATGAGAAGGTCCACGGGTATCTGAATGAAAGGTAGCTTCGGCTGCCTTTTTTTCTGAAAACCTCCTTAAATATGGTTATAGGTATGTCCTTAAAAGGAGGAATCGGGTATAATGGGGTGGAAAGGCACTAATGAGAATAAAGAGGTGAAGAAGAAATGAAATTTGTGCTGAAAGGTGATCTGGTGTTTACCCGGACACCGGATCAGTTTGATGTGATCCCTGAAGGGTATTTGGTGGTGGAAAACGGTGTCATTCGTCATGCCGGCGCCGGTCTGCCTGCCCCCTGGCAGGACTGGCCGCTGACAGACGTCGGCCACCAGATGATCATGCCCGGATTTGTGGATTTGCATCTTCACGCGCCCCAGTACCCGAATCTGGGGCTGGGACTGGATATGCAGCTGTTGCCCTGGCTTGAGACGTACACGTTTCCGGAAGAAGCCAAGTACAGTGATGTTGATTACGCAGACCGGGTGTACCGTGCCCTGATCAACCAGCTCTGGGAGGAGGGAACCACCCGGTCGGTGCTCTTTGCGTCCATTCATTTGGAGGCCACCCAGAGGCTGGCCGACCTGATGATTCAGTCGGGCCTGTCTGGGTTTGTCGGTAAAGTCAACATGGACCGCAATTCTCCGGAGTTTTACATTGAAGAGACACAACGGTCGCTAGAAGACACAGAAACATTTGTCCGTGGTTATCTGGACTGTTCCAGCCGGGTCAAACCGATCATCACCCCGCGGTTCGTGCCTTCCTGCAGCAGTGAACTGATGGCCGGGCTCGGGGAACTGGCGAACCGGTACAATGTGCCGGTTCAAAGCCACCTCAATGAAAATCCCGAAGAGATCGACTGGGTTTGCCAGCTTCATCCGGAAAGCGAGAATTATTGCGGAGTCTACGACCAGTTTTCCCTGTTTGGCAAACAGCCCACTGTAATGGCCCACTGCATCTATTGCAAGGGTGAGGAAGCGGCCCTGATTCGGGACAACAGTGTTGTTGCTGTCCATTGTCCTCATTCCAATGCCAACCTGATCAGCGGCATCATGCCGGTGAAAGAGTACCTGGCCGATGGGATCCGTGTCGGGCTTGGTTCGGACATTGGCGCAGGCCATACCCTGTCCATGCCCCAGGTGATGGCCCTGGCCATTCAGCTTTCCAAAATGCGGGCGGTGGCCATGGACGACAAGTCGACCTTCCTGTCCACGGCGGAAGCGTTTTATCTGGGGACCAAAGGGGGCGGAAGCTTTTTCGGTCAGGTGGGCAGCCTGGAGCCGGGCTACCTGGCGGATTTTTTGGTGGTGGACGATGCGCCGGCACTTCAGGGAGACCTGTCTCTGGAGGAACGGATTCAGCGGTTCATTTACACGGGAAACGCGTCGATGATCCGCAAACGGTATGTGGAGGGTGTTCTTCTGGAGCGGCCCTTTTAACCGGGAAGCCAGACGGTTCAGGAATCCTATTAGGCATACGAAAGGAGCGGCCAGTTGACCGCTCCTTTTCAATGTCTGTCCTTGTTAACCTTCAAAGATTTCGCGAACCGGTTTTCCTTCCGGGCTGATGGTTGTCCGGACAATCTTATCGACCTTTTTGACATCGCCGACTTTCTTGCACTCCACCACCTGAAGAACAAGGTCGGAGCCCTTGCCGGCTTTTGCCAGGTTCCGCAGGATTTTCATTACAGAGTAAGAATACTCGGGTGCCTTCATGACCATGACGCTGCTTCCTTCGGACCAGATTCCGGTCAGCATCTCTTCCCAGTCCACATCTTTCAGGTCTCCGATGATGAAGTAATCAAAGCCATCGACCAGGTCAGATTCCGTTTTACGGACCTGTTTGAACGTTGTGGTCTCTTTGTCCAGGGACATCAGGAGGCTGCCAAACAGCTGAGTCAAACCATGTCCTCTGTGTCCGGAAATGATCAAAGATTCTTTCCGTGAAATGGCGTCTTCCAGGTATTGAGCCTGGGTTTGTGTGATGAAGCCTTCGTCCACAAGGCCGGCCAATTTTTTACTGCGCATCTCTATTCCACCTCTCTTGAGTTGATTTCTGCTCCATTATAGCATTCCCACCCATTCATTGAAAGGTGAAATGTGCAAAACTTCACAACTTATGATGGAACGGGTTTCATGAATAAACTTGTATCCATTATATATAGCATATATAATAAATGTACGGGGAAATAACCATTGGGGGTGTTAGGATGCTACCAAATGACAGAGTGAGAAAAGCACGAAAGAACAAGGGGTATTCCCAAGTTGTACTGGCAGAAAAGGCCAGCGTCACCCGGCAAACGATCGGGTTGATTGAAGCCGGGAAATACAATCCCAGTCTCAAGCTTTGCCTGCGGATCTGTTACGCGTTGGACAAGACGCTTGACGAGCTGTTTTGGTATGATCCCGGGGAGTTTGAACGTTAAGCTCACCAAAACACAAAAAAACTTCACGACAGCGTCGTGAAGTTTTTTTATGACCCGTTGCCGGTGGCAAGCCGGCAACGGGAGAAGGGGATCAGCCGATGGCTTCAATAATGTCTTCTTCCAGTTTGATGTAATCGATCTTAGGAATGTGGCTGATGTATTCTTTGATCAGCCCAAGGACCTCCGGGAGACGATCTTTTTTCCGGGCCCGCATGAGATGGGGCAGGATTGCATTGGTGATGTAGGCTTCTGAAATCCGGATGTTCAGATAGGATTCCGCCTGTTTTCGGGCGGTGATGTATCCCCGTTTAATTCCTGGGTTGCCCTCGCAGATTTCTTTTTGCATGTAGTCGTTCATCATGTAAAATGTGGAGGTGGTCTCTTCGAAATAGCTCTTAATGGCCATGTAAAGGGCGTAACCGGTTTTCTTTTCCGATTGCAGAAACCGGCACATGGCGGAAGAAATCTTGCTTTCGATATCGAGCATTTTGTAATTCGGGTAATGGTTTTCCTCACACTTTTCGTAAAAATAATCCTTGATCTCCATCATGGTCATCCAGCCTTCGGTTTTTCGTCCTGCTTTCTGCAGGAGGAAAGGCGCTTTCAGGAGGCTGTCGATATCGGTGTTGGGATCGGCAAACTGTTTTTCCAGGGCCCGGCGGATGATCTCGAGAGCCCGTTCCCGCTGCTGAGACTGAAGCAGACGGTCCGCTTCGATCAGCATGTGTTCCGCGGTCATGGCTTTCAGGTAACCAAGCCCTTCCATACCGCTAAGCAGGGCAGACAGTTGCGTTCTTTTTTTTGATGGAAATGAGAATACAGCCATTTCAATCGTCCTCCCGGGAATTCATCGTTTTCAGATGATCAAACGTATACAGATGGACCGCTGGGTCCAGTTTACTCAGCTCGTACAGGTTGGCATCGAATCCATGGAGTGAAAACAATCCGTAATGCTTGTGATGGGACGGTTTTTTCAGAAGGGCTGTCCGCTCACGCAGGGTGTCCAGTTCAGTGAGTCCTGCCGGATGGTCTCCTGTATGCACCAGAATGCTCATCAGCTGACGGTCGAAGTCTGTCGCCACGAGATCCAGTGCGGTGTCTTTGTCCCAATAGGTTCCGCACTGCCGGAACACGAACGGAAGCTGGTCGTTTTTGTTGCTGTTCAACAGGATCTGCCGGGCTCCGGTGATCAGACTGTCGTGGAGAAAGTCACCCAGAGCAGGCTGAATGTGTTCTGTCCACACCCGGTGTGCTTCGTTTTCTTCCAGTGCCGAAAAATGCGGGTACAGAAAGCGGAAATAAAACCGGATGTAATGGTTTGTGAAACCGTACTGGCTGCTGTGGGGCCCCGGCGGATCATCGGGATCCAGGGTGACCGGAAGCATCCGGCGAACCACATCGAGGGCCATCAGGTTTTTCAGGTACACATTGACTTTTGTCCGGTCCAGTCCGGTCCGTTTGCTGATATCGCCAATTTTCACACAATCGCTGGCCAGTGCCTCCAGAATGGCAAAGTACGTGGACGGTTCCCGCAGATCGTATTTCATCAGAAACTCCACTTCACTGTACAGACTAGCGCCCTTGGACAGGACGTTCTCCAGTACATTGGTGGCGTAATCGCCACCGCGTGTGAACTGTTTCAGGTACCGGGGAATTCCACCCAGGGTCGCCCAGGTCAGCAGGTGGTCCTGGCTGTAGCCACCCAAGAACTGCATGGACGCCTGGTAGGACAGTTCATCAATCCGGTAGATGCCGTCCGTGCGTCCGAACAGCGGGCTGTCTCCGGAAAGGATCTGTTGCTCCATGGTCTGCATCGCGGATCCGGTGAGGATCAGCATCAGCTGCGATTGTTCATGCCCTGCATCCCAGGTGTTTTGCAAAACCGACGGGAGTGAGGGGTTGCTTTGCACCAGATAAGGGAATTCATCAATGACCAGAACGGTCTTTTCCCGTTTGGAGTCTTCCAGAAGGAAGTTGAACGCCTTTTCCCAGGTGTCAAAAGAATCGATATAGCTTCCCAGAGGAGATGACTCGAGAACTTTCCGGGAAAAAAGGCGGATTTGTTCGGTGTCCGTGGTTTCTCTGCACACATAGAAAGAGTGCCTCTTGTTTTCACAAAAGCGCTTGAGCAGTTCGGTCTTCCCTGTGCGGCGTTTTCCGTACAGGGCAACCATGGCAGAGCCCGCTGAGCGGTACTGTTTTTCCAGAAAGGCCAGCTCGTGTTCCCTTCCAATGAGCATAGGATCACCAAATTTCTTGCTTTCTACTGAATAATGTGGAATTATGAAAACAAAATATATATAATGTAGATAGGTATAATTCAGTTTATACAAATTATAGCAGAGGAAATGCATTTGTACAATGGTCTTGATTTTCTGTTTTGAAATTTAAGGAGATGAGCGTATGCCGTCATTTTGCGAACACTGTGGAGCCCCGGTGAATGATGAGGCCAATTTTTGTTCATATTGTGGCCACAGGCTGGAACGGGACGCGGAACCGGCGTTTGAGCAACCGGAAGAACCGGTACGGGTCCGGCGCAGGAGCAGCCGGCGGGAATTCGATCCCCGTCGGATTTTAAGCTGGCTGAAAAGCAGCGATCCGGACGACGACTATCTGGAAGTTCCGGATGAAGAGGACGGAGGTTCGTTTGGCTACGAAGAGTCCTTTGGCCAGCCAGAACCCGACCCTGAAGAAGAAACGTATGGGTTTGAGGAAACCATGGGTTCGGATGATTACATTCGCAAGTGGGACCAGGTTTTGGAAGCGGAAGAAGACGAAGATCCCTATGACGATGACTTTGATCACTCGATTTACGATCGACACAACAATTTTCTTCGAAAAGTCGCTGTGATCTGCCTGACCATCATTGCCCTGGTGGCCGGGGGATTTCTGCTGATCAGTTCCGTGGCCGGCCGCAGTACCGATGAAGAGCCGGGCCCGGATGATGAAGCTCTGGAGGCCCTGAAGGCGGACGCCTATCATTTCTTTCTGGACGTCAAGGACATGGACGAAGAGTCGTTGGCCACATATGAAGGGATGGACTTTGGCCGGTATGATGAGGAAGAAGGGCAGTTTGAAGAGGATCTGTCGTTGTTTCTGTTTTACACCCGGTACAGCGACATGACCATCCAGGAAGTGGTTCATGCCCACATCCAGGGTTCACTGGGGCTGGTGGAATTTGAGATTGACGGACCGGAAGACGCAGTGGCCCTCTTCAGAGAAAGCCAGTTTCGTCTGGACAATGACCGGTGGCGTTTTGATTTTGCGTCATTCGTTCGTCAGGTTCGGGGTGATGGACCGGAGTTGATTCCGGAGGAGCCAGGGGAAGAACCGTCCGAACCTTCCCGGGATGTGGAGGCTGATGAGATTGCGATTACCCGGACTGCCCAGGAATTCAACACGGCATACCACCGTTTCGTGAACAGCGCAGACACCGCCGTACGAAACCATCTTCTTCCGGGCAGTTCGGCAGTCGACCGGCTGAATGCAACGCCGACCGAGGGCATCAGTCATGAGCGACTGGAACTGAATTTGAGCAACGTGTCCGTTCGGGATGAGCGGGGATCGATACAAGTGTCTGAGACGTTTCGGCGAACGGAAAACGGGACGGTCACACTGGTTGAATACACCTGGCGCTATGATCTGACGCTGTCGAACAATCAGTGGCTCATCGATCACTACACCCGGCTGTCCAGCAGCGTTCAGGAGGTCAAGCCCGAACAGAGCCCGCCGGACGAGCCCGCAGGAGAGGAACCGTCTGATCCGGTAGTGATTCCGGAAGGTTTTACCAGCGACGGGACCATTACAGGAGGCACAGAGTCCACCGGCAATGAAGTCAGGGAGATGCGGTATTCACCGGAAAACCACCGGTTGGTGTTGGATCTGTTCCGGGACGGTGCACAGGCAGAAACGCCGGTCAGATTCGAGCTGAAGAAAGCAGATGGCGGGGTGATCCTGACCCTTTGGGGTGTGGACCGTTTCAGTGCAGTGGTCCCTGAACTGGGGGCCGGCCAGCCGGTGAGTTCCATTGAGAAGCCGGTCAAAACGACCGACGGGTACCGGATGGAGATTCGACTCGCTGAGGGAGCCGCCTACAACGCTTTCGGACTGAACCGGGCAGAAGGCCGTCCGGCCAGGATTGTGCTGGACTTCGTGAAACCATAGAAAACACTTCGGCACCTGCTTGACGCGGGTGCCGAAGTGTTTTCCGGACAGTTGACACTTCCGGCAAAGATTTCTATAATTGCACGTATACAATCAGACCTGTCGGAGGAAAACGAAATGCCCCAACAGTCTCAAACGCCACGTGCGTAGATCACGCCACCACATCCCCGACGTGCGACTGAAGCAGGACTGCCGGGATAAATGCATAAGTGACAGCGGGGGAGCCAGGGGATGATCACGTTGCAGTCAGTGTTGCAATCATGAAACAAGGAGGCTCGTGGAGCCTCTTTTTCTTATGGACTTCCGGATGAGGGGGCAAAAGGACACCGGATGGCAGAACCGGTCCGGCAGATAAGCCGTGGGTGAATGGGGAAAGCCGGACTGCTGTTGTCTGAAAAAAGGAGAATTCCACCCGTTCCGCGAATCTCTAGAAACAGCGGGGGCAGACAGTTCTGTGGGTTCCCGGGGCAAGGGCGTCCGGACTGAACGGTGCTCAGGACGAAACGGCTTGATCGAAGGGGCTGATGTGATTGACGGGGGATCGGAGGAACCAAAATGAATGAAACGGACTTAACCGTCGCGGTGGTGGGACTCGGTCTGATCGGCGGATCCATGGCCCTGGGACTGAAAGGAAAAGTGGGACAGTTGAGGGGGCTGGACATTGATCCGGAGGTCCTCAGCGAAGCTGCCGGCAGAGATCTGGCGGACGAACTGTCTGATGATCCGGCCCAGGTGCTCCCGGGAGCAGATCTGGTGATCGTGGCTCTCTATCCCCAGGCGGCGCAACGGTTTATCCTGGAACACCAGGAACTGATGGACCCGGGAACCCTGATCACGGATGTGGCCGGCATCAAGGCACAGATGGTCGCCACTCTCCAGAAGGCCCTGCGGCCGGACCTGGAGTATTTGGGCGGCCATCCCATGGCGGGTCGAGAAGGCGCGGGACTCAGGCAGGCACGGGAAGAAATGTTTTTGGGGTCCTACTATATTCTGACTCCCACCAGCCAGAACCGGGCCCGTTCGGTTCGGACACTCGAAGAGATTGTGGGGCTGCTGGGCCCCCGGAAAGTGGTCTGCCTGGAACCCGAAAAACACGACCGGCTGATGGCGTACACCAGCCAGTTGCCACATGTTCTGGCGGTCCTTCTGATGAACGGGTTTACCGAGGACAGCCGGTTTCTGCTGGGTGGAAGCTTCCAGGACGGAACCCGTGTTGCCACCATCAATGAGCATCTGTGGTCCGAACTCTTCAGGGCCAATCAGGGGCCTCTGGAAGAAGAACTGGTTGCATTTCGTGACCGGCTGGACCAGTTTCTGGCGGCTCTTCGCACTGGTGATGAAGTAGAGATGAAAAAAATATTGCGCAGTGCCCGTGAAAAGAAGCAACAGCTTTGAGACGGGTTTAGAAAGGAAACGATGATGAAAACGACATTGCAGGTGCAGGGAAAGGATGTGGGCATCGAGATTGCCCGGGGACTGTTTGAACGGATCGGCGTGGAAATCCGCAAGGCCTATGGGGGAGACCGGGTGTTTGTCCTGACGGACAGCAATGTGGGCCCGCTGTACGGGGGGCAGTTGTCCGAACAACTGGTGACGGCCGGCTTTGCGGTCACAATGCACGTGGAACAGGCCGGAGAAGGCGCCAAACGTCTGAACCGGGTGGAGGCCATTTATTCGAAGCTTCTGGAAGCAGGATTCACCCGGGGTGACCTTCTGGTGGTTCTGGGTGGCGGTGTTCCCGGGGATCTTGGCGGCTTTGTGGCCGCCACATATCTGCGGGGAATCCGCTATATTCAGGTGCCGACGACCCTTCTGGCACAGGTGGACTCGTCGATTGGCGGAAAAGTGGGCATCAACCTGCAGGAAGGCAAGAATCTGGCAGGAAGCTTTTATCATCCGGAGCGGGTGTTCATTGATCCGGACCTCTTGAAGACACTGCCGCAGGAAGAGTTTCGCAGTGGGATGGCTGAGGTCATCAAATACGGGTGCATTCTCGATGAAAAGCTCTTCGGACTGGTTGGGACGTATCACAGGGATCCGCCGGGAAGTCGGGATGACGAGATCCTGGAAACACTGATTGCCCGGTCGGCAGCATCGAAAATTGAAATTGTGGCAGAAGATGAGAAGGAAAGCGGGCGGCGGATGCTGCTCAATTTTGGTCACACGCTGGGTCATGGACTGGAGAAAAACCTGGGCTATGGGGCGATCACCCATGGCCAGGCTGTAGCCGTGGGCATGTACCGGTTCACCCTGCGTTCGGAAGCAGAGGGCATCACCGAGGCGGGAACGGCCGAACGGCTGGCCGGGACCCTGCGTGGAGCCGGATTGTCCCTGGACGCACCGCAGGTGGACCGCCGCTCACTGCTGGAAACAATCCGGGCGGACAAGAAATCGCGGGGGAAAACCCTGCACATTGTTTTGATCCGCCGGATCGGGCAGGGGCTGATCCGGGAGATCCCTGCAGATGATATCGAACGGTACCTGTAGATGAAAGGAAATGAAACCATGCAGACGAACACTCAACTGCCAAGCACCCTGCGTATTCATCCAGCGTTTCTGGACGGGACTGTCCGGATTCCCCCGTCAAAGAGTCTGGCCCACCGGGCAGTGATGGCTGCTTCCCTGGCCCGGGGAACCAGCCGCATCGAAAACATTGCCTTTAGTGTGGACATTGGGGTGACCGTTGACGCCATGGAAGCCCTGGGGGCGGTCATCCACCGGGAGAAGGGTCCGGACGGACGATACACTCTGACCATTCAGGGAAACGGTGGACGCCCCCAGACGGGTGAGGTGACCCTGGACTGTGCGGAAAGCGGCTCCACCCTCCGGTTTCTGATTCCCCTGGGGATGCAGCTGGCCGACCGTGTGACCCTGACCGGGGCGGGCCGGCTGGTCGAGCGTCCGCTGGATGTCTATTACAGGCTCTTTGAGGAAAGACACATCGCTTACCAGAACGACAATGGGAAGCTTCCCCTGACGGTCGGCGGTCGCTGGACAGCCGGGACATACAGAATGCGTGGTGATGTCAGCTCGCAGTTTGTGACCGGGCTGTTGTACACACTGCCGCTTCTGGCGGGAGATTCCCGGATTGAGATCACGACCGAAATGGAATCCAGAGGGTATCTTGACCTGACGCTGGATATGCTCAGGACCTTCGGAATCCGGGTGAACAACCATGAGGATTACCGGGTCTTTGACATTCCTGGAGGACAGTCGTTTCAGGCCAGGGATTACCGGGTTGAAGGCGATTATTCCCAGGCCGCCTTTTACCTGGTGGCAGGAGCCCTGAATGGGAACCTGGTTTTGGAGGATCTGCACCGGGAATCTTTACAGGGAGACAAGATTATTCTTCAATTATTTGCTAAAATGGGTGCAAACCTGCAAATCAGCCCGTCGGGGTCCTGTCATATTCGCAAAGGGAAAACCCGGGGCATTGAAGTGGACTGCCAGGAATTTCCGGATTTGGTGCCGGTACTGGCCGTACTGGCCGCCCTGTCGGAGGGAACCAGCCGGCTGACCGGACTGGAGCGCCTGAAGATCAAGGAATCGGACCGTCTTCTGGCCATTGCTACAGAGCTGGAAACACTGGGGGCTGTGGTGCGGCGGGGGGAGACCTGGCTGGAGCTTGATGGGGTGGACTGTTTTCAGGGCGGGACCGTGGATGCCTGGAACGATCACCGGATTGCCATGAGCATGGCGGTGGCCGCACTGGCCAGCCGGAGGCCGTTGATTCTGACCGGAG
>SKMO01000138.1 GCA_007121025.1 Bacillota bacterium | reverse complement strand
GTGGATGAAGAACAAAAATTCGGTGTAACGCATAAAGAAAAATTGAAAGAAATGCGCCATGAGGTTGATTTCTTGACATTGACGGCGACCCCCATTCCCCGGACCCTCCACATGTCTTTGTCCGGGGCGAGGGACCTTAGTGTGATCGAAACGCCGCCTGAAGACCGACATCCGGTACAGACATACGTTCTGGAAGAAAGTGAAGAGCTGGTTCAGTCAGCCATTCGACGTGAGTTGGCCCGAAATGGACAGGTGTACTATGTCCATAACCGGATCGGTGAACTTGACAAAACCCGCCGGAAGCTGGAACGGCTGGTTCCGGAAGCCCGGCTGGCGGTGGCCCATGGACGGATGCCCCTCCATCATCTGGAAGAAGCCATGCTTGCTTTCGTGGAAGGGCAGGTGGATGTTCTTCTGTGTACGACCATCGTGGAGAGTGGATTGGACATCGGGAATGTGAACACACTGATTGTCGATGATGCAGACAGGTTGGGTCTTTCGCAGATCTATCAGCTGAAGGGGCGGATTGGGCGAAGCTCCCGTATGGCCTATGCCTATTTTACGTATCGCAAAGACAAAATTCTCAGTCAGATCGCTGAAAAGCGCCTGCGGGCAATCCGGGAATTCACGGAATTTGGCTCAGGATTTAAAATCGCGTTGCGGGATCTCGAAATCCGGGGAGCCGGGAACCTGTTGGGAGCCGAGCAGCATGGACACATGCTTACTGTTGGGTTTGAAATGTATTCTCAGTTGCTGGAAGAGGAGGTTGGCAGGCTGCGGGGACATGAAAAGCCTGAACCGCAAGAGCGTTCAGGTCCACAGTTGAATCTGAACCTGCAATTGAATGCGTTTTTGCCGGACAGTTATATTTCCGACAATGGCGTCAAAATGGAATTCTACAAAAGGATCCGTGAGGCCAGACAGATCACGGTTTTGGAAGACCTGACCGATGAAATGATCGACCGCTATGGGGAACCCCCCCGGGAGGCGACCCATTTGATTCAGTTCGGGCAGCTGAAATTGTTGTTGGAACAACTGGGTTCTACGGGCATTCAAAAGAAACAGAATGCCCTTCAGTTGTTGTTCTCGGGGAGTCCGTTTGATGCCGAAACATTGTCGTCTCTTGGAGGGGTGTTCGGACGCGAAGTTCTCTTTTCGGCCGGGCAGAACCTGGAAGTCCGTTTCATGAGGGCCGGCCGATCGGATGAGCAGATGCTTTCTGTCCTTCTTAAGGCCGTCCGATTGCTGGCCGCAGGAGCCCAGGAACCACAAAAAGCCTCTGCAGGGGCAGAGGCTTTGGTGAACTAAGCACGGTTCACATCAATGTGAATGCTGGTGGCGTGCTGGATGTTATCGCTGACAGGGCAGCGATCTTCAATCGCGTCGGCCCATTTGGCGAGGGTCTCTTCGTCCGTGTCAGCATCGGCGGTGCATTGGACAGAAATGGTTTCATAACCCGAACGGTTGTTGCTGCTGGTGCCCATGAATTTTCCCGGGTCCAATTCACCGACAAGGGTCCATTCCATGGAACGCAGGGTAAAGCCCATTTCCTTGGCCACCAGACGACCGGAAACACTCAGGCAGCCACACAGGGCGGCCAGCAGATACTCAAGTGGGTTCGGTCCTTCGTTGGTTCCTCCCAGATTGGCCGGTTCATCGATGACCATTTCAAACTTCTTGGCTTTGACGACTGTTTTTGCACCGTCCTCGTTCGTAGCGCGTACTCTGTACTTAACGTTCATCCCATCTTCTCCCTTCTGTGCATTTTTGCGGCACGTCAGTATTATAGCGCCCCGGCATGCCGAACTCAACAGCAAAGGTCAAGTTAAGCTTGCAGAGCGCCCGAAAACAAGGCATAATAGAAAAAGTGAAACTGGAGGAGAAACCATGCTGAAGAACTGGTTAGTGGTGTTGTTGATGATGGGGTTGCTGATGCTGCCCGGGTGTGGAAGTGAAGACCTTGCTGCGACGGTCAATGGCGAACCGATCACCATGACCGAATTGGATGAGGCGGCAGATGCTCTGCGACAGTCGCTGGTTTCCGGAGGATTTGGTGGCGCCGATTCGGATGATCCGGAATTCCAGGCCCTGATCCGCAGTGAGGCACTGGACAATCTGATTCAGGAACGGGTCCTGCTGCAGGAGCTTCAGCGTCGTGGAATCGAACTGGATTTCGAACGGGCAGAAGAGTATGTGGACATGATCCGTGGCATTTACGGCGATGAGATGTTTGAGTCCATATTGGTGTCCGGTGGGTCCAACCCAGAACGTTTTCTGCGGGAATATGCATTCAATCAGGCGATTGGAGAACTGTATGCGGAAGTCACCGGGGATGTGCAGCCCGATCCTGAAGACATCCGGGAGGCGTTTGAATTGAATCCTGAGACGTTTCATCAGGGACAGGCCAGCCATATCCTGATCCTGCTTGACTGGGACACTGCCCCGGACGAGGCCGTTGATGATGCGCAGCGCAGAGCCGCAGACATTCTCAGCAGGCTCAACGCGGGGGAGGATTTTGCTGAGGTCGCCAGGGAAACATCTGACGACGGTTCGGCGGAGCAGGGCGGACGACTGGAACAGCGTTTTTCCATGCTGGAAAGTCCGTTCGTGGACCCGTTCACCGTGGGAGCACTTTCTCTCTCGGAAGGGGAGTTCACCCAAGAACCGGTGATCAGTCAGTTCGGCCTTCATATCATCCGGCTGGATGAAAAAATCACGGATTTTGAAGAGCTGCGGCCGGGGGTTGAACGGTATGTGACGGAACGGCGGCGGGATGAAGTCTTCCGGCAGTTTGTCAATGATCTTCGGGATGCTGCGGAAGTGGACATTCTGATTGAATGGGTTGAAGAGGTGGAGTGATGGCTAAACCATCTCCAGGAAAAGCATTTGAAGAATTACTGGACGTCATTGAAGCGCTGCTGGGCCCGGAGGGATGTCCTTGGGACCGCGCACAGACCCACCAGTCGCTCAAACGGTATCTGATCGAAGAAGCTTACGAAGTCTATGAGGCGATTGAAGAGAACCAGATGGACAGCCTCCAGGATGAACTGGGTGATGTGTTGCTGCAGGTCGTCCTGCACAGTCTGCTTGGCCAAAAAGCAGGAACATTTGACATCACAGATGTTGTCCGGGGAGTCGAGGACAAGATGATTCGCCGCCACCCGCATGTGTTTGGGGAAGGCACCGCTGAAACACCGGGAGAAGTTGAACACCGCTGGGAGCAGATCAAGAAAATGGAAAAGGCAGGACAAGGCAGGGTCGATACCCTGATGGATGTACCCCGAAATCTGTCTCCCCTCTACCGGGCCGAAAAAATTCAGAACCGGGCCCGTCGGGTTGGGTTTGGCTGGGAAGAACCCGAAGGCATTCTCGAAAAAATCGAAGAGGAGTGCCGGGAAATCAAAGAGGCGTTGGAGAAGGAGCAGAAGGAAGAAATCCGGGAGGAATTGGGCGATCTGTTGTTTTCTGTGGTCAATCTGTGTTCCTTTCTGGACATTGACCCGGCGGATGCTCTCCAGCAAACCAATGACAAGTTCATCCGCAGATTCCGTTTTATCGAAGAACAAGCTCGTCAGGAAGACCGTAACCTTCAGGAGATGACTCTGGAGGAAATGGAAACCCATTGGAATGCAGCCAAAAAGCCTTAATTGCGGGAGTTTTTTTGCATCCCTTGAAGGAATAGAGGATTCGGACTCGAATAATAGAGTCAACCAGCAATTGTTTTCATTCTAATAAACTGATTTTTTTTGAGGAGGTAGTTGTTTTGAATAAAAGTGAATTGGTCTCTTATGTTGCTGAAACCGCTGGGCTGAGTAAGAAAGATTCTGAAAAGTCTGTCATCGCAGTCCTGGATGCTATCGGTGATTCCCTGGCTAAGGGGGATAAAGTACAGTTGATCGGATTTGGAACATTTGAAGTCCGGGAAAGAGCTGCACGGACAGGGCGCAATCCCAAAACCGGAGCCGAAATTGAAATTTCTTCTTCCAAGGTTCCTGCATTCAAGGCCGGTAAGGCATTGAAAGATAAAGTCAACGAATAGGAGAGCGGCAGCCAGACACCAGTCTGGCTCCCTTTTTGCCCATGAGACTGGATAAATTTTTAAAAGTATCTCGTATCATCAAGCGCAGGACAGTGGCCAAGGAAATCTGTGCCAATGGAAGGGTGCAGATCAATGGGAAGACCGCCAAAGCAGGTGCGGAGGTTGAAGCCGGGGACACCCTGCGGATTGAACTGGGACGAAAAACGCTGGAGGTTGTTGTCAACAGCACGCCTGCAACAGTAAAAGCGGAAGATGCGCAGACACTGTATGACATCATTTCCATGGAAGAAAGAGAACGAACGGATCCATTCGAGGAAGCGTAATGCTTCCTTGTTTTTTTTTGGGGCAGGTGGTACGATGGGAACAAGGAGCAGGTTGAATCTAAAGGTCGGACCTCTGGAGGGTTACATGGGAAAGAAACGAACAAGTCAGGTCAAGGATGACCTGGTACAGATGATCTCCAGCCAGAAGTTGGCCGGCAATAAACTTCCTCCAGAGGCACTGCTTTCCAGTCGTCTCGGGGTAAGCCGGGGAACGGTTCGGGAAGCGATGCAGACCCTTGTCGGGGAAGGGATCATCAGCAAAAAACATGGAATTGGAAACTTTGTTCACCGCAGCGCCGTGGGAGCAAAAATGCGGATCGATGCCATTCAGGATTTCATCCTTCTGATCGAAAACGGTGGCTACAAAGCGCGTATGGAAAAAATCGCAGGAAGCAGTGAGATTGTGATCGGAGACGTTTTTTTCGAACGGATTTCCGGATTGCTGAACGTTACCGAGAAAAGTGAACTGCGCACGTTGCAAAGTGTTTTTTATGCGGACGGAAAGCCAGCCATTTACTCTCAGGTGTTCCTTTCAAGAGAAATTATCCTGAAGAACCCTGACCTGACAGTCAAGAATACATTATTTGAGTTTCTCAGCGAGTTTTGCAATCAGACGATTGAACAGACGTTGATCTATTTTAATCCAGTGGCTGCCGACGATCGTGAGTCCAGGATTCTGAACATTGAGAAGGGAACACCAATGGTCGCCTGGGAAGAGTATTACTACAACCTCTATGACGAGGCAATCTGTGCCGCAATGACGTATTTTCATCCGGACCTTATGCATCTTTGCATGCTGCGCAAGGCCCAGACAGGGTCGAAGAACT
>SKMO01000002.1 GCA_007121025.1 Bacillota bacterium | reverse complement strand
TGTCACTGTTCTTTATCGGTGGCGTCACCATCCGGGATTTCGTTCTGGCCATGATTGTCGGATCGGTGGCCGGGGCGTATTCGTCCATCTTCATTGCCTCACCGCTGTGGATCGAGACGAAGAGATGGCGCAAGAACACCAAGCGAAAGCTTGCCTGATATCAGTGATTCAACTGCCGGCAGCCTGAAGGATGCCGGCAGTTTTCTTTCCTGACCGGTTCCTGTCGGGGACGTTGCAAACGGGCGAACGTCTTCTGGACTGAAACGGCGTCAAACAGCTGGTGACGACTGTTCAGCAGGCATTTATGGTCAAACGCTGGACGCAGGGCAGGGATCTGCACTACAATAAGAAAAAGGGGGTGGTTTCACCGTGGAATTTCAGGAATACGGGATTCGCATCCTGATGGCGTTGCTGCTTGGCTCCATGATCGGCTTGGAACGGGAATGGCGCCAGCGGATGGCCGGTCTGCGCACAAACGCCATGGTCTGTGTGGGTGCCTGCCTGTTTGTGCTTCTGTCGGTGACCATTGCCGCTGATGATTCCAGTCCCTCCCGGATCGCCTCACAGGTGGTTTCCGGTCTGGGTTTCCTGGGCGGCGGGGTGATCCTCCGGGAAGGTCTGAACATCAAGGGCCTGACCACCGCAGCCACCATCTGGTGTACCGGTGCGGTGGGTGTCCTTCTGGGTTGGGGAGAACTGGCCATGGGGCTGACCGGAGCGGTGGCCATCCTGGTGATCAACATCCTGCTTCGTCCGTTGCAAAAGAAGATCCAGTCTGACTACGTGCAGCGAAAAGGAACCAAATCACCCTATTGCCTGCTTCTGGTCTGTAGCCGGCAGGATGAGGCAGGAATCCGCAATACTGTTATGGACTTTGTCGAAGCGCATCCGTTCACGCTGTTGTCCATGAACAGTGAAGACACCGACATCCCGGATGAGATCAGCATCAAGGTGGATCTTCTGCTTCGCAAACGCAATTTTCGACTACTGGAAGAACTGGCCCAGCAACTCAGGGCCACCCCTTCCGTCAGTTCCATTCGCTGGAACTACCTGTTGGACAATTCATAGAATACATAGAAGAGGGGAATTAACATGAAGACATTCAAGGGAGAACTGTTTCTGGGCATTGCCATTGTGATTGCCGGTCTGGCGCTTCTGACCAACAATCTGGGACTGACCGAATGGGACGTCTGGAAGTTTGTCACTCTGTTGTGGCCACTGATCCTTCTGTACTGGGGGATCGGTTATCTGATCAACCACCAGAGCAAGGGAGAAGTCTTTTCCGGTGTCCTGATCGTATTCCTGGGGCTTGCTTTCCTGGGCAACAACTTTGGACTGATCGAGTTTTCCTTCCAGATGATCTGGCGGATTGCCCTGCCAGTGCTTCTCATTCTGTTCGGGATCAATTTGATTCGTGCCAAGACCGGACACAATGACAAGCATTTCAGAGCCGTTCTGGGCGGACTGGAGAAAAAGGGCAACTGGGAGGTTGAAAGCGGGACCTATACCGTCTTTATGGGGGGCATTGACCTGGATCTGCGGGATGCACAGATCCCCCTTGGGGAAACGGTCCTTCACATCAATGTGATGATGGGCGGCGTGGACATTATTGTCCCGAAGGATCTGAATGTGATCTGTGAGGGTTCTGTGTACCTGGGGGGCATGGAAATGCTCGACCGGTCCACCGGCGGAATTGTCGGGGCCACAACGGCCACACAAACCGGAAGCGACGATCCCGCCCGGACCCTGTACATCAAGTTTACCGGACTGATGGGTGGCATCGAAGTCAAAGCCAAATAGCGCTCTGCCACGGAGACAGACCGAAAGCCTTCCTTCCGGGGAAGGCTTTCGGTCTGTGAGGTCAGTGGCCTTTACACAACAAAAACAGTCCGAAGACTGTTTTTTTGTGACTAACGGCTCTGCTTTTCGAGCAGATCAATGACCATCTGCCCACCGGAGGATACATGGTCCGGGTTGACAGTGTGAAACAGAACAGTGACTGCATGCAGCGGCGACTGGGTTTCCTCAACGATGACATCAGTGATCCGTTGGGCAATCCGCTTGCGGGTTTCAAACTCCTGCTCACGGACATGCACTTCAATAATTGGCATTGGGTTTCCCTCCTTCGATGAGACTCATTTTATCCCAAAAGGCAAGGGTGTTCAAGCAGTTGGTGAGCTGACGCTTTTGTGCTAAGATGGTTCTGACTTTAGTGAAAGGAAACAAATGAATGGGATTCACAGCCTTTCCAGACTTCCCTGGAGACCGGGAGGCACTGGACCAACTGAACAATCAGGAGGAGCAAAATGCATACGTCCGCGTGTACGAATGGGAAGGGATTCATCCGGTGCTGGGGAAAACCACACACGAAAACCCGGATTTAAACATGGACGCCGTCCGCAGTGACGGACTGACCGTCTACCGGCGCAAGGGGGGAGGCGGGGCGGTGGTTCTGATGCCCGGTGTGCTGGTGATCACGGCAGCCTATAAAAAAACTGCCGGGCCGCCGGATCTTCCCCGGGTCATCGAGGGCATTGCCGATGTGGTTGGTGAGGCCGTCCGGCGCCAGGGACTGGGTGGCGTCAACCGGTTTGGCATGGGGGACATCTGCCTGGGGCACCGAAAGATACTGGGCAGCAGCCTGTACCAGACCCGTGAAGCGATTCTCTATCAGGGAAGTCTGCTGGTGGATGCGGATCTTGGACTGATCATCCGCTATCTGAATCATCCCAGCAAGGAGCCGGATTACCGTCAGGGCCGGGAACATGATGACTTTTTGACCACCATGGCCCTTCAGGGATCCGTGGACCGCGGCCGGCTGATCCGGGATCTGACGACACTGCTTGACGAATTCAATCTGTATGGGGAGGACCTATGAGACACATCGAAACACTGGAAAACGGCATTCGCGTGGCCATTGAACCCATGGACCATGTCAACTCCGTCTCGTTTGGGATCTGGGTGGCGACCGGATCCCGATATGAGAATGAGCGCCTCAGCGGAGCCGCCCATTTCATTGAACACATGCTGTTCAAGGGAACAACAAACCGAAGCGCCCGGGAGATTGCCGAGATGGTTGAAGAACGGGGGGGCAGCCTCAACGCGTTCACCAGCCGGGAGGCCACCTGCTACTATGTGAAGGCGTTGGCCGAGGATCTGGGTTTTTGCATGGATGTTCTGGCGGATATGTTTTTCCATTCATCGTTTGCCGGTGAGGAGATTCTGCGGGAAAAGAATGTGGTCCTTGAAGAGATCAACATGTATGAGGACACGCCGGACGAACTGATTCATGATCTGCAACTTGCCAGCCTCTACCATGAACACCCCCTGGGCAACAGCATTCTGGGCACAGCCAGGAGCATCGGTGGGCTGACCCGGGATGATCTGCTGTCTTTTCTGGCAGACAATTACGCCGGTGACACCACGGTGCTGTCAGTGGCCGGCAATGTGGACCCCGCTGAGGTGATGGCCCTGGTGCGGACGCACTTTGGAAGTCTCGCCCCAAAGGCGAACCTTCTGGCCACAGTGGAGCCTGTGGAGCACCGGGGATTTCATTTTGTTCCCAAGAAAACAGAGCAGATCAATTTCTGTCTGGGCCGGGTCAGTTTTCCCCGGGAACACCCGGATTTTTACAAACTTCTTCTGTTGAACAACCTTCTGGGGGGAAGTGCGTCTTCCAGACTGTTCCAGGAGATTCGTGAAAAACGGGGGCTCGTCTACAGCACCTATTCCTATCTTTCCACGTTCAATGATTCCGGGACGTTCACCATTTATGGGGGGACTTCACCGGATTCGTTCAACGAGGTGTTGCAGATCGTCGGGGAAATCTATCGCGATCTCAGGGAAGGGGGCATCACCGCCCGGGAACTGGAGCGAAACCGCAACCAGATCCGTGCACAGCTTCTTCTGGCCGGGGAAACCGCGTCCTCCCGAATGAAAAAAATGGGTGGCCAGCTGCTGGGCGAACGCCGGATCATTGAAGATGAAGAAATCATCGCAGCAATGGATGCGGTGACACTGGAAGACCTGCACAGCTTTGCCCGGGACTTTCTGGACCTGGAACAGTCAACCCTGACGTTTATTGGCCCCGGGGCCGATGAGCGGATTCAGAAAACCTGGGAAAATCTTGGAGGGTGCTGCCTGTGAGACGGTTTGACAAAGTGCGGGAAGACCAGTTTCTCCGGGACGCCAGCGGACTGGGTGATCCCGGGGATCTGGGGCGAAGCCATGCAGCCATGCCGGTTCCCCGGCGGGCCACCGGCCGGTCGGCAGGATACGATCTGTGTACCCCGGTCGGGTTTGAACTGGCCCCCGGGGAGCAGATCACCGTTCCCACCGGACTGAAGGTCTACATGGAAGCGGATGAGGTGTTCCTGATCAACGTCCGCAGCGGCCAGGGCTTCCGTTATGGCCTGCGGCTGATGAACACCCAGGGGTGGATCGATGCAGATTACGCAGACAACACCGCCAACGAGGGGCACATTCTGGTGGCTCTTCGCAATGAAGGGGACCGTCAGTTTGTGGCCCAGCCGGGACAGGCTGTGGCCCAGGGGATGTTTGTGCGTTACCTGGTGACCGATGATGATCAACCGGCGGAAGAAACACGCCGGGGCGGAATGGGATCCACGGGTTGAACCCCGTGGTTTTTCCTTTCTGTCTGACTGGTTTCCTGATATAATTGTAACAATATATTCAAGGAAAAGGAGGGAGTGCCCCCGATGAACGACAACAAATTCGTCAAGGAAGGACTCACGTTTGATGACGTCCTTTTGATCCCCGCAGAGTCTTCCGTGTTGCCCAGGGACGTGGATGTCCAAACGGTATTGACCCGTTCCATCCATCTGAATGTGCCTCTGATCAGTGCAGGAATGGACACGGTGACCGAAGCCCGGATGGCCATTGCCATGGCCCGGGAAGGAGGGATCGGGATCATTCATAAGAACATGTCCATTGAAGACCAGGCGACCGCTGTGGACATTGTCAAGCGCTCGGAAAACGGGGTGATCATCAACCCGATTTTCGTCGGGCCGGATGCCGAGATCCAAGAGGCAGAAGACCTGATGGCCAAGTACCGGATCTCCGGGGCCCCGGTGGTTCTGCCGGATGGAAAACTGGTGGGGATTCTGACCAACCGGGACATGCGGTTTGTCAAAGACATGACCACCAAAGTCCGGGACGTGATGACCTCTGAAAACCTGATCACCGCTCCGGAAGGAACGGACATCATCC
>SKMO01000035.1 GCA_007121025.1 Bacillota bacterium | reverse complement strand
CCTATTTGTTCAACATTTTTTGAAGTCTTGATTTCTTTCTGTCGGCATTGGCCTTGTGAAGGATGTTCTTTTTCGCCGCTTTATCGATGGAGCTGATCGCACGGACCACCAGATCACCTTTATTCTCGGCATTTTCTTTGATGGCGGATTTAGCCTGTCTGATTGCATTTCTCATGCTGGATCTTACAACTTTGTTCTGATCTTCTTTCTTTTTGGCAACCAGGACTCTCTTTTTCGCAGACTTAATGTTCGGCATGCGTTTCACCTCCTCTTGATTTCAATGTGCATCGTGACGCAACTCGTCAACAGATCGTATTTTATCACTAACGGTGGTAGAATGCAAGAAGCTGTCCGGCTTTTTCTTTCGGGACAGGGGAAGTTTTTTGCCGGAGCGGTTGTCCCGGACACAAGGGCGCTATATAATGAAATGTGAGATTTTTGGAACGGAGACAGCGCGTATGAGCATGGAAGAGACCAGAATCGCCAAGACAGCCGGTTTCCTGATGGTGATCATGATCGGATCAAGGATTGTCGGGTACCTGCGGGACATCATCATTTATTCACAGTTCGGACAAAACCGGATGACAGACGCCTACAACGCGGCGTTTTCCATTCCGGATTTTCTGTATATTCTTTTGGTGGGCGGTGCACTGTCGTCTGCGTTTATCCCGGTGTTTTCCGGCTACATTGCCAACGACAAGCAGGAGGAAGCCTGGGAAGTGGCCAGCATCATGTTTAATTTCCTGATGATTCTTCTCGCCGCAGGGATTGCTGTGGGGATGGTCTTCACACCCCAGCTGGTCCGGCTGATCGTTCCGGGCTTTGAACCGGAGTTTGTGGCGCTGACCGTCCTGATGACCCGGATCATGTTCCTGCAGGTGATTCTCATGTCCATGGCCGGGGTCAGTCAGGGGATTTTGCATTCATTCAAGCACTTCCGGGCCCCGGCCCTGGGCAGCATTCTTTACAACGTGGGGATTATCGTGGTGGGGGTTGCCTTGTCCGTCCGGTTTGGCATCGTGGGGTTCAGCATCGGCGTGGTGGCCGGTGCCGCCCTGAATTTCGGTGTGCAGATCCCTGCCCTGATGAAAAAGAAGGTTCGCTACCATTTGAAACTTGACCTGAGAAATCCGGGCGTTCAGAAAATCCTGATGCTGATCCTGCCCATCCTGCTGGGGCAGTCGTTTATCTACCTGAACCTGTTCATCACCCAGAACCTGGCCAGCGGTCTGGAAGGAGGCATGATCGCCTCCCTGCGGCTGGCCGAGCGGCTGATGAAACTGCCCATCGCGGTGATCGGCCTGTCCATGGCCATTGCCCTGTTTCCCACCCTGGCCGGCTATGCGGCCAAAGGGGACATGGATCAGTATCACAGGTCGTTTCTGGTGACGGTGCGCAACGTGCTGTTTCTGGCCATTCCGGCGTCCGTGGGTCTGGCCGTGATGGCGCGTCCCCTGATCCGGTTTATGTATCAGCAGGGCGCCTTTGATGCCACAGCCACCGGGGACAGTGCCACCGCCCTGGTTTTCTACACTGTGGGGATTACCGCGTACTGCGGTTACCATGTACTGACCCGGTCGTTTTACGCCCTGTCGGACACCCGGACCCCGGTGCTCATTTCCGGTGTGGCCATGGGGATCAATCTGGGGCTGAGCCTGCTGCTGGTCCGGGTTCTGGGCCATGGGGGCCTTGCGCTGGCCTATTCCCTGACCGGCGTGTTCAACGCCGGATGCATGCTGTTTTTCCTGCGCCGGAAAGTGGGCTTTTTGGGAGGACGGAAAATGCTCCAGACCACCCGCAAAACACTGGTGGCCTCAGCAGCCATGGGGATCTGCGTCTGGGCTGTGACCCGGGGACTGGAGCCGATTCTGGACACAGGGGTCAAACTGAACCAGGGGATTATTGCGGTGTCCGGTGTTCTCGTTGGTGTGGCCGTGTTCATGGCCCTGACCCGGATTCTTGGCATGGACGAAGAGCGGTCTGCCCGCCGGATGTTTCTGGCCCGGCTGGGTCGCAGGTAGCGTTCAGGGGACTGCAGTGCTATAATAATCAAGTTAGCAAGACGGAAGGATTGATCAGAGCATGACACAACAAGAAAACATTCGAAATTTTTGCATTATTGCCCACATTGACCATGGAAAATCGACCATTGCAGACCGGCTGATGGAAACCGTTGGCACCGTGGCGGGCCGGGATATGTCCAGCCAGCTGCTCGATTCCATGGATCTGGAAAAGGAACGGGGCATTACCATTAAGCTGCAGGCCGTCCGGATGGAATACACAGCCTCTGACGGCCAGGAATATCTGCTGAACCTGATCGACACCCCGGGGCATGTGGATTTCACCTACGAGGTGAGCCGGTCGCTGGCCGCCTGCGAGGGGGCTCTTCTGGTGGTGGATGCCGCCCAGGGGATCGAGGCCCAGACCCTGGCCAACGTGTACCTGGCCCTGGAACACGATCTGGAGATCATTCCAGTGATCAACAAAATCGACCTGCCTTCGGCGGATCCGGAGCGGGTTCGCCGGGAAATCGAAGAGGTGATCGGACTGGATGCTTCCGGAGCGATCCTGACCTCGGCAAAAACCGGACAGGGAACCGAAGAAATGCTCGAGGCCATCTGCCGGCTGGTGCCCCCGCCGAAGGGGGATCCGGACAAGCCGCTCAAGGCTTTGATCTTTGATTCGTATTTCGACACATACCGGGGAGCCATCCCGTTTATCCGGGTGTTTGACGGAACCCTGAAAAAAGGGGACCGGATCCGGATGATGGCCAAGAAATCGGAGTTTGAGGTGACCGAGGTGGGCGTCTTCACCCCCGGCATGGTTCCGGTCGACAAGCTGCAAAGCGGTGAGACCGGGTATCTGACCGCATCCATCAAAGACGTGAAATACACGGCGGTGGGCGATACGGTGACCCTGGCGGACCGGCCGGCGGGCGAAGCCTGGCCCGGGTACCGCAAAGCCACCCCCATGGTGTTTTGCGGACTGTACCCTGTGGAAAACAGTCAGTATGAACATTTGAAGGAATCACTGGAAAAACTTCAGCTCAACGACTCCTCCCTGATTTTTGAACCGGAAACCTCACAGGCCCTGGGCTTTGGGTTTCGGTGCGGTTTTCTGGGACTGCTGCACATGGAGATCATTCAGGAGCGTCTGGAACGGGAATACAATCTGGACCTGATTGTCACCGCCCCCAGTGTGATCTACCGGGTGACCCGGACCGACGGACAGGTGCTGTTGATTGACAATCCGACCAACCTTCCGCCGGCCACCAACCTGGAAATGGTTGAAGAACCGTTTGTCAAGGCGGGCATCATGGTGCCCAGCGATTACGTGGGGGCTGTCATGGAGCTTTGCCAGGAAAAACGGGGCATCTTTGGCACCATGGAGTACATGGGCACGGAACGGGTCAACATCCATTATGAGCTGCCTCTGGCGGAAATAGTTTACGATTTTTTTGATCAGCTCAAGAGCCGGACCCGGGGATACGCTTCCCTGGACTACGAACTCAGCGGCTACAAACCGTCCGAGCTGGTGAAGCTCGACGTGATGCTGGCGGGGGATGTGGTGGACGCTCTGTCGTGCATTGTCCACAAGGACCTGGCGTACCGCCGGGGCCGGGGCCTGACCAAGAAACTGCGGGCGATCATCCCCAGACAGATGTTTGACGTACCGGTGCAGGCGACCATCGGAAACAAGGTGATTGCCCGGGAAACCGTCAAGGCCATGCGTAAAGATGTTCTGGCCAAGTGTTACGGCGGGGACATTTCCCGGAAGCGCAAGCTTTTGGAAAAGCAGAAAAAAGGCAAGAAACGGATGAAACAGGTGGGTCGCGTGGAGGTGCCTCAGGAGGCGTTCATGGCGGTTCTGTCCATCGATGATGAAGAATAGGAACAGTGATATGCACGGTCTTTATGTCCACATCCCATTTTGCATGCGCAAATGCGGTTACTGTGATTTTGCGTCCACCGACCGGTGGAACAGTGAGGATCTGGCCGCGTATATGGGGGCTCTTGCCGGGGAAATCAGCCGGCGGGGACATGAGGCAGGCGAAAGCCTGTCTTCCCTTTATGTGGGCGGAGGAACACCCACGGTGCTGACTCCGGCCCTCTGGGAGGAACTCTTTGGGGCCATCCATCGTCAGTACAGTCTGGACCCGGACGCAGAGATCACCGTGGAAGCCAACCCCGGAACCCTGAACGAAGAGGGTCTGCGGCACCTGCGGCTCCTGGGGGTCAACCGTCTGTCCCTGGGGGTGCAGTCCTTTGACGACCGGGAACTGGCCGCTATGGGACGGATTCACACCGGCAGTCAGGCCCGGCAGATGGTCCGTCTGGCTGCACAGGCGGGGTTTGCCAACCTGTCCATTGACCTGATGCAGGGTGTTCCGGAACAGACTGAAGACAGCTTTCGGTCCAGTCTGTCAGAGGCAGCCGGTCTGCCTCTGACTCACGTATCGGTCTACGAACTCAAGATCGAACCGGACACGGCCTTTTTCACCCGGCAGCAACAGGGTCGTCTCGACCTGCCGGCTGACGGCGTGCTGAGCGGGATGGACGGGCTCCGTGAGCAGATTCTCGGGGAAGCCGGGTTTGGGCGCTATGAGATTTCAAATTATGCCCGCCCGGGACAGGAGTCCCGGCACAACCTGCTGTACTGGCGTAACCGGATGTATACCGGTGTGGGCCTTGCCGCCTGTTCGCGGGTCCCCGGAAAAAGAATAACGAACACAACGGATATGGTAGAATATATCAGGGCCCACCGTGACAACCGTCTGCCGGACGCTCTGGTGGAACCGGTGGACAGGGCCATGGCCCTGGAGGAAGAATTGTTTCTGGGGCTTCGGCTGCAGGAGGGAATTCGGGCAAAAGACCTGCAGGAACGGCACGGTGTGGACCTGTTTGCTCAATATGCCGGGCCCATCCGGCAGATGACAGACGAGGGACTTTTGAGCATCAGTGGGGAGGGCATATGCCTGACCCGGCGGGGAATGGACTGGGCAAACCGGGTCATGACCGCGTTTATGAGATAGTGGAGGGATGTTTGTGAAGCGATTGCATTGTGGCCTTGATGTGGGTTCCACCACGGTGAAGGCTGTGATCATGGATGAGCATGAAAGAATTCTGTATAAAGATTACCGGAGGCATTTTTCCAATGTCCGGGAAACCGTATCCGGCCTGTTAAAGGATCTGTATCAAACCAACCGGGAGATGCTGGATGAACGGGGAACCACCATGATGATCACCGGATCCGG
>SKMO01000091.1 GCA_007121025.1 Bacillota bacterium | reverse complement strand
GCCGGCAGACCGCCTCCATCCGGATCGGAGACCCGGATGTGATCGTCACCGGGCCGGCGGAATACCTGATCCGCTACACGCTGGTTCCCGGTGGAAGCTTTGCCACCGATCCGGCCCTTCTTTATCTGAACCTGATTGGCCATGACTGGGACACAACGATCGCAGAAGCCTCCTTTGAGATCCGTCTGCCTTCTCCCATTGATCCCCATGCCCCCAACATCACGGTGGGCCAGGTGGGCTCTGAACGGACAGACGGGGTGACCTGGCAGGCCACAGAAACCACCATCTCCGGACAGACAGAACGTCCCCTGGCCCCTTTTGAGGGCGTAACGGTCTACCTGGAACTGCCGGCCGGCTACTATACCGGCTACAGCGAGCCCCTGACGTTTCTGACCTGGCTGATTCCGGCAGCCGCCCTGGTCCTACTGGGGCTGATCGGCCGGATCTGGTACACCAAGGGCCGGGACAATCCTCTGGTCATTACGCCGGAGTTTTATCCGCCGGAAAACATCACGCCCCCGGAAGCCGGTTACATTCTGAACCGAAACGTCACCCCACAGGATGTCACCAGTCTGATCCTCCACTGGGCATCCCGGGGACTTCTCACGGTGGAACAGACAGGCCGCAAACACTTCCGGCTGATCCGGGAAGCAGAGCTGACCGATCCTGCCGGGCATTTCGAAGGGTATTTTTTCGGAGCGCTGTTTGCCCACGGCCGGCGTGATGAAGTGCTGACCAGCGAGCTGGAAGGCGCTTTCCACGAGGAAATGAACACGGCCCGGGGCCTGGTGGCGAGCCATTTCACAGACAGTGATGACCGGCGCTTTTACGAAAAAGGCAGTGTGGCGCTCAGCGTTCTGGGCACGTTCTGCTCTCTTCTCCCGCTCTGGGCCCTGGCCTCATACACCATGTTCCGGAACAACAGCTTCCACTGGGATCTGTCGGTGACCGTGATGGGACTTCTTCTGGGACTGTTTGTCTTTCTGGGAATCACGCTGTTCAATCACAGTGTGACCAAACTGAAATCACGGACAACCCGTGCAGGGATCACCGCCCTGCTGTTCACCCTGATTCCCTTTCTGGGTGGTCTTGGCGTCCTGGGGGTTCTGACACTGGGACAGGATCTGTTTCCTCTGTTTCTTCCGGTGGCCGCATCTTCCTGGCTGATGAATCTGTGGGGACAACTGAGCACCAAGCGGACAGCCTATGGAGACCGGATGCTGGGTTTGGTTCTGGGGTTTCGCCGCTTTCTGCGCACAGCAGAGAAAGAGCGCATCGAACGGCTTTTGGAGGACAACCCGTCCTACTTCTATGACACCCTTCCCTACGCCCAGGTGCTCGGGGTCACCAAGAAATGGGCCCACAAGTTTTCCGGTCTGTCCATGGAGCCCCCCCGCTGGTACCGGGGAACCTACGGATCAGGGCCGTTTAACGCCTATCTGTTCGCCACGGGGCTGAACCGCAGTATGGGAGCCATGACCTCCGGGATTTCCCACGATCCCCGGAAGAACTCCGGCGGCAGCGGGTTTGGAGGCGGCGGCTTTTCCGGCGGCGGGGCCGGTGGCGGCGGCGGACGCAGCTGGTAATCGGTTGCTCAAAAAACAAGAGGCTTGTTGTAGCATGAACCTGTGGTTCAGCTGCAAAAGCCTCTTTCATTTCTGTGTCAGTGGAGTCTTCAATCGTGTTTCAGACAACCGGTACAGCCACCCGGGAGAAGGGCGCGACCCGCTGGCACTGAGCCGTTCCAGACGGTTCGGTGATCGATGCCAAGGAAAGATGCATTCGAAATCACGTTGCCGGTTCAAAACAATCCATCGTTCCGATTAAGAGAACACTTCCAGCGTCACAGGCAGTTCATGCAGTCGCGAACCGTCTTTGGCGCTTTCTTCAAACAAAATCAGCATCAATGTCGCATTGTCTGGTAAGTCCGCTTCAGGAATACTGATGTTGATGGTGAACGTTCCCCAACCCGGGGCCCCTTCACTGGCCGTTACAAACCCGTCAAGAAAGATGACATGGCCGTCCTCCACCTCATATTGAATGGTGGCTTCGAAGACTCGTGCTTCTCCGGTCACCACATAGTTGCCCTGAGTGCCACTTACTGCGATATTGCGAAACGCCTGGTTTTCCATCCGTTCGCCATGTGTGATTTCGACCTGTCTTCTTGTTTCATTCCAGGATATGCTGACATTGAGAAGATCACTGAGCGCTCTTAATGGCACATAGGTGGAGCCTTCATAATTGAGAATCGGCAAATCCCCTTCGTATACTTGTTCGTCAACCACAATCGGATACCGGGCATTAACCAGAATAAACTGCGTTAATGTGCCGGCAAACAACGACGTGGGTAGCATTAAGAGTGCCCCGATTGCAATACCCAGGATAAGGTGTCTCAGTGATTTGTTCATGTTTGCATCTCCTTCCATTTTGATAAAACCGTACACAATTGTTCCGGACACAGTCTTTCCCTGCAACTAGAGGACCTTTTCCAGAAAGATCCGGACGATGTCCGGGTCAAACTGAGTACCGGATCCCCGCAATAATTCCTCGCGGGCCTCTTCAACTGACATCGCCTGACGGTAGGGCCGGTCACTGGTCATCGCGTTATAGGCATCCACCACGGCCAGAATCCTGGCCAGCAGAGGGATGTCCCGTCCGGACAAACCTTGAGGATAACCGGTCCCATCCCAGTGCTCGTGATGCGTCAGAATGTACTCTGCGATGACTCCCAGTTCCGGAGCCGACTGGGCAATCCGGTATCCAATTTCCGGATGCCGCCGGATTTCCATCCACTCTTCTTCGTCCAACCGTTCCTTCTTCTCCAGAATGTCCGTTTCGATGGCAATCTCTCCCATATCGTGAAGGGTGGCCAGCAGATCAATCTCATTCAGCTTGATTTCCGAAAGACCCATGGCCAGACCGATCTGGCGGGTCAGTTCGCCAATCCGCTCAGCCTGTTCCTGCCCGTCTGCCGTTTTCTCGCGAAGTTTTTCCCGGATCGACTGCAGGATGGTTCGCCGGATCTGGGTGCTTTCTTTGAGCTTTTCTTCGTACATTCGGGTTTCAGCCGCCTGCAACACTGCCGAGATGTCCTGTCCCCCAACTGTTTTGGTGTCCGCCCCCAGGGAAATGGACAGAGCCAGTCTGCTTTCCTGTTCCCGGCTGCACGCAACCCGGATGGCCCTGCAAATCTCCCGGGCCCGCTGCGCACTGCAGTTGGGCAGCAGGACGATGAACTCATCCCCGCCCCACCGGGCCACGACATCATCCGGACCGGAAGCCTCCAGAAGAATCCGGGAGACCTGCTGAAGCAGGCGATCACCTTCGAAGTGTCCAAACACATCGTTGGTCAGTTTCAGTCCATTGACATCCCCCACGATGATCGACAACGGATAGCTGTGCTCGTCGTCCAGCTGCCGGAGTTTCTGTTCAAAAAACCTTCGGTTGTACAGTCCGGTCAGGGCGTCATGGTAGCTGAGGTAGTTCACCTCTTCCTCCCGGCGAATCCGTTCCGTCACATCGATGCCCACGGTCATTGCCATGGCCTGCCCGTCTTTGGTCTGACCGACATGGGAGGAATACAGATCCCAGGTCCGCTGGGTTTCATCCATGGTCTGGACCTTCACCGAACCGTCATATTGCCGGTTCCCCGGGCGATAACTGCGGCTGTTATGAAACAACAGCCCGTCTGTCCGGTCGCCATCCATTTTCCGGATCAGCTGTACCACGTTCGTGATTCCTTCCGGTGAATAACCGGTCATGTCATACCAGGCCCGGCTGATGGACACGATGGTGCCATCCTCCTTGTGGATGACCAGGGGAATTGGCGCTTCTGAGACGGCCAGACGGTATTGCTCCTCACTTTGTTTCAGGGCCTCTTCCATGTCACTGTGTTGATCAACTTTCAACTCCAGTTCCCCGATCGTCCGGTTCAGCAGATCTGTCCGCTGCCGGACCTCCTCCTCGAGATCTTCATTAAAGCGGGCCAGCTGTTCCTTGGCGAGCCGATGCGCTTTCATCTGCTCGCCCATCTGCACGTTGGCGGCCTGCAGTTCGTCTGTCTTTTCCTTCAGAATTTTATCCTGGATCCGATTGATGAACTGCAGCTCGGCCCCCTGTTTCCGGGCATTGAGCATCGAACGTGTCAGCATCCCATACAGCGCCATGCCGGTCACCAGCACAAAGCCGGCCCCTTTGATCAGGCTGATGCGGGCCATGTTTTCCGGATCCAGTCCCCAGTGGAGGGTCAATGCATCCGTTAAAAAAATCCACAGGAAACCGAGCCCCGCGTACAGCAGTGCTATCAGCAGGGCCTGCCTGTGGATGGTCTGCTGGTCTTTCATCGTCAGCAGATCAGCCGGTGAGATCCGGCTCCATTCAGCCGTTTTGTCGCTCGCAGTTCGCTTGTTCATGGCCGTCTCCTCAGCCGTACAATGATTCGTTCACTTATATATTCTGCTTTTTTCAGCCGGTTCCTTCCTGTCAACCCGCCCCGGCCGGTTTTCGGGCTGACCTGTGACAGAGTCTGTCAGTCGCTGTTTGACGAGCGTCCCCCGTCGATTCCGATCACCTGACCGGTGATCCAGCCGGCCTCCTGCGACAGTAAAAACACTGTCATCGAGGCGATGTCCCGGGGCGTGCCCAGCCGTTTCAGAGGATGTCGTGAGGCCAGTTCTTCCCGGGCTTTTTCTCCTGCCAGAATACTGGCACTCAGTCCACTTTCATCCAGTAGGGACGGTGCAATGGCGTTGACCCGAATCGCCGGTGCCAGTTCAGCAGCCATGGAGACCACCAGTCCTTCCACAGCGGCCTTGGCCATGCTGATCGATCCGTGCAGAGAAAACCCCTGACGGGCGGCAATGCTCGAATACAGGACCACCGATGGGTCGCTTCCCCCTTTTCTGAGCGCCGACAGGGCCGCCTGCAGTGCCAGCGCAGCCCCCAGACCATTGATCCGGAAATCGTCCAGCCAGTCATCCGGTGTCAGGCGCCGGATGGACTTCAGATTAATGGTCCCGACTGCATACACCAGTCCTTCAATTTCCCGGCCAGCCTCCGCGGTGACCCTGGAGAAGCTCTCCGGGTCCCGGACGTCGGCCACAGAGAACCCACAACCCAGCTCTTCTGCCAACCGCTCAAGGCCTTCCCGGTCCATACCAGCCAGGTGAACCTCACGCTCTTTTTCCTTGAGCAGACGGGCTGTTTCGCTCCCCACTGCTCCACTTCCGCCATAAATCAGTACCTTTCCCATTGGAGGCCATCCTTTCTTCGGTTTTCCAATTGGCATTGCATTCCATACTTCATTATACTGCATTTCGCAACACAGCAAAAGAAACCCGGCAAAACTCTTTTCTCTCCAGAAAGCACCGGGGCAAGCTTTTCCCCCTCAACCATCTGCCCTGCGCGACCATGTGCGTACGACTCAGGGTGACTGCCGTTGAAGGGGCAGCCCGCCTTGCGGAATACCACTTTTCCGTTTGGAATGACACAGGCATCATCCCGGATTCTTCGGATGTCCTCAAGCGGATTCCCGTTCACAACAACGAAATCCCCGGTCTTTCCCACCGCAATGGACCCCCATTGCCCGTGAACCCCTAACCGCACTGCGGTATAGACCGTGGCGGTGCGGATCACGCAAGCTCAGCCATCCGTGTTCAAGGAATAACTCTACTTTTTTGCCAGCGAATCGCGGAAAACACAGCCAGCCGGGCATCACGTCATCGCCCGGCAGCCTGCCTCCCAGGAGGCCCCAGCCCTTGCGCTGCACATTGTTTATAGCAAAAAGCAGGGATCAGCGTCTCTGATCCCTGCTTACCTGGTGGGCGATACTGGACTTGAACCAGTGACCTCTTGCATGTCAAGCAAGCACTCTAACCACCTGAGCTAATCGCCCTTATTCATCTTTGTATATGATAAGGCACAAAGGACCATCTGTAAAGAGTTTTTCGACCCATAATCCGGGAACCGGCACACCGCATGCCGGTTCCCGGTTAAATACGCCTACTGCGGACTCTGGGCCGCCTTTTCCCGGGCTGCTCTCTGAACGGCCTTCACGATCTTTGCGTAGCCGGTACAGCGGCACATATTGCCTGAAAGCCCCACCCGAATCTGTTGTTCCGTGGGGTCGGGAATCTCCTTGAGAAGCGCTTCTGTAGACATCAGAAAGCCAGGAATGCAGAATCCACACTGGACAGCCCCTTCGTCCAAATAGGCTTGCTGGGTCACAGAGATTTCCAGGCCCCGGCTGAGTCCTTCCACCGTGACGATGGACTTTCCGTCCGCCCAGGCGGCCAGATAAATGCAGGAATCCACTGCCTCATCATCCACCAGAACCGTACAGGCCCCACATTCACCCACACTGCAGCCCTTCTTGGTTCCTGTCAGCTTCAGCCGTTCCCGAAGCATTTCAAGCAGGGTTTCACCGTATTCCACATGGACCTTTCGCTCCACCCCGTTGATCTTACATTGAATCATTTTCATCGGTTTCACCCCCTGCCCGGTGCCAGGCCGCTTTGACCGCCCGTTTCACCAGCTCTTCGATCATGATTTTCCGGTAATCTGCTGCCGCACGCCAGGAATTCCGGGGACTGGCCTCCGTGACCGCCGTTTCCCCAACCCTGTTCACGAGAGCGTCGCTCATCACCTCACCGGAAGCCAGCGCTTCTGCCTGCGGGCAGCGGATCGGTGTCGGTGCAGACGTCCCCAGGGCGATCTTCAGGTCCCGGATCCGTCCATCGTCTTCCAGCGCGCACAAGACAGCACACCCCAGCATGGAAATGTCCATGGCCTTACGGGGGCTGAACTTGATGTATTCGCCGCCATACCCAACATGTGGGGGAATCACAAACCCGAGGAGAAGTTCATCCGGTTTCAGGTCCACCTTGGACGGGCCGAGATAAAACTCTCCGATCGGCACCCGCCGTTCACCATCTGCGGTCCGAAGAACCAGCAGGGCCTCCGCGGCAACCAGGGCCGGAGCCCCGTCAGCAGAAACAGCACCATTGCAGACATTGCCTCCCAGGGTGGCCATGTTCCGGATCTGCGGCCCCCCCATGGAACGGGCCCCCTGGGCCAGGATCGGCAACCGTTCTTCCACCAGAGGTTCTTTGGCAAGCCGGGCGAAGGTTGCCATCGCGCCGATCCACAGTCCGCCGTCCTCCAGGGCTGAAATGTCTCTGAGTTCCTCCACTTTATGCAGGCTGATGCAGTCTGTCTCATCGATCTGCCCGCCGTTCATCTTAATGATCAGATCGGTTCCCCCGGCGATCAGCCGGGCGTCCGGATGGTCTTTGAGCGTTGCCAGCGTTTCGTCGACGGTCGCAGGCTCCCACCAGTTCCCAATGCTATACATTTGCTTCACGCTCCTTTTCGGCGATGGCCAGCCGGACCCGCTGCGGGGTCAGGGGGATCTCCGTAAAGTTGATGCCGGTCGCCAGCCGAACGGCGTTTCGGATCGCCACTGCCGGTGCAATGGCCGGGGGCTCACCCAATGACTTGTTCCCATAGGCAGAATGGGGATCGTGTGTCTGCTCGAAATGCACTTCCATTTCCGGCATGTCCAGAATGGTCGGCATCTTGTAATCCAGCAGATTGTCATTCAGGATCTTCCCGGTCTTGGGATCCAGCAGAAGCTGTTCCATCAGGCCGTAGCCGTAACTCATGAAAACCCCGCCATGAACCTGTCCCTCGGCCGTCTGCGGATTGATGATGGTCCCCGCATCGATCAGACTCCAGATTTTTTTGACATCTACACGGCCGGTTCCCATATCCACTTCCACGTCGGCAAACACCGCGCCGACCGTAATGCCATTGGTGTGCGGCGAGTAATAGATCTCATGGCTGATGACCCGTGGTTTTTCCAGGTTGTAGCAGTGATCAAAGACCACATCGCCCAGATCCCCTCTCTCTGCATTGCTTCTGGTATCAACAATCTTACAACTCCGGACATCCAGGTTTTCACTGAGCTCCTTCATCCTGACCGAGGCCACGTCAATCATTTCTTTTTTACAGGCTTCTGCCGCCAGCTTCACGGCCATCCCGGAGACGCTGACCTGGCGGGATGCGTACGCCCCCCAGTCCATCGGGCAGACATCGGTATCTCCGGTCACCAGCTTGATTTTCTCAACAGGAATCCCCGAAGCCTCCGCAGCAATCTGCAGCATGGCCGTGTCGTTGCCCTGGCCGATTTCCGATGACCCGATGGCCAGAACAGCCGATCCGTCTTCCACAATGGTCATCCGGGCTCCCGCCATCTCGTTGCCGTGCGGATAGGTGTGCTGGGCATAACTGAAACAGGCCACACCCAGGGCCCGGCGTTTGTCGCCCGTCACCTGAACGGTCTGTCTGTTGTTCCAGTCGGTCAGAACCCGTCCGGTTTCCAGAATGCACTGAACACCACAGGACTCCACACGATAATTGTTGTGAGGATTGAAGTCCCCGGTTTTGATCAGGTTTTTCTCCCTGAGTTCAATGGGGTCCATGTTCATTTGCGCCGCAATGTTGTCCATATGGGCTTCTGTGGCAAACGTCAGCTGGGGAATCCCGTAAGCCCGCATGGCCCCGGCCACCGGAGAGTTGGTGTACGCCGTCCTGGCCCGGTAATGCATGTTGGCCACCGGGTAAAGTGCGGAAAACTGTCCCATGGCGTTCATCAGAACAATGTGTCCATGGGAACTGTATGCCCCGGTGTTTGACAGTGCATCCATCTGTCTGGCCACAATGGTCCCGTCCTTCATCACTCCCGTTTTCACTTTGAAATGCACGGAATGACGGGTCCGCCCATAGTACATTTCCTCTTCCCGGGTGAACTCCAGAAAGACCGGACGTCCGGCGGCCAGTGCCAGGGCTGCATTGAGAGGCTCCTGAACGGTATCCTGTTTCCCGCCGAAACCCCCTCCGATTTCCGCACGGATCACATGGACCTTGCTGACCGGCATGTCCAGAGCCACGCCCAGGATACGCCGGCAAACATGGGGACACTGGTTGGACGTGTGCACCGTAATGCTTCCATCTGTTTCCGGAATGACAATGGACACGTGGGTTTCCATCGGTGTATGGACCACGATAGGGGTCTTAAACGTATCCTCAACGACATAATCTGCCTGTTTGAACCCTTCCTCCACGTCTCCGTAGTCAAAGACCGTGTCCCCCAGCAGGTTGCCCGTTCCCTCATGGATTTCCTCAGCTCCCGGAGCGATGGCATCGTGGGGATCAAGATAAAACGGCAATTCTTCATATTCCACGTCGATCAGGCGAAGAGCCTTTTGGGCAATCTCCGCGGTTTCTGCGGCCACTGCAGCCACGGTATCGCCGACAAAGCGTACCCTCTGGTCAATGATCCGCTGATCCCGGGGCGTATCCTCAGGCGCCGGATGCCCCGTTCCACTGTATACATGGGCCGGCACATCTTCATGGGTCAGAACCACAGCCACACCGGGCAGAGCTCTTGCCTTCTCCACATTGATCGACTTGATCCGTGCATGGGCCACCGGACTGTGCAGCACCTTGGCGTGCAGCGTATCATCAGTCAGCAGATCGGCCACATATTTGGCCTCACCCCGCACTTTGGCCACCCCGTCTCTTCGCGCATAGGGCTTTCCTACATATTCATAAGCCACAGTCTTTCCTCCTTTATCCCTCGTCCAATTCCAGACTCTTCTCACTTTAGTCTTACCTTACAATTATTCGGACCCAATAAAAAAAATCCTGCATGGAATCGAAAAAACCAGCCGTTTTCCCCAAAACGACTGGTCCCCGAGACACACCTATTCCCACTCAATGGTAGCCGGTGGTTTGCTGGTAATATCATAGGCCACACGGTTGATGTGTGCCACTTCATTTACAATTCTAGAGGAAATCCGGCTCAACAGATCATAAGGAAGATGAGCCCAGTCCGCCGTCATGGCGTCACAGCTGGTCACGGCCCGGACCACTGCCGTATACGCATAGGTCCGTTCATCGCCCATGACGCCAACGGAGCGCATGTCCGGCAGCACCGCAAAATACTGCCAGACCTCACGGTCCAACCCGGCGTCCCTGATCTCTGACGTGACGATATGATCAGCCTCCCGAAGAATCTCCAGCTTTTCTTCTGTTATTTCGCCGAGAACCCGGACACCCAGTCCCGGTCCGGGAAACGGCTGACGCCACACAATGTCCTGGGGCATGCCCAGTTTTTCACCCACCAGACGGACCTCATCCTTGAACAGACTGCGCAGTGGCTCAATCAGCTTGAACTCCATGTCCTCCGGCAGGCCCCCCACATTGTGGTGGCTTTTGATCACCGCGGCCGTATCGGTGCCACTTTCAATCACATCGGAATACAGTGTCCCCTGAACAAGAAAATCCATGTTGCCCAGCTTTTCGGCTTCCTCTTCGAACACCCGGATAAACTCGTTTCCAATGATCTTTCGCTTGGCCTCCGGGTCGGAGACCCCGGCCAGTTTATCCATGAACCGCTTTCTGGCATCCACACAAATCAGATTCAATCCAAACCGGCCTTTGAAGGTTTCTTCCACCTGCTCGGCTTCCCCTTTGCGTAACAGACCGTGGTCCACGAACACGCAAATCAGGTTCTCATGAATGGCCTGGTTCACCAGAAGTGCCGCGACCGCAGAGTCCACACCACCGGACAGCGCACACAGCACCCGGCCGTCACCGACCGTCTTTCGGATGTTTTCCACCTCATCCTCAATGAACGACGTCATGGTCCAGGTGCCGGAAAGCCGGCAGACATCGATCAGAAAGTGTGTCAGCATGTCCTGCCCGTAAGGCGTGTGCCGGACTTCCGGGTGGAACTGCACCCCGTAAATTCTCCGGGCTTCATTGGCCATGGACGCCACCGGACTGGACGACGTCTTTGAGGTGACCACAAACCCCGGGGGAACCTGCGAAATGTAGTCTCCGTGACTCATCCAGCACTGCTGGCATTCAGGGAGCCCGTCCATCAGGGGATCTTCCCAGGTCACCGTCATGTCGGTCCGTCCGTATTCCCGGGTGCTCACGGCTTTTTCCACCACACCCCCCAGATCACGGGCCATCAGCTGCATGCCGTAACAGATGCCCAACATGGGAATGCCCATCTCATAGATTGCCGGATCCACTTTGGGGGCATTGTCCGCATACACAGACGACGGGCCCCCGGAAAAAATGATGGCCTTGGGGTCTTTGGCTCTGATGTCCTCCACCGGCGTGAAATAGGGAATCATCTCACAGTACACATTGGCTTCCCGAACCCGTCGGGCGATCAACTGGTTGTACTGGCCCCCAAAGTCAAGGACCAGGACCAGCTCTCGTTTCAAATCGTTCATCGCATCACCCCTGTTCGTATGCTTCCGGTTTCAGCACAGCCACTTCCGGATAATTCCGGTAATGCTGGTTGAAATCAAGTCCATAACCAACCACGAATTCATTGGGAATCTCAAATCCCCGGTAAGTCACCGCCACGTCTTTTTCCCGCCGCTCTGGTTTATCCAGGAACGTGCATATTTTCACGGAAGCGGCCTCCCGGGACTCCAGGTTTTTCATCAGGTAACTCAGGGTCAGGCCTGTGTCCACAATGTCCTCGACAATCAGCACGTGTTTCCCGGTGATGTCTGTCTCCAGGTCTTTGTTGATCTTCACAATCCCCGATGATTTGGTGCTCATCCCGTAACTGGCCACCACCATGGTGTCCAGAACCAGGGGCAGATTGATCTGGCGCATCAGGTCTGCTGCAAACACCAGTGATCCCCGGAGAATCCCCACGATCACCAGTTCTTTGCCCTCATAGTCTTTGGTGATCTGCGCCCCCAGCTCTGCCACCTTTTCCCGAATCTGCTCTTCTGTGATCAGCACTTCACGCAGTTTGTCCTCAAAATAACTCGTCCCCATTTTTTGTTTCCTCCTCTGAATTCATGTGGAAATTATACCATAAAACCGGCCAGTTTCTGTCCCACAAACCGCAAACAGTCCGAATCCATCTCCCCGTCCAGGATTCCCGTACAGGAACCGGCCATCACCCGGGCCCCCTGCCTGCGCAGGGTCATCAGTACGTCCAGCTCCCTGTCCAACAGAGAACGCTCCCCGGTCAGCCCTTCCCGGGAAAGCCCTCCCCAGAATAGCATGTCCGGATACTGTTCCGTCAACTCTTCCGGCAACATGCCTGCACTGCGCTCCAGAGACTGGATCCCGGCCACCCCGCAGTCCCGATACGACGGCAGAAGCATCCGCAAATCTCCGTCACTATGGACCACCACCGGAAGAGGCTCCAGCGCCAGGACCAGTTGTCGCAACAGTGGAAAGTACACCCTGTCCAGAAGGGCCGGTCCGTAAAGGGGCCCCCCGGTGCCGGCCACATCGTCACCAAGCACCACCCCGGCCAGAGTCCCCGGGCAGTTTTGGACCAGACGAACCAGATGCTCTGTGCAGGCTGACAGTGCCCGGGCCAGATTGTCCGTGTCCCGGACCAGGGCGGTCACCCAGACTTCAAAGGGAAGAAGAGAAGACCCCAGCTGCATTGGTCCTTCCAGCAAAAGAAGCTTCTTTTTCGTTCCCCCGTCCCGAGCCAGTTCTTCCGGGAAAAGGATCTTTTTTTCTCCCGGCCATTCGTACCGGTACAATTCATCCGCGTTCTGCAATGGTGCCACGCCGGTGGTCAGCCCGTTTTGACAAACCGTTCTGCGACCATAGGGATCACCCCCCTCACGCCCACGGACCGGCAGTGACAGCAGATCGATGCCCAGTCCACAATCGGCCTCATGCACCGGTCCACAGTCAAGTTTCGATCTGAGCCCGTCGCTGAGGTAGAATTCTCCCCACAGCAGCCTGTCGGACTGTGCCTTTTCCCAGTCTGTCAGCAACTGCACCTGATCGTTCATTTATGACCTCCCCTCCGGCAACCGTGCTGCCGCATTTTCTTCCCCATTATACCGGTTTCTTGCCCATCACAAAACCTCTGTTTAAACCCCGGACCCAACCGTGCTATACTGAACACAGCATTCCCGTCTTTGCGGCAACCCTATTGTTCCGGCAAAGACAGAAAGGAGGGTTCCAATGGATACCATCAAAGAAACCATCCGGGAAGTCATCCTGGCCGTTCTGCCGGTCACCCTGGTGGTCGTCCTTCTGCAATTGACCATCATCCGCCTTCCGGCCGTCGACTTTCTTCAGTTCCTGATCGGCGCCGTGTTTGTCCTGATTGGTCTGATCCTTTTCCTGGTGGGTGTGCAGACCGGGCTTCTGCCTGTCGGCCGGGCCATCGGATCCGCCCTGCCGAAAACAGCAAAGCTTAAAACCGTGGTTTTTTTCGGGTTTCTTCTGGGCTTTGTGGTCACCGTGGCTGAACCGGATGTCCGGGTGCTTGCAACACAGATTGACCTGGTGTCCGACGGACAGATCAGCCGCACTCTGCTGATCTATTCCGTAGCCCTTGGCCTGGCCTTGTTTGTCGCTCTGGCCATGGTCCGCCTGATCGCCAATCTGCCACTGAACGTCCTGCTGGTGGTCAGCTACGGTCTGGTGTTTGCCCTGGCTGCCTTTACGCCAGCGGATTACATCCCCATCTCCTTTGATGCCGGCGGTGTCACCACCGGACCCATGGCTGTTCCCTTTATCATTGCTCTGGGTGTCGGTCTGGCGTCTGTCCTGGAGGACCGCTCGGCCTCCAATGACAGCTTTGGCTTTATCGCCCTGGCGTCCATCGGTCCCATACTGGCCGTGATGATTCTGGGGGTGATTTTCGGATGAGTGATCTGATTGTCTTTCAGGGCTTTTCCGACATTCTGCTCGAGGTTCTCATTGCACTGGCCCCCCTGGTGGCCCTCTTTGCGTTCTTCCAGGTGGTCTACCTGAAGATGTCCCGCCCCCAGGTCATCAACATCTTAAAGGGCCTGTTCCTGGCTTTTTGGGGTCTGGCATTCTTTCTGCAGGGGGTGTACATTGGGTTTCTCCCCGCCGGGGAAAAGATGGGCGCGGTGCTCGGTGGGCTTTCCTACAACTGGGTCGTCATTCCCGTTGGTTTCATTCTGGGTTTTGTCGCCACGTTTGCAGAACCTGCCGTCCGGGTCCTGAATTATGAAGTGGAAAAAGTGTCCGGCGGTTACATCAGTCAGCGCGTTATGCTGCTGACCCTGTCCACCGGGGTGGCCCTGTCCATCGGGCTCTCCATGGCCCGCATTCTGTTTGGCATTCCCCTCTGGATGTTCATCGTTCCGGGGTATGCAGCAGCCCTGATCATGGTCTTTTTTTCCCGGAAAATCTTTGTGGCCATCGCCTTTGACTCCGGGGGTGTTGCCACAGGACCCATGACCGTCACCTTTATCCTGACCATGGCTGTTGGCGTCGCTTCAGAGATCCCCGGCCGCGATCCCCTGATGGACGGCTTTGGTCTCATCGCACTGGTTGCCTTGGCGCCGATCATTGCTGTGCTGACACTGGGCCTGCTGTACGCCCGAAAGGAGCAGGAAAATGAGTAATCAACCAAATAACCACAAACTGCTGATTGCCCTGGTCAAAAAGGGCCTGGCTAAAAAAATCGTTTCGTCCTGCAAAAAAGTCGGGGCGGAAGGGGCCACCACCCTGATGGTCACCACGCCGCACAGCGAGCAGCAGCACAATCTCTTCAGCCTGGGACTGGGCACCGAGCGGGAAATGATTCTCATTGCCACCACCACGGAGCATCAGGATGACATCCTCCAGTCTCTGGAAAAAGGCATTGTGAGTGAAAAACCCCGAAGGGGACTGGTTCTGATCATCGATATTGAAGGCATTGCCGGAATCTGCAGACTCTGTGGATTCGACGGCTCAGCGCTAATGGGAGTAGGTGAAACGAAAGTGGACAAACAACACGATTTCAATCTGATCATCACCATTGTAAACAAAGGCTCTTCCGACGAGGTCATCCGGGCAGCCAAAGATGCCGGGGCAGAAGGATCCACCGTCTTGTATGGCCGGGGCACCGGAATCCACGAAAAAGCCACCATTTTCGGTGTGGCCATTGAACCGGAAAAAGAACTTATCGCCACCCTGATTCCGGAGAGTCTCACCGAGAAAGTTCTGGTGTCCATCAATGATGAAGCCGAACTGGGCACTCCCGGGCGGGGCATCGCCTTTGTTCTGAACGTCGACCAGGTCATCGGGATCAATCATCCCCTGCAGCCTGAAAAAAACGCCACAACCTGACAGCACGAGCTTGTCCCAAACAAAAGCCGTTTTCCATATTGGAAAACGGCTTTCAAACGTTTAGGAAACAGCCTGCCACTCCAGTGGCCGGTCCCAGGTCATGGGCTGGTAATGGCCTCCGTGATAGATCACCGGATCACAGTCTCCCTCCCGGATCGCACAGATGAGATCTTCCATGGACCGAATCGTCCGGCCAAACCGGGTGGCATAGCGCCCCAGCTGGTCCAGATGGTGGGCGTCGCTTCCCCCAAGAAGTGCACAATCTGCCTGCCTTGCGGTTTTCATGGCCATCCGGTTGTGTTGGTAGGGCGTGCTTCCATTGAGCACTTCAACCCCCGCAAGACCCTCCAGGTCCAGGATCGTCTTGCCCATTCCCCGGTTGTTTTGCCGAAACGGATGAGCACTGACCGCAGCACCGCCGGCACGGTTGACCAACGACACCAGTTCCTCAGCATCCAGCATGCCGGAGGGGATCCGGTCCAGCCCGTACACCAGCAGGTCCCCCTGCCACGTCAGGATCTCAGCCCCCACAAACAGGGGAAAGCCCGTCTCCCGGCTCACCCGCCGGGCTGTAGCCGCCAGAGCGTTGCTCTCATGGTCCGTGATGCAGACACCATCCAGTCCCATGGCTTTTGCCCGGGCCACAATCCGGCCCAGCTCCAGCCTGCTGTCTGATGAATGGGTCTGTTCATGGACATGCATATCAATGATCACTGGCGGCTCCTTTCCGGGTTGTCCCTGCTCGATCGTTCCCGTTCATTATACGGGAACCCGGCACCAGCTGACCAACTGAAAGATTTCATCGGTTCCCTCCCGGCCATAAGGACTCCTTATCATTCTTTCTGACCGGGAAAAAAGAGTCCCTGTCCGAAGGCAAACTCCGGACAGGGACTCAATGAAACGTCTTCTTTTTTTGACTACATCATGGGCATGCCGCCGCCCATGCCGCCCATGCCGCCGCCCATGCCGCCGCCATCGTTGTCTTCCTTGATGTCAGCAACCAGGGACTCTGTGGTCAGCAGCAATGCAGAGATGGAACCGGCGTTCTGCAGAGCAGACCGGGTGACTTTCGCCGGGTCAACGATGCCGCTGGCGATCATGTCCACATACTGGCCGGTCAGGGCATTGTACCCAAAGCCTCTGCCGGATTCCTTCACTCTTTCCACCACGATGGACCCTTCGGCTCCGGCGTTGAATGCGATCTGGCGGGTCGGCTCTTCCAGAGCCTTCTTCACAATGTTGACCCCTGTCTGCACATCGCCTTCCTCGCTCAGCGCTTCCACTGCAGCAATGGCGTCGATCAGGGCCGTTCCACCACCGGAAACAATGCCTTCCTCTACCGCAGCCTTCGTGGCCGCCAGAGCGTCCTCGATGCGCAGTTTCTTTTCTTTCAGTTCGGTTTCCGTTGCTGCTCCGACTTTGATGACCGCCACACCGCCGGACAGTTTCGCCAGCCGCTCCTGCAGTTTTTCTTTATCGAAATCAGAGGTCGAGTTTTCGGACTCCGCACGGATCTGTTTGATTCTCTTCTCCAGATCGGCAGGATCGCCTTTTCCTTCGACGATCGTTGTCACTTCCTTGGTGATGTTCACCTGTCTTGCATGACCCAGCATCCCGATTTCAGCGCTGTCGAGCTTCAGGCCCAACTCATCGGAAATAACCTGGCCGCCTGTGATAATGGCGATGTCCTGCAGCATGGCTTTTCTTCTGTCACCAAAAGCCGGAGCCTTCACAGCCACACAGTTCATGGTTCCTCTGAGCTTGTTCACAACCAACGTGGCCAGGGCTTCTGCTTCCACGTCTTCCGCAATGATCAGAAGAGGCTTGCCGGTTTGTACCACTTTTTCCAGGACAGGCAGCAGCTCATTGATCGAGCTGATCTTTTTGTCTGTCAGCAGAATGTATGGATCTTCCAGCGAAGCAACCATCTTTTCTGCATCGGTTACCATGTATGGTGACAGGTAGCCGCGGTCAAACT
>SKMO01000169.1 GCA_007121025.1 Bacillota bacterium | reverse complement strand
CGTATGCCGGTCCCCTCCCGAAGGGCACCGGCATCACGAACCCTTATCCGTCACCGGTGATGTTATCCATCGCCGGTGACGTTTTGGTGCGTCTGTGCGCGTTGTTCAAAGCACCGGGCTTAGTGACCTGCAGGGCAGGGTGAAATAAGGATTGATCTTCCCTGCAAGGATGCGTATGCTAGAAGTGACCGGGGACAGACGGCCTGGCGACTTCTGAATCGGAGGGTAAAAGGGATGACAACAGCCGTAATCGTTGACGATGAACCGATTACCAGGATGGACCTGAAAGAAATACTGACCGAAAACGGGCTGGACGTTCTGGGGGATGCAGCCGATGGCTTCGATGCCCTTGAGATGTGCCGGGCGTATCACCCGGATGTGGTGCTGATGGACATCCGGATGCCTCTGTTTGACGGGCTCAGTGCAGCCGAGACGATCCTCGAGGAGGATCTGGCCGGCTGTGTGGTGCTGCTGACCTCGTACTCCGACCGGGAGTTCATCGAGCGGGCCAAGGACATGGGGATCACCGGCTATCTGGTGAAACCCCTGGAAGAACGGCTTCTGCTGCCGACCATTGAAATTGCCATGGCCCAGCGCCAGCGGATCCGGCAGATGCAGCAGGAGGTCGGGGAGATCAGCCGGAAACTGGACGAACAGAAGCTCATTGACCGGGCCAGGGCCATTGTGGCCAGGCAGACCGGCCTTTCGGAATCGGAGGCCTACGGGAAGATTCAAAAGCTCAGCATGGACAAACGCCGGTCCATGGTGGACATCGCCCGGACGATTGTCCGGGGGGACGCGGACCGGACGGCGGTGGACAAGGCCAAAGCCCGCCTGATGGAACGGGAAGGTTTGAGCGAGGCGGCCGCCTACAAGCGGATCCGGGATCTGAGCGCCCGGGAGAACTGCGATCTGGGCAGTGCGGCCCGCCGGATTCTGAAAGAGACGTAAGGGGTGAAACCATGATTGCGACACTCTGCAGAGAACACACCGATCTGGGGGAAGGGGATATCCGGAGAATCCAGGAGATCTACAAGTCTCTTCCTTATACAGCGGATCTGCTGGGCACCGATGTGTTCATCAACTGCCTGACCCGGGATCCGGACCAGGCCGTGTTGGTGGCCATGGCCCGGCAGACCGGAGACCTGTCCTCCCGGGGCCGGGAGATGATTGGGAAAAAGATCCTGCGGGAAAACGAACCGGCGGTTCTTAAAGCCTTTGAGCTGGGGATTCCGGTCCGGGATGTCAAAGCGAAGATTGACGCCGTCCGTACGGTGAAACAGGACGCCGTTCCGGTTCTTAATGATGAGGACCGGGTGATTGCGGTGCTGGTCCGGGAAAAGGACATCAGTGAGTCGCTCAGCCGGGACCGGAAACTGCTCAGCCTGTCTGCAGCCCGGAGTGTCCAGACGGCCGAAGAGCGGCAGGAACACCGGATGGTCATGCGGGAAACCCACCACCGGATCAAGAACAATCTGCAGATGGTGGCGAGCATTCTGAATGTCCAGGCCCGCCGCAATCCCAACCCGGAGATCAAGCTGGTGCTGCGGGAAAACGTCAACCGGGTGCTGAGCATTGCGGCGATTCACGACGTGCTGACCCAAAACGGGCTGGAGGAGGAAATCGCCCTGCTGCAGATTCTCGAGAAACTCAAGCGGAACATCCGGACCTACTCTCTGTGTGAGGAACAAGACATTGCCATTTCGATCCGGGGAGATGACATCCGGGTGGGTGCGGACAAGGCATCGTCGATTGCCATGGTGATCAATGAGCTGATCTGCAATTCCATTGAACACGCCTTCGGGGAACAGGAGCGCGGGGAAATCAATGTGGCCCTGATGGAAGGAAACCACTACAGCACGATCACCGTTTCGGACAACGGGACCGGTGTGTCCCGTCCCATTGACACCAGTAAAAATCTGGGACTGGATCTGGTGACCATGATCGTCCGGGACAAGCTCAAGGGGACCCTGAAGTTTGTGTCCGACCAGTCGGGGACCACTGTGTTGTTTGACTTTGAACATTAAGAAGACCAGGGGACCAACCGGAAAAACAGTGTTGGTCTTTTTGGCACTGTTGGACAAGGAGTGGCGTTTGCTTGTCCAGAAATGAACAGGGAAGGGCCGGAAAACCGGCCGTTGCCGGGTGTTGTCAAACCCCCGGGTGTTTTCTATACTCGAAATCAGGAGGGGATCGAAATGAAAGACGTGATGTACAGACGCAGAAGCATTCGCCGTTACACCGGAGAGCCGGTGAGCCGGGAACAGATTGAGGAGATCCTGGAGGCCGGGCTTTTGGCCCCGACGGGTCGGAACCTCTACCCCTGGCAGTTTGTGGTGGTCGATGACCGGGAGGCCCTGCAGGAACTGGGCCGGTCAAAAGCCGGCGGCTCGGCGTTTCTGGCGGACGCGGCCCTGGCCATCGTGGTGGTGGCCGATGAGGAAGTGACCGACGTGTGGGTGGAGGATGCGTCCATTGCGGCCACCTTCATGATGCTCCAGGCCCAAAGCCTGGGACTGGGGAACTGCTGGGTCCAGTCCCGCCTGCGCTTTGCCGACAAGGACGGGACCCTGTCTTCGGAGACGGTGGTCCGCCGGGCACTGGGGATTCCCGAGAACCTGCGGGTGGACTGCATCCTGAGCATCGGACACCCCGGAGAGGACCGGCCGGCCAAGACGCCGGACGACCTGCAGTGGGACAAAGTGCATTTGAACCAGTTTGGAAGGACCTGGAAAGGGGAGGATTGAGATTCAAATCAACAGTGACACCCTGGAAGGCGAAGGCCTTCTGGAAGCTGCCCGCCGGATGGCGGTGGCTGCCCGGACCGCCCCCAAGGCCCGGGGTGTGGACGAGATCCTCACCCTGGTGGTGACCGGGGAGGACAAAGACAGGATGGCCGATGAAATGGAGCGGATCGGCCGGGAAAGCGACCGGGCGTTTTTCGTCCGGGATGCCGGCAACGTCCGGAACTGTCCGGCTGTGGTGCTGATTGGGGCCCCCAACCGGACCCGGAAGGTGAGCCCCTGCGGGTTTTGCGGCTTCGGGGATTGTGAGGGCTGCGAACAGGCCGGAGGGCTTTGCGCCATAGCGGCGGCGGACCTGGGGATCGCCGTGGGGTCTGCGGCCTCTGTGGCCGCCGACCAGCGGGTGGACAACCGGGTGCTCTTTACCGCCGGCAAGGCGGCCATGGCCCTGGGGCTCTTTCCCGGGGAGGTGGCCAATGCCTATGGGATTCCCCTGTCTGCAACCGGCAAAAGCCCGTTTTTTGACCGGAAGTAGGGTTGCGGCGCCGGTCTCCTTGCGGGCGAAAAGGAACCCTTGAACCCACAGGGACAGATGAGGACAGACGGGAGAGTCAGAGACAGAGCGGACAAGGACAGATCTGCGTAGAAGTCAACCAGAAAACAGGGACGCCGATTGTTTGGACGGCGTCCCTGTTTTCTGGTTGAATAGTCGCATGGTTGTTTGGGTGTGTGTCTGTATGCTTTGGTCCCTCTCCGGTGGACAGGGTTCTGCCGGCGGGTCCGGTCCTGTTTAGAGAACGTAGAGGTAGACCATCAGGAAATGCAGGAGGCTTCCGGCCAGAATAAACAGGTGAAAGATTTCATGGAAGCCAAACGGGCCGACCCGGAGGCGCCGGGGTTTCAGGCCGTAGATCACCGCGCCCACGGTGTAGGACAGGCCGCCGGAAACCATCAGGACGATGGCCATGGCGGGCAGCGCCTGAATCAGGGGGTAGATCACCGTGATGGCCGCCCAGCCCAGGCCCAGGTACAGGCCGGTGTAGAGCCACCGGGGGGCACTCGTCCAGACCAGTTTCAGGATGATGCCGGTCAGGGTCAGGGTCCAGATGACCCCCAGAAGCACTCCGCCGGTCAGCTGGTTCAGTGCCAGCAGACAGATCGGGGTGTAGGTGGCGGCGATCAGGATGTAGATCATGATGTGGTCCAGGGTCCGCAGCCGGGCAATGACCCGGGGGGAAGCTTTGGCCCAGTGGTAAATGGTCGATGCACTGTACAGGCCGATCAGGCCCAGACTGAACACCAGGGCGCCGGTCAGTCCGGCGGCCGTGGGTTCTTCCAGCGCCCGGACCAGCAGCAGGATCATGCCGGCCACCGACAGGAGCAGTCCGGCCAGATGGGTCAGTGAGTTGATGGGTTCGCGAATAAAATGATTCATGGGTTCCTCCAAGTGGTATTTGAAACTATGTCTTATCGTAGTCCTATCATACAACGGGACACGGGGGTTGTAAAGGGGCAACCCCTGTGTTGCAGGTGGGGGAATGGAAGGCTATAATGGAGGCAGATGCGTCACAAGAAAGGCGGTGGTTCGGTGCGTGTCAAATCGAAGAAAGTGGATGTGCTTTCCCATGAAGGGGTTCACCCCGGGGAGATTCCCCAGCTGGAACTGTATATGGATCAGGTGATCCGGTTCATGGAAAGCCGGCTGGACGGGTTGCGGCCGGCCGGCGGTGAACGCCTGATCACCAAGACCATGATCAACAACTACGTGAAAGCCGGGCTGATCGACAAGCCCCGGCAGAAACGGTATCGTCCGGAGCAGTTGATGGCCCTGGTCATGGTGTTTCATTTGAAGAACGTGACTTCCATGAACGCCATTGGCCGGCTGTTTGCTGCCGGTGGAGATTCGGAAACACTCTATGGCCGGTTCCTGCGTCTGCAGGAAGAGGTGCGCCGGGAAAAGGATAAGACGGTGTCCCCGGAACCGCAAACCGGCGAAGAGACGGTGGATCAGGTGATCCGGCTTCTGCTGGAGGCGGACCTGTGCAAGCGGCAGGCCGAAGCGCTGCTGGCCGGACTGGAGGGCCCCCGGGAACCGGCGGTGCGGCCGGAAACGAAAGGAAAAGACGGACATGACAAATAATCAGTTGAAAAAGACGCTGGCCCTTCTGAACCTGCTGGCTTATGGGGGAACCGTGGTGGTGAACACCCTGGCCAACGCCATCCCCATCGGGGGGGTGACCACCGGGCAGGTGTCTGACCGGCTGGGGAACCTGTTTACCCCGTCCGGTTGGACCTTTTCCATCTGGGGGCTGATCTACCTGTGGCTTCTGCTGTTTGTGATTGAGGGATTGCGGGGGGCCTTTCGTCCCCTGAATGAGGGAGACGGGAACGTCCTGTTGCGGATCGGGCCCTGGTTTTTGTGGACGTCTGCCGGGAACATGGCCTGGATTGTCGCCTGGCACAACGGGCGGATTGGCCTGTCGCTGGTGTGCATCCTGGTGATGCTCAGCGGCCTGATCATG
>SKMO01000044.1 GCA_007121025.1 Bacillota bacterium | reverse complement strand
GCTTGCATTCATCCGGTCTTCAGCCTCATCGATGGCCTCCTGGAGCACTGCCCCCACCAGGCCTTCTTCCCGCAGAGACTCCACGGCTGCATTGAACTGTCTTTCGTAACGGGCAATCCGCTGGTTGAGATAGCTTTCCTGAAGCTGCTGCTTGTTGTCCCGGCTGGGGAGAAACCCGGACGTCACCACCGGCAGATCCTTCAGCCCGGGGTCCACCCCCAGTCCAAAGTCCGCCGTCACACGGGAAATGTTGTCTATCCCCGAAACGTCTCCGGCGTACTGAAAATAGGTGTTGTCCGACGCCGCCATCGCCCGGAAAAAATCATAGCTTCCCGGCCGGGCCAATGAGCGGATGTAGGGGGGCTTCCAGTAAGCCCCCGGGTTGCGGACCTGCTGGTGGGGTGAGCCCCCTCCGTACTCCAGAAAGGCCATGCCGGTGATCATCTTGAAGGCCGATCCCGGCGGGTAGGCACTGGCCACCGCTTTGTTGATCTCCGGTCTCAGGGCATTGTTGAAGTAATAATCCGCCTGCTGCTGGTTCAGCCCACCCACAAAGTCCTCCGGGTTAAATCCCGGGCGGCTGACCAGCGCCAGGATCCCCCCGGTGTTCACGTCAAGAACCACGGCCGCCGCTGAACCGGCTTTCGGGTTGTCCAGAAGGGCGTCCGCCACCACCTGGTCCAGGGTATCCTCCAGGGCTTTCTGCAGATTCGCATCCAGGGTCAGGCGCAGATTGTCCCCGGGAATCGGATCCAGTGAAAAGGCCATTTCCTGAACCGGCCGGCCGGTGGAATCCACTTCCACCTGCTGGATGCCCCGGGTTCCCTTCAAGCCCACATAGGTTCCCACACCGTCAGGAAGAAACTCCAGGGCCTTTTCCAGGCCGGACTTGCCGATCGTATCATCGTTGCGGTAATGCTGGGGATCGCTGGCCTCCAGCTCTTCCCGGCTGATGGCGCCGATGTGTCCAATCACATGCCCGGCCAGATCCCCTTCCGGATAGACCCGCATGGGCTCTGTGGAAATCACCACCCCGGGCAGATTGGACCGGTGTTCAGCCAGAACACTGATCATCTCAGCCGCTTCCAGTCCCCAGGGAACCCGGACGATGGGCGTGGCCTCAAACCGCCGGTGGTTGGCGGATACATCCTCCCGGATCTGCCCCTGTGTCAGCCCGAAGGGCTCAAGCAGACGCCCCAGGGTCCGGATCACCTCATCACGCTGTCCGTCGTCCTGCAGGTGCTCCAGTTTCACCACGTAGACCGGCTGGCTGGTGGCCAGAACCACGCCGTTTCGATCAAGGATCTCCCCGCGCTTGGCTTCCACATCGATAAACCGCATCCGGTTTCGCTGTGCCTGACCTTCAAACAGCTCACTGGACAGGATCTGCAGGTGGAACAGACGAAATCCCAGCAGACAGAAGCACACTAAAATGACCAGGCTTAACACCCGGTTCTTTCGGCCGGCGTATTTCCGGTCTGCACGATCCATTACGACAACTCCTTGCTTTGCGGTTTCTCCGGTTTCAGAACCCCCCGGACCAACAGAAGGTACATGAGGGGAAACAGCAGCACCGCGATCACACTGTTATACAGGGCAAACGGCAGGGCCGTCACCAAAAAATTCAGCCCCAGGGTCCGCCCATGGCCCAGCAGGATCACCACCATCCCGTAGCCCAGGTAGTGGACCAGCGACAGGGCCCAGACCGCAAACACCGGGATGAACATGTTTTCTTTCACAATTTCCTTTTCCACCATGCCTGCCAGATAGCCGGTAAAGCCCTTGATCAGCGCGTTGATGCCCAGAAACCGGCCCAAAAACAGGTCTTCCACCAGTCCAAGACCGATGCCCGCCCGGACCCCTTCTGTCCGGCCGCCGAACACACCGGCGTACACGCCAAACACCAGAAGCAGATCCGGCTTGGTCCCAAACACCATCATCCGGGCAAACACCGTGGACTGAAGCACAAGGCTGGTCAGAGCCAGAAACGCCCAGACCAGCATTTTTTTCTTATTGATCTTCATGGACATCCTCCCGGATCCCGGTGATGACCAGAACCTCTTCCAGACGGTTGTAGTCTTCATGGGGCTGGACGATGGCCCGCTGGATCAGTCCGTCCGACTGCACCTCCACCGCCCTGATAAACCCGATCCTGATGCCTTTGGGGGTTTCTCCCCCCAGTCCCGAGGTGATGACATTCTCATTGACCGAAATGGGGGCATCATAAGGAAGATAGCTCAGCTGCAGAAGCCCTGAGCCATCTCCGATTCCTTCGATCACCGCCGGAAACCGGCTGCGTTCTGTCATGGCGGCCACTGAGGCGGTCCGGTCATTGAGCAGACGGACCTCCGCCGAGTGAGGCGTCACCGCCGCCACCTTGCCCACCAAACCCATGTAGGTCATCACGGCGTCATTGGGGCGAATCCCGTCCCGGCTTCCCCGGTTGATGATCAGGGTGTCGTCCCAGTTCTTGATGTTTCTGGCCACCACATCGGCCGCAACCCAGTGAAACGGCGACTGCTCTGCCATTCCCAGAAGACGGCGCAGCCGGATGTTCTCACGTTGCACTTCCCCGTCCCTGTGGGCGTCCATCAGGACCCGGGCCAGCTCCTCTTCAACGGCCTGCTTCTCCTCCAGAATGGTCGGATAGGCCGCAACCCCTTCCACGAACACACCAAACTGCCTGGTGGAACGCATGGTCACTTCCTGCAGGGGAAGAAGAACTTCCCGCAACGCCTGCTCCGGCAGGGTCAGATCCCGCTGGGTTCCGGTCAGCCGGATGGCCAGCAGACAAACCGCCAGGATCAGCAGAACGGCGGATTTTTTACTCTTGTACTCCCGCTGCACCACAATCGTTTCCTACTTTCTGCTTCCTTCCAGAATCCGTCTCCACTGGGACAGGTTCTCTGCCACAATGCCGGTGCCCATGGCCACGGATGTCAGGGGATCTTCCGCCAGATAGACCGGCATGCCGGTCTCATCCCGGATCATCCGGTCCAGACCGTCGAGCATGGCGCCGCCGCCGGCCAGAATGATGCCTTTGTCCATAATGTCCGCCGACAGTTCCGGAGGCGTGTGTTCCAGACAGTAACGAATGCCCTCCATGATCCGGCCCACCGGTTCACGCATGGCGTCCATCAGTTCACGACCGGACACTTCCACCGTCTTGGGGAGTCCTTCCACCAGGTCTCTGCCCCGGATGGGATGCAGGGTGTTCATTTTGTCCTGCTCTTCTTTGGAGTCTCCGTAATAGACACAACCGTAGTTGATTTTCACGTCTTCTGCAGTCCGGTCACCGATCATCAGGTTGTATTTGCGTTTCAGGTAGTTCACGATGTGGGCGTCCATTTCATCGCCCCCCACCCGGATCGACTTGTCGGTCACGATTCCCCCCAGGGAAATCACGGCCACTTCGGTCGTTCCGCCACCGATATCCACGATCATGTTTCCGGTGGGCTCTTCCACAGGCAGGCCCGCCCCGATGGCCGCTGCCATGGGCTCACTGAGAAGCTGGACATCCTTGGCCCCCGCCTGAAGGGCGGCGTCCCTGACGGCCCGTTCTTCCACCGCTGTCACGCCGGTGGGAACCCCGATCACAATGGCCGGCTTGAACAGACTGAACTTGGTGCTGGCCTTGGAAATAAAATAGCGCAGCATGGCCTGTGCCACTTCAAAATCAGCAATCACACCGTCTTTCAATGGCCGGATGGCGATGATGTTTTCCGGTGTCCGGCCGATCATCCGCTTGGCCTCATTGCCCACAGCCAGAATCTCTTTTGTATTTTTTTGAATGGCCACAACCGACGGCTCCTGCATCACGATGCCTTCGCCCCGGATGTACACCAGAATATTGGCAGTTCCCAGATCAATTCCCAAATCTTTTGCTTTGAACATAATGTTACCTCCGTGATTTCTAGTCTCTACCATTCTATATGAAATCCGGCTGAATGCAAACAGGACGTCCCCCGGGAAGCGAAAAAGTTTTCAGATCAGCCCTTCCTCGCGAAAGCTGAAATACCCCGGATTGCCAATGACCAGATGGTCCAGCACCTGAATGCCCATAATGGTGCCCGCTTCCGTCAGCCGGCGGGTCACACTGATGTCCTCCTCACTGGGGGTGGGATCCCCACTGGGATGGTTGTGCACCAGAATGATCCCGGCAGCACTATGACGAATGGCGTGGTAAAACAGTTCCCTGGGATGGACAATGGACGAGTTCAACGACCCCACGGACACGGTTTCCACCCCCAGAACCTGGTTCTTCGTGTCCAGGATCACCAGGCGGAAATTTTCCTTGCGCAGCCGTTTCATGTCTTCCATCACGATCTGGGCTGCGTCATGGGGACTGCTGATCCGGGAAGGACGGGGTCGGCTCTCTTCCAGGGCCCGGCGGCCCAGTTCCAGGGCGCAAAGAAGGGTCAGCGCCTTCACAGCACCCATCCCCGGATACCGGCACAGTCCACTGCGGCCGGCTTCACGAATGCCCTGCAGGCTGCCTTCCCCCACCAGAATGTTCCCGGCCAGTTCCGCAGCGGTTTCCTGGCCGTTTCCTGTTCGCAAAAGAACCGCCAACAACTCTGCATTGCTCAGGACCTCCACGCCGTCACGCAGGGCCCGCTCCCGTGGCTGAAGTTCCGGGGGCAACTGTTTCATGGTTTTTTTCATGCCTGCCACCTCCTGCCGCCGTGATTTCGCCGAACAACAAAAGAACCCTGCCTGAGCAGGGCGTTTTCACGATCTCTTTGCGCCTTCTTATCGGAACCAGGGCAAACGGCGCCACCAGCGTCTCCGGGGACTGCCCATGGGGTGGATGACCAGCACCCAGAAGACCGCCATCAGCAGCAGAAGAAGAAGCGTCCGCCAGGGAGACACGAAAAAGCCGGCGGCCGAATAACCCAGATAGGCCAGCAGAAAGACCATCACCAGTTTGCCCAGGGACAGGGCGATGGCAAACGTCCGGAAGGAGATGTCCGACAGGGCCCCGGACCCGATGACCAGCAGGCTGGGGATAAACGGAAAGCTCGACAGCAGCAGGACCGGCCAGAACCCGTGGCGGGTGAACCCGTCCAGGTAATGCTCCGCCCGGCCGTCCGCTCTGAGCCGTTCATGAAACCGGTCATAAAAGAAATTCCGGATGATGTAAAACACCATCAGGGACCCGATGCAGGTCCCCAGCCAGGAATAGACATACCCCGGCACGTATCCGTAAACGAACAGGTTCACGGCAATGATCACCGTGATGCTCAGCGGCGGAAAAAACGCCTCGATGATCGGCAGCAGAAT
>SKMO01000125.1 GCA_007121025.1 Bacillota bacterium | reverse complement strand
TCGGCCATTTTGTTTTCGAAGTCCTCTTCAAGATCCCCAAACCGCAGCTGGATTTCCTCTTCCAGCCGGCTGTCAAAACGCACCCGGTCCTGGGGTGTCAGCCGGGCCCGGATCCTCTCCGCATAGGCCTCCGCCTCTTCCATGTCCGCTTCCAGTTCTTCCATCCGCTCCGCATCAAAGCCCAGTTCTGCGAAGATTTCCTCCATGACCTGCTCGTCACAGCCGGTCAGGGGGACCACCAGCAACAGCAACACCAGAGCAAGCGCCATCCATTGTTTGTTCACCGTCATTGTTTCACCTCACGTGTATCTGCACCCGGATCTCCCGGGAGCCCAGTCAAATGCTGCTAGTTCGATATGGTCACCTGACGGGTGGCACCGTCCCAGTCCACCTGGAAACCCAGGGTTTCCCCGATGAACCGAAGTGGCACAAACGTCCGGCCGTTCACGATCACCGGGACCACCCCGGGATTGGGGTCTACAGGAACCGGCCGGCCGTCTACCAGAGCACTGTTCTGCCCGATGGGCATGTCAATGGTCACCGTTCCCTTGTCCGTCTCCAACCGGTAGGTCACCGTCCGGGTCTCGGATACCCAGGCCACCCGGGCGCCCAGCTGTTCCCCGATAAACCGGAACGGCACCATGGTCCGGCCGTCCGTGATGTACGGGGCCACATCCAGTTCCACATCCCGTTCTCCGGAACGGGCGGTCGTCCGGTCAATCACCAATTCCAGCCGGGTGAGGATGCCGTCGCCGTCATCGTCCACATCCAGGAAGTCCGGCCAGGGGTAGTCTCCGACGGTCACAAACAGTTCGTCCCGGTCCAGGTCGGGATGCAGATCAATCCGGGCAAAGTTCACACCCCAGCAGTAAAGCCCGTTGCCGTCGGTCTCCTGCGCACGGCTGTCCGCCCCCTGTCCCCAGCAGTACAGATCGTCTGTCCAGTACTGTGCAGAAGACTGCAGCACGTCCACAAAAACCGCGGCCAGCACGATGTCCACCGGTTTGCCGTCCCCGATGAAATCAGTGTATGTCTGATCGATTCTGTCAATGTGAAACGGTGAATCGTCTGTCGGCCCCAGGTCCACACTGTTCTCTCTCTTGTTGGACCGGGTGCTGTTGTAATCCTGTGCTTTCGGGGTGAAATCATCCAGAAAATCCCCGTCTGTTTCCCGCAGGGAAGCGTTCAGAAAGTAGACAATGGCTTCGTCCAACGCCTGCTGGGGATTAACCACATCCCGGCGCAGAATCTCCAGGGTCGTCTGCAGGTTGTCGACAAACCGCTCGGACACAACCGGTGCGGGAACCCGGCGTTCCGTTTCAACGGGCCCGCTCACCGACCGGACAATCCGCTCCAGGGAGGCACCGGCAGCCGGGGGCGTATTCAGGATGGTGATGTCAATCGTTCCCCCGTTATCGACAAGCCCGCGTTCCTTCAGCTCCTCCAGGATGAGTCCGTCAATCTGCGCCCACAGGCGGTCAGTCAGTTCCACCGGAAACAGCGGTTCCGGAAAGAGTAACCCGCCCAGGTCGCTTCCATACACCCGGGTGAGTGCACGGTTGTGGTGTGGCCCAGGACCCTGATCCTCATCGTCTTCTCCCAGGGCGGCCCATTCCACTTTCGTAAAGGACAGCGACAGCGTCTCCGACGGGGCCGGGTCCTTTCCGGCGGCCGCTGCAATGGTCTCCCGGGCGCCCCCGGCAATGGCTCCCGCCACAGAAGCACTCTGGATGAATCCGTCCACTGCCCCCAGGGCTCCGGCTTCCAGCAGATCAATGAGCGTCTCACCCCAATCCGGTGCCTCCGGTGTTTCTTCAGCAGCCAGTGCTCCCGGCGGAACCGCAGCCACCATCAGCAACATCAAAACAGCCAGCAACAGAGCCAGCCCCCGTTTGGTCTTTTTCAGTCCGTGCATACACTCTCCTTCCCGGACAGAGATCCGCAAGCCCCCATCCAACACAGAACCGGCAGCCGGTTCCACTCCAAATGCGTAATTCTTCCTCTTCATTATAGCACAACATACCACTCATTCCGGATCGTCTCTCCCCCCAGAATGGACGGCCGCTGAAAGGCCGCGCAGACTCCAAACAAGGCCAAGCACCATCATGACCAGACTCAATGGAATCAGAAAAGGCTGCAGGAACAGGATGAACACACTGAGCGAAGCGACCACCGGAAAAAAGGCAATCAGAAACGTCGGGGCGCAGCAGGCAAAACCCGTCAGCATGGCGGGCAGAAGTCCGGCCGCCGACGCACCGGCCCGCAGGGAACAGTGTTGCCGGCATTTCAGGGCGTCGAGAGCCACCGTCATGTTCACGGTGACCAGCACACCAAGCCCGGCGCCCATAAGCAGATTCAGCGGCGAGAGAAACAGCCGGATCCGCCAGACAGAGAGCCCTGCCACCGGTTCCCAGAGAAACGGTGCCCGGGCCATCCACATCCGGTCCCAGGGCCGGTCGACCACCGTCAACGACCATGCCGGAGGACCGGTAAACAGGTGTCCCAGGCTGAACAGGTACAGAAGAAGGAACAACGCCCCTGCCGCCATGCCTTTTCTTCTCGCTTTCCGGTTGCCCAGAACCACGACCGCTGTACGCCAGAGTTCCCCCGGGCCACCCTGTTTCCAATGCTTACCCATGGACCGTTGTCTCCGGATGGAACGCAAACCAGGCAAACCACATCACATCAAAACTCTCGACCATCGGCAGACCGTTTCCGCCCGACGGGCTGTCGATCTGTTCACCACGAAGTGTCCAGCTGTTCCCGGAGATCCGGTCCCGGAAACGCTCTTCGTCCACGTCCCAGTCGCCGCCCCCTTCACCTTCGGGCAGCAAGAACACCCGGACAGTGTCAAGCGGCATGTCATAGACGGCAAGCAACGCATGGTCTTCAAACGAAAACGCCAGAACAGGGTCCTGCTGCAGTGTTTCCTTTGGAATGGCAAACGGCTGGCCATTCACCCAGCCCCCGATCACAACGGTCTTCGGCTCAAACCGGTCGTCCTCGGCCATCACGGGAAACATGGCCGGGCCACTGTCATAGTAGTTCCCGGATTCCCGGTAGGATCCGTACGGATCCCGGGTGTAATCCCGCAGAAATCCCGTCCCCTCGGTCAGCACACTGGCCTCCCCGTAATGCGCCTTCACCCGGTGCCACCGGGTCCAAATCACCGGGAACGTCTCCAGTTTACGGCCGGTATAATCACCCTCCACGGCCCGGCCCAGCACCTGAGGCCAGTAACTGTCCGTGTCCCGGTCATACATCACCAGGTTGCTGTTCACCAGTTTCCCTGACGTCCCAAAGGTCGTCTCCACATCCCCGATCCGCCCCCGGTAACCAATGGCCGAACCAGTCAGCGGACAGTAGGTCAGCGAAGACAGGACTCCATCAAATGTTTCATTGACAATTTCATGCCAGACCAGAATGGTCTGGGGATACACAAACACCCCTTCGGTGGCTTCCACCACAAACACCACATCGTCATCATGAAGACGGTCCCCAACCGCGTCCAGCGGCTGGTACTGAGGGGTCTCTATGGGCGGGATGCCATCGGGAGGTGGCCCCCCGGACATGATGTTCTCCCGGAACGCTTCCAGACCTTCCGGCACCTCTTCTGCCGGAAGAATCTCCGGGTCCGGATCAGGCAGAACCGGACGTCCACAGGCGGTCGCTCCCCACACAACCAGCGCAACCACGGCAACACACAGCACCATGTTTCGAGCATTCACGATCCCATCCTCCTATCGGTATTCCGGATTCTCGTGTCCAAAGCGGCATCCAGCCTCCCAGAGGCTGCGCTGGTTGCCGTGGGCCGGCAGTCCCCCGGCGTCCCGGAGCATCCGGGCCAGGTGGAGCAGATTCCAGGTCATGAAGGTGGTGTTCCGGTTGGTGAAATCGCTCTCCGGTCCCCCGGAACCCGGATCCAGATAAGACGGCCCTGGCCCGATCGGACCGATCCAGCCGGCATCCGCCTGGGGCGCAATGGTGTATCCCAGATGCTGCAGGGAATAGAGAATGCCCATGCCGCAGTGCTTGACCCCGTCTTCATTTCCTGTGATCAGGCAGCCAGCCGTCCGGCCATAGTAGATGTACTGCCCCTGGTCGTTCAGTTTTCCGGACTCCCCGTAGAGCCGTTCGATGACCTTCTGGCAGACAGACGACTTTTCCCCCAGCCAGATGGGTGAACCCAGGACCAGAATGTCCGCGGCGAGCACCTTCTCAAACAGGTCCGGCCAGTCATCCCGGCCCCACCCGTGTTCCGTCATATCCGGATACACCCCGCTGGCGATCTCAAAGTCCACCGCCCGGATCATCTCGACGGCCACACCCACCCGGCGCATGATCTCCATGGACACGTTCATCAGACCTTCGGTGTGGGAACGGGCCGGTGATTTTTTCAGCGTGCAGTTAATAAGCAGCGCCTTCAGATCGCCATACGCATCCGGTGCCTGCTTACACAGTTCCTGTTGTTTCTGGTTCAGTACGGCTTCGCTCATGATCAGCCTTCCCTTCCGGCGGCCTTCGTGCCGCCCGCAAGCACTCCGCTGTGCACAAAAGGCAGCAGACTTTCCTGCGTGCCGCTGGATTTCTGTCATGCACTGCCACAGAGTCCAGTTGCAGTTGCTTCTGCTGCACCTTTTCTGTGTCCCTCCGAAGCAACTTGGTGTATCTCATCCTATACTATAGCTTTTTTCTCCACTTTTAAGGCGATCCCTGCCAAAGCAGGGATATTCAGAATTACAGATAACGCTGTTCTCACACAACAAACATGAGTCCTGACAATTTATACCAGGGGAAACCCAAATGCTGGAGCGGTCAGCTCTGCTGCGCAGCACGGGCTGCGGCATGCGTAACGGCCATCTTCTTTTCCGTTATGGCCAGAACACAAGGGACTGCTGTTATCAACCAAACCGGTGTTGGCGAATATCCAGAGTTACGCCTATGGGAACATCTCCGACAACATCCCGCTGGCAATGAGGTCGTTTTCTCCACACAGGCACGTCGGATCCTGACCGCTGATTCCTTCTCAGAAACCGGGCGCTGGAACCCAATGACACTATCCACGTCATCTGTGCAAAACGCCATTAGTCGGTACAGTCCGACTACAGTCAACTGCCGGGAACCTGTGTTTGGCTGCAAGCGCTGATTCATTGACAAACCGTACCGGGGGACTTGTAATGTCCGTCCAGGACGCCACCAGGATCAACTGGATCTCGCCACGGGCTAATTGAGACGCGGATGATTGAACACAAAACAATCTGGCAAAGCTTCCATGGACATTACCTACTCTGCATCTGCTTCCGAATCGGCGGAATTCTGCCACCGTTACGCAAAAAAGACGACGACCCGGT
>SKMO01000104.1 GCA_007121025.1 Bacillota bacterium | reverse complement strand
GGCTTCCTTCAGATTCCACCTCACGATGGACACCCTTGCCTTAAGCTAACGGTTGGCACGACCAACCCCCGTATCGGACTTTCACCGACTAGCATGCGCCCATGCCGGGCACACAACAAAAAAGAACAGACCCCGTGGTCTGTTCTTTCATTTGCCGATCGGGTGCCCATCTATGGCACAGATCAGATCCCTGAACACATCATAGAGTCCTTCCTGAATGCTTCTCATTGTCCTTCGTTGCCCGTCATCCGGCTGGAGTGTCATGTCTTCATCCAGCGGCAGGTACACCATCCGGTTGATTTCCAGCTGAATCCAGGGAAACGGGCTTCGTTTTCCGTGATACGCTGTGATGTAACCGCCCCGGAACGGATCGTTGATCCGCACGAGTCCGGCTTCAGACAAACCCGCCAAGTGGGCAAACCGCTGTTCCAGCAGACGCCTGAACTGTTCCATAACCTCAGGAGAGGCTGTCAGGTGTTCGTTGTCCCGTGACCCGTCTTGCGAACCCCGGTTGCTGATGCAAAACACCGGGCGCATCTTCCGATGCCCCGGTTTTCCGGTGGGGTCCCTGCGCAGCATCGTGTGACAGTCCACGGCCAGTTTCAGGTCCCTGTTTTGAACAAAGCGTTCCAGCGCCTGGTGATACGGATGATAATAGGCCTCCAGAAGCTCGCTGATCTCTTTGTCTGTCAGTTCCTGCCCCCGGGCCCAGATGAATTTTCCAGACACTGAACGGGTTTTGACCACCCCGTCAGGATTTCGGTCCGGTAAATCGTGGGTCCCCCGGTTCAGATCCACCAAAATCCGGGCGACGTCAGCCACCTGGAACGCCTGAACCTTTCCGCGGAAATCATAGAGTTCCCCGGTCCACGTATCGCCGTCTATGGCAATCTCCAGTGGGCTCATCTGCAGTCTTCTTCGGTATTGTTCCGGCACTGTCATCCCCCCGTGGGGGACGGACACCAGCATGGGCAATGGATTCATCGGGGTTCACCGTCTTCTTTCGTTTGCTTTGCCCCTTATTGTCCACATTGAACTCAGTATTGTCAATCTGTTTCCGGGAAGTTCCGGTGGTCAGTTCGGTCAGTTTGGTTCCACACCCTCCTTGGCGATCACCACAGTACTGGTGTCGTCTCCCCGAAGATCGAGAAGATATGCGTCCACTGGTTTCCCATCCCGACTGATAATTTTCAGCGTGGGGCGCAGCCCGCATCCTTCGTGGTTTCGTATCACGATTCCCCGCCGCCCGTCATTGAGGGACACGATGGTTCCTGCCGGATACGGTGAAATCTTGCGGTAGAACACCTCCACCAGATCCCGGTCAAAGGCAGACCCGCAGTTTCCCAGAATGTACTCCACGGCCTCAGAAGGCGACCAGCCCCTGCGATACGGACGATCGGATGTCAGGGCGTCATACACATCCGCAATGCTCAGAATCCGGGCAAAAAGGGTAATCCGTTCTCCGGTGCGCCCTTCCGGATACCCTTCTCCGTCGATACGCTCGTGGTGCTGCAAAATGGCCACATAGGTCCGGGTCGGGAGATTCATTTTCTTTTTCACAACGTCATATCCCTGTTCCGGATGTGTCTGAATCAGGGCCATTTCATCATCGGTCAGCCGGTCCGGTTTATTGAGGATGGCGTCAGGAATACAGATTTTTCCCAGATCGTGAAGCATTCCGGCCATGCACAGTTCGTAAAGGTCCTGCCGGGAAAATCCCAGTGCGGTCCCAATGACCACGGCAATCACGGCCACGTTGGTCGAATGGAAAAACGTGTAGTCATCGTACATTTTCAGGTCCACCATGTTGATCATGATCTCATTGTTCATTAAGATTTCACTTACAATATTGTCGACTGCCGTTCTGAGCTGTGCTTCTGCTGCCTGCAGATGATGATACATGCCCCGTTCCAGCCGGCTGTACGTTCCTTTGATCACCTGGACGGCCTCAATCCGGGTTTCCACATCCACCACATCGTTGACGGTGATTCCCTGCGACAGAACGTCATCGATGTAGATCCCATTGTAACCAAGCCGCTGAATTTTCCGGATGTAATTGTCTTTCAGGCAGGTCCCCTCCGGCAGCAACAGCCGGCCTTTCTGGTCGAACAGGGACTTTCCCAGCTTCATGTCTTTTTCCAGTAGCTTAGTGTTGATAAACCGCATGTCACACCACCCATCACTGTCATTTCCACCATGCAAAACAGCTCCACCCCCTTTATCGGTCAGCGAACGACAGAATAAAGGGGGTGGGCAAAATTGTCGGTCATATACAGGGGATTACACTCTCAAATCTCCAGCCGCTCCTGTATCTGGCTGCGCAGAAGCTCGTTGGACAGATCCAGATGGCTTTCCACCTGCCAGATTCTTGAGCCGGAGCGAAGCATCACCATCGTTGACCCGGGGTCCAGATAGTAGGCATCTGTCTGTCCCCAGTCATCTCCTGCCGGGCGTACTGCCCGGGAAAACAGCCTGCCTTCTTCCTGCAACAGTTGTCGAAACAACCTCCTTGAGAGTTCTGGCCAGCGTGTTTCTATATACCGGACCCGGATCACTCCGGCATCTGCTATTTCCCGGTAGTCCGTATGCCGGGGAACCAGAAGGCTGCCTTCCCGGACAAACACAATGGTCTCCGGTTGTGCAGGCACGCCGAGGTCTTCCAGAGTCAGAATTCCCGGGTCTCCTGGACCCGGCAGAACGCGGCTGCTTCTGCGGGTGAACAGATCCATTCCCAGGGCCCCGATGGACAATCCGGTGATCAGTACAGCCAGTGCCACGATCACCGCGCCCCGAAGCCGACTGCGCCTGAAGGTTCCCCTGGGCAGTGAACGCCTGACATCCGCCTGTCTCTGGGACAGGAGCAGTCTCCATACATGGTGCCCGGCATAGAGAATGACCGGGAGAAGCAGAAGGGGAACATACACCAGAGAGACCAGTCCGCGGTTGGTCAGAAGCCGGCTGTAATCCACGGGGATGCTCTGCTGCAGCGACACAACCAGGGCAACGACCGCCGCCAACAGGATCAACCCCTCATGCCCCCAGACTGGCTGCTGAAGGATTTTCTGTCGGGCAGCGTGTTCGGACTGAAGATTGCACAGATTCTTTGTCCGGGGGGTGCAGAACACCAGGAAACGGCGGGTTCCCGCCAAAAACGTCCACTGCTCGGGTTGCGCCTGTGGGTCAAACGGATTGAGTGCTCCTCCGGATGCGGGGACTTCGGCGCTCCGGGTTTCCGGATAAACGATCACATTAAACCGGAGATTGATGGGTTCTATCCGCAAAAAGTGCGCCCCAAACAACCCCACCTTCTCCAGAAGCCAGCCCTGCGCAGCCATTTTCTCCAGGTATTCTTCCATTTCCCGGTATTCCAAAACGGAAAACAAAAACAGTGTGGTTTTCTTCTGTCGATTCATGCGGTGCTCCCTTCCATGGCTTTATCCCCGATCTGGCCGTCCCCCCGGCCACCGGGCTGTACAGATCTGCATCGCAAGCCCCTGGTCATCAACCTGGGGGACATCCGGGATGGTCTGTACCCCGCTGTCCAGACTCCAACATCCGCAGAGCGCCAAAACCAGTGCGTCCAGCAGATCCACCCGGTTTTTCCGGTACATGGGGTCGTCAAGCCACCGGTCCGGAAATCCTGAAGCAGGGGAAAACCAACGGCTCAGCAGTTCAATGCGCGTCTGCTGCCCTTCGGCACTGTGTTTCCCCGCCTGCAGCGGTCGGTTCACAACGGGCCCCGGTTCGTCCATTCCCGCCAGCACCCCAAAACAGAGTTCCGGATGACTTTCATGCAACAGACCCACCAGGTCCGGATGCGTCCTGCACCACCCGTCCACTTCCCGGATCCCCGCAAACAATCCATAAGACTGGCGGCTGAGCCGGCGCCCGAGGACCCTCTGGTTTACGTCGCTGGCCTCTTCGTAGGTCTTCGCATTGATTGCCTGTCGGCAGGGGACATTGAACAGCGTGCAGCTGCGTCGGCCCAGTATTTTTCGGGCGAAAGGTTCCGGCCTGCATTGCCGGGCTGAAGTCACCAGGCCCACCGGCATGTCGATCCAGATCGTCTGTGCCTGTGGGAAGGCTTTTAGGATCTCTTCGAGCTTCGAAAAAATTCCAATCTCCAAAACAGAGTCCTCCAGTGCGGCGGCGCACCACCCGTCCCGGCAGTGATCGATCCCCACGGCCATGTTCCGGTGAAAACTCACTGGTATTCCCCCACGAAAGGAACGAAACGCACATACGTAATCACCGACTGGCTGATGCTGCCCTGCCTGTCCTTGACGACCAGGAGCAACTCCTGGCCTGACGGGGGTCCAACGGGTATCACCATTTTCCCGGAGGGAGCCAATTGTTCAATCAACACATCAGGGATCCTGGAGGCCGCTGCCGTCACCATGATCCGGTCAAACGGAGCCATCTGCGGCCACCCCAGGCTTCCATCTCCTTCAAGATACCGGACGTTGTCCATCCCCAGCTCTTTCAACCGTTTGCGGGCTTTTTCCTGCAGCTCCCCGATTCGCTCCACCGTACAGACTTCTCTGACAAACGGAGCCAGAAGCGCCGTCTGGTATCCGGAGCCGGTGCCGATTTCAAGCACCCTGTCCTCCGGTCCCGGATCCAGGGCAAGTGTCATCTGCAGAACCAGAGAAGGCTGGGAAATGGTCTGCCCGTGACCAATGGGAAACGCCGCATCCACGGACGCCTGCTCCTGATGGTCTTCCATGAAGAGGCTCCGGTCGAGGTCTTGAAAATGGCGGCGGATCTGCTCATCCTGTCTGCCCATCTGTCCCTCCTCCTTCACTTGTTTTCTCATTTCATTATACCATTGTGCCCGTTCATCTCAATGGTGTGGCTGGCCCCCGTCTCCCGGACAACCCGTTCAAACTTCAAAGAACCCATGGACATTTCGTTCCGGTGATGTCAAAATAAGGACAGAACGAACATCCATTGACACTGAAAAGAGGTCTGCTATGAAGCATCTCCCCAATATACTGACCGTTCTGCGTCTGATTCTGGTGCCGGTTTTCCCCCTGGTCTATTTCTCAGGGCATCCCCGTAACCAGTTGCTTGCACTGGCGGTCTATATCGTGGCCAGCATAACCGACTTTCTCGACGGGTTCATTGCCCGCCGTTTCCATTTTGTGAGCAAGGTCGGGACTGTTCTAGATCCCCTCGCAGACAAACTGATGCTTTTAGTGGTTCTGTTTTCCCTGTCTGTCAGTGGTGCACTTCCGCTTTGGGTCTTTCTGTTTGTTGCAGTCAAGGAATCGTTCATGATCGGAACCGGAACCTATATGTATTTCCGCAAAGAACAGATGGTGATCCCGTCCAATATATACGGGAAACTGGCCACGGTGTTGTTTTTCATTGCAATTCCCCTGGTGATCCTGTGGCCCGGTGTCCCCGCCGTGTTTGGCGTGATCATGCTCGCCCTGCTGTTGAAGCTCCTGGCATTGATCCAATACGCACGACATTATTTTGACACCCACGGGAAAGGAACCTGTGCAATCGATGACCGTGACGCTGAATGATCACAGCAAAGGAGGTTTGTTATGATCCTGATTCTTGTCCGACATGGAAAGGCTGAAGAACGCTCCCCCCAACGAAATGATGATGACCGGGAGCTGACCAAAGAGGGCCGGATGGAAATGGAACGAAACGCCCAGGGACTGTCCGCACTGATCGACAGCAATCACCCCATCGTGCTTCTGACCAGTCCTCTGGTCAGAGCCCGGCAGACTGCCGAATACCTTCAGAAAGAACTGAGCCTGTCTGCCATTGAGACGGAAAACGCCCTGGAGGACGGTTCACTTCAGGATTTCGTCCGGGCCCTGAAACGGTTTCCCGAAGATGCCACAGTGATTGCCACGGGACACGAACCGTTCTGCAGCAGCTGGCTGGGCCGGATCACCGGCACACGGGTGGACTTCCGCAAAGGAGCGGCTGCGGGGATCCGTATTGACCGTCTTTCCCCTCTTGAAGGAAAGCTGCTCTTCTACCTGAACCCGGAGTCATTGGCCCGGATGATCTCCTGACATCAAAACGCAAATGCCCCCCCACCAAAAGGTGAGGGGGTTTTTACTGATTTCACTGCATTGTCCCGCCGGTCCGGGACAATTCCCAAAGCGGAATCTGTGTGTCTGTTTCCAGATGAAGAAGCACCTCTTGGATTGGAATCGCCAGATTGAGGTTGTCCCCGGGAAGAAGTTGCGCCGTCATGACCCCGATCACTTCACCGAAACCATTCAGCAGGGGGCTGCCGCTGTTTCCCTGCACAATCGGCGCATCCGTCTGCACAAAAAGCTGACCATTGACCAGCCGGACGCTCCGGGTAATCACTCCAAACGTCGTCGGTGTGACCAGTCCCACCGGGCTTCCCAGAACGACCACTGGCTCTCCCTTAACCAATGCACCCCTGTAGGACGGCAGCGAAGGCGCCGCTGGACGTTCGATCCGGATCATGGCCAGATCCCGCTCCTGATCCGCGTAAACGATCCGATCCACCACATGTTCAGAGCCACCGCTGACAACCAGCCGCAGACTGCGGGCCCCTTCAATGACATGGAAGTTGGTGATCACAAGCCCGGTTTTTTCCAACAAGAAGCCGCTCCCAAACCGGCGCGGACGGCCCCGGCTGTCCCGGTTTTCCACGTGCACCACAGACGGACCGGCACGCTGCTCGATCTCACTGATGCTCAGTCTAAGCCGCAGGTCCGGCCAGTCAGATGTGATGCGAACCGTGGACGTTTCGCGCACCCAGAACACACTGTCTCCGAATGCCTCTGCCACAAACCGCACCGGAATGTATGTCCGACCGGCAATGATCCGGGCAGGAACATCCAGGATCACGGGCTCTCCATTACGCAGAACGGTCGAACTGTTTACGGGAACCTGGACAGACCACTGCCCCCGCGAACCCAGGGCGCTGCGGGTGGTTTCATCCCATTGTACCTGCGCTCCCAACGCTTCAAACAGGGCTCGCATGGGCAGAAGAACGCGCCCATTGTCCATGACGGGGCGTTCCACATAAAACTGTTCCTGCCCATTGAGTTCAATCCCAATCTCAGTGGCACCCAGAGCAGGGGGACCGACTGACAGACCCATCAGCAGACAGACCACCAGAATGATCTGCACGCCCTTTATTCGCAACTGTTTCATCGTTTACTCTCCTGCGTGTGACTTTGTTCCCTTCCAGGACATGTTCATGTACAGGTTTCCCGCCTGCAGCTCTTCGAGCATCTGCCGGATCCGCCGTTGCCGGGTATCTTCTCTTTTAGCGGCAGCGATCCACCAGAGATAATCGTTTCTCTGGTAAGGCGGTCTGTTGTTGTACGCCTCCACCAGATTCAACTCTTTTAAGGTGGCCAGCACATCATCGGGCATGGGCTGCCGGGGCCGGCGCAGACCGGCGAACTCATCGTTTCTCATCATCTCTTCGCTCTTTGTTGGGAAGAATTTCTGTCTGCTTTGTTTCCGCCTGATTTCTTTTTATCCGGTGTTTTTCCCTTCATGGCTTTTCCAAAGAGATAGCCGGCCAGCCCGTATAAGACCAGGTTGCGCACCATGAGGACCGGATCAAGCTGTGGACTGTTCAGCATGTGGATTCCACTGGACAGAACCCCCAGATAGAGGCCCAGCAGAAAGGCTTCGTTGTTGATTTCATAATAATCCTTTTTATCCTGGCTCTCCCTGTCTTTGATCCAGTGGCTGTAATAAAGAATCAGTGACACCCCCAGGGCATAGAACACCAGAACCAGGGGGGTTCTCTCCAAAAACAACTCTTTGTCAAACAGCAATACATCCAGCAACACGCTGACGACTGCTGTGCCCACAATCAGGGCCAGAAACGCTTTGATCCATCTGACGATCATATTGACTCCTTACTCCGGGGCATCAGCCCCTGACGCATTTTTGCATACTGCTTTACTATTCTCTCTTGGACGGCAGATTCCTGCACGACGTTGCCCGAATTCTCTCCACAAACCGGAGACCCCTGACAAACTAAAGGCTGTCTCACGTCTGTCGATTCCAGCAGTTACGCCATGAATCGTTGAGGACTGTGATATAATACAGGCAGATTCCCAAAGGAGAAACCGATGAACATCCGTGAAATTGCCCGGCTGTCCGGTGTGTCTGTGGCCACCGTATCCCGTGCCATGAACAGCCCTGAGCTGGTCAGGCCAGCCACCCTGAACCGAATCAGAGAAGTGATGGACGAACACAATTATTCGGCCAATCCCTTTGCACGCAACCTGATCAGCAACCGGACCAAAAGCGTCAGCATGCTGGTCAACACCCTGAACAATCAATTCATGGTTGAGGCCATCGAAGGGGCGGAAGGCCCCCTGCAGCAGGCGGGTTACATGCTTAACATCATCAACCTCAGCAAAAGCCTTGAAACCATGCATTCCCTTCTGGATTTCTTCAAGGAGAAGCGCTCCAGCCTCTTCATGGACGGCATGATCATGGTCGGGTCTTACCTTTACCAGGAAGATTACCGGGAATCGTTGCGCGAACTGCTGAACTGTCCGGTGGTGGCCATCGACCAGGGGCCTCTTCCGGACATTCCCAGTGTCTATGTGAACGAACACACCGCCATGGGCCTTCTGGCCGATCGGATGGAAGTCCGCCAGGTCAAAACCGCATCAGTCATCTCCTGTGAGCTGGAGTATGCCTTCAGCCAGCGGCGGCTTGAGCTGCTTCTTGCCGAAACCCGGGCCCGGGGCATCACCATTGAAGACAAACACATCTTCAGTGTACCCATGGAACTGGCGGAGAACGGTTACAGTGCCTGTGAACACATCCTGACTGAGGGACGGACCGACTGTATTGTGACATCAAACGATGCACTGGCCATTGGGGCACTGCGCTGCCTGCATGATCATGGCATCCGGGTCCCAGGGGACATTCTGCTGGTCAGTGGTGAGAATTCGAAGTTCTGTAAAATGGCCATCCCATCCATCAGTGCCATCCAGTACCCGAACCATGAGCTGGGCCGGATTGCCGGAGAGACCCTGCTCAGCCTGATCGGATCCGCCGAAGAACCAACAACCAAGGTCCTTCTGGAACCCCGTCTTGTCCTGCGGGAAAGTTTTTGAGATTTGCACCAGATCACAGAGCACCTGCAAGCCCCATGAACACGTCCGGACTCAGTGTCCGGAAGCCCTTAACAACGGCCTTCTCATCTGATAGAATATGACTGTTGTCTATCAATCTGAACGAATCCAGGAGGAACATCCATGAAATATGAAAGCACCCGGGAAGGAACCGCCACACTGCTCTCATCCCAGGCCATTCTGGCCGGCTTGGCGCCTGATGGCGGTCTGTACACCCCGGAAACCATCCCGTCCGTGTCCGCCCGGCAGCTGGAAGAGCTTCTTCCCCTGTCCTATCAGGATCGGGCCATGCGGATTCTGTCCCTCTACCTTGATGATTTTTCGTCAGACGACCTGGAAACCTGCATCCATGAGGCCTACAGTCACCAGAGCTTCAGCCATCCGGAAGTGGCGCCTGTCCGTTCTCTTTCACCGGATCTTGGCATACTTGAACTTTGGCATGGCCCCACCTGCGCTTTCAAGGACATCGCACTGCAAATCCTGCCTCATCTGCTGATCACCAGTGCCCGGATGCAACAGGACGACCGGACGTACGTGATCCTTGTGGCGACTTCAGGAGACACCGGAAAAGCCGCCCTGGAAGGGTTCCGTGACGTTGACCGAACCCGAATCCTGGTCTTCTATCCTCATGGGGGCGTCAGTCAGATCCAGAAACTGCAGATGGTCACCCAGGAGGGCAACAACGTGGGTGTGGCTGCGGTGACCGGCAACTTCGATGATACCCAAACCGGCGTGAAGGCCATCTTCTCCGATCCGGAAATCAGGGGCCTGCTCGACGACCACGAGATGCGGTTTTCTTCGGCCAACTCGATCAACTGGGGACGGCTGGCCCCACAAATCGTCTACTACTTCTCGGCGTACTGCGACATGGTCAACGCCGGCTCCATCAACGCCGGAGATCTGCTGAATTTTGTGGTCCCCACCGGAAACTTCGGCAACATTCTGGCCGGCTATCTGGCCCGGGAGATGGGCCTTCCTGTGGGACGGCTGATCTGTGCAGCCAACAGCAACAATGTGCTGACCGACTTTATCCGCACCGGGGTCTATGACCGCAACCGGCCGTTTCACCGAACCATCTCTCCGTCCATGGACATTCTGATCTCCAGCAACCTGGAACGGCTGATCTACCTGATGTCCGGACGGGATGCCGGACAGATCCGTGACTGGATGGACCAGCTGAACGCCACCGGCCGTTACCAGGTGGACGGCGCGCTTCAGGAGGCCATCAGCGGCCTGTTCTGGTCTGATTATTCCACTGATGAAGAAACCATCCAACGGATCGCCCAGACCTACCGGGACCAGAACTACCTGATGGACACCCACACCGCAGTGGCCATGGACATCTGTGAGCGTTACAGAACCAAGACCGGGGACGCAACACCGGCCGTGGTGGTCTCCACCGCCAGTCCCTTCAAGTTTGCCGACAGCGTGGCCCGGGCCATCCTGCCGCCAGCCCTTCGTGAGGGAATCGATGAAGTGGAACTGCTCAAGCGGATTTCCGCAGAAAGCGAGCAGCCGATTCCACCGGCCCTGAGCGGACTGGACAGCCGTCCCATCCGCCATGACCGGGTCATCGACCGCCCGGACATGGCCGGCGCAGTGAAAGCGTTCCTCCAGCTGTAATGGAACAACAAACAACCCCCTGAACCACAGCATTGATGGTTCAGGGGGTTGTTCTGTTCAGGATGGTTTGCTGTCTTCGGCCTTTTTCTTGGCGTTTCGGACTTTCTTTCCGGCAGATTCCGGGGTTTTCGGTTTCCGGTCCCGGGGTTTTGTGGCCAATCCAAAACCCAGCCCGATCAGAGCATACACCAGCAGGGAGCCAACCAGGGCCAGTGGTCCCAACTCTGCCCCGGAAAGACGGCTGATCCCAAAGTAAAACGTGCCCATGTAGAGTCCAAATCCCACCAGTCCTTTTGACAGGACATACGGATCGAACCCCTTCTTGGCCGCGTGTTTCTCAATGGTGTTTCGCAGAAAGGCAATCAGAAAACTGGCAATCACGTAAACCCGCATCAGCCAGGTCACCTGTCCATCCACGACCAATCCCGGATCACCGCCCCGGTTCATGATGAACACAAGAAAGATCGTGGGTAGCATCAGGGCGACGAAGTATCTTAAAGCACGTACAATCATGAGTAAGCTCCTTTGTTTCCTCCGGTCCTAAAGGTCCAGAGTATCCATTTTTTCCGGAAACTGTCCCTTGCGGTAGAGTTTCAACAGCCGGCCACAGTAGGGATCCCGGCCCAACAAAGCCTCTGCACAGGCCGCATACCCGGGAATCAGGGGATCGAGGACATTGGCAATGCAGACATCCAGGCCACTGGCCATGCACAGCAGCAAAAAGGCATGGTTGATCTGGGCGTCCATGGGCAATCCATGGGAGATGTTCGACAGGCCCACACTGAAATGCACGTCCGGAAACTCCGAAGCGATCGTCCGGATGGCTCCAAACACTTCCTGCCCGGCGCTGTCTCCGGTTCCGATGGGCTTGACGATTGGATCCACGATGATGTCGTCAGGGTTCATGCCGGTCTCCAGCAGCCGCGGTATCAACTCCCGGGCAATCCGGATCCGGTCCTCAGCACTGGCCGGCATGCCGGTGTCGTCCATCAGCAGGGCAATCACCCGGGCACCGTAGCGACCGATCATGGGAGACAGGATTTGGAAACGCTCCCGTTCCGCCGTGATGGAATTCATGATGGGCTTGTCCCCGGCCAGGGACAGTCCAATGTCCATGGCCTCCGGCCGCGGACTGTCGATGGACAGCGGAAGGGCCACTTCCTCGCGCACCTGCCGGACCAGCCACTCCATCAGTTCCGGTTCATTGTCTACCATATTGCCACAGTTGACATCCAAATATGCGGCGCCGGCATCCGCCTGTGCTTTGGCCAGACGACGGATATAGGCCGCATCCTTTTGGAGGACAGCCTCTTTCACCGGTTTAATGCTGGTGTTGATTGATTCACCGATAAATATCATGATTCTCCTTTTCCTGTTCTCCGTTTCCAGATCCGTCCGTTTCCTCCGGGGAACCGCCCGCACCGGAAAACCATTTTTCCTCCCGGGGGCCCGGCTGGTAGGTTTCGATATAGTCCAGGGCTTCCCGGGGACAGTCCGTGACCCGGTAGAGCCCGCGGCACCCGGGTTTGGCAAAACGCTCTTCAATGATTCGTTCAAACATGGCAATCAGCGGATCGAAAAACCCGCCGGTATTCAACATGACAATGGGCTTTTCATGGTAATGCAGCTGCTTGAGTGTAATGATCTCCAGCAACTCCTCCAACGTTCCGTAGCCTCCCGGGAGTGCAACGAATCCGTCGGCATTCCCAAACATCAGGGCTTTGCGTTCCCCCATGGTCCCGGTCACCATCAGGTCATCGCACTCTTCAAACACGATGCCCGGCCTGTTCAGCGCTTCCGGAATCACACCTGTGACCGGTGAACCGCCATCCCGGACAGTCCGGGCACAGGCTCCCATCAGTCCGATGGCCCCGGCGCCGTAAATCAACCGGCAGCCCCGGCTGGACAGTTCCTCGCCCAGGGACCGGGCAGCCTGAAAGTAAACCGGATCCACCGCCTCCGAGGAAGAACAGTATACACAGATGGTTTTCATCATGGCAACCTCCCAAAAAAGCCCGGGAAACCGGGCTTTTGTTTATGAGTGTACGCTTAGCCCGTGCACCGCTTCCGCCGCTTCCATAAAGGACTCTGAAAGGGTGGGGTGTGCATGGATGGTCTTGGCCAGCTGCCCGGCTGTCAGTCCGTGCTGCATGGCCAGGGCCCCTTCTGCAATCAGATCGGTGGCGTGCGGACCCATCACATGAACTCCGATGATCCGGTCGTCCGACGCGTCCGTGATGATTTTGACAAAGCCATCGGTGTGCCCAATGGCCATGGCTTTGCCCAGGGCCTGGAACGGGAATTTTCCGACCTTCGTCTCGACGCCCTTCTCGGCGGCCTGTTCTTCCGTCAGACCCACTGAAGCGATCTCCGGATTGGTGAAAATGCAGTTTGGAACCACGTCGTAGCTCATGGCACTCTTCTCGCCGTCCCCGAACAAGTTCTCCACGCAGACGATGCCCTGTGCGCTGGCCACGTGAGCCAGTTGAATCTTGTTGGTCACATCGCCAATGGCGTATACGCCCTGAGCGCTTGTCGCCAGATACTCGTCCACCAGAATCTCGCCCCGTTCGCCCAGCTTGACACCGGCCTCTTCCAAACCGAGTCCTTCAGTATTGAATGTGCGGCCAATGGAAATCAGGGCCTTTTGGGCCTCGATGGTGGATCCATCCTCCAGCGTGGCTCTGATTCCGCCCTCTACATCGGTTACTTCCTTGATCATTTTTCCAGTATGCAGGGTCATTTTGCGTTTCTTCAACACCATTTTCATCCGCTTGGACAGTTCCGCGTCCACCATGGGGAGCACACGATCTAAGGCCTCCACAATGGTTACCTTTGTGCCAAGTTCAGCGAAAATCATCGCAAACTCGCAGCCGATGACCCCACCACCAATGACCAGAAGGCTTTCCGGAACTTCCGTCAGATGCAGCGCTTCTTTGCTGGTAATGACGGTGTCCCCGTTGTAGTTCAGCGCCCTGATCAACGCAGCTTCCGAACCGCTGGCAATCACAACATGATCGGCTTCGATCATCTGGATCCCCTCGTCTCCTTGCACTTCAACTTTGCCATCTCCGAACAGACGGCCCTTGCCCTGAACCAGGTCCACCTTGTTTTTCTTGAGCAAAAACCCGATACCCTTGACCAGCTGAGCCACAATGGTGTCCTTGCGTTCCATCATCTTGGTGAAGTCGTAGCCGACTTCGCCGTCCACCCGGAGCCCGAAATCAGCTGCATTTTTCATGTCAGCCAACAGACTCGTACTGGCAATCAGGGTCTTCGTTGGAATGCAGCCCCAATTCAGGCAGGTTCCACCAACATTTTCTTTTTCCACCAACACCACTTTTGCGCCCAGCTGGGCTGCCCGAATGGCGGCAACATACCCGCCCGGGCCACCCCCAATGACGCACAGATCGTATTTCATCGCATATCCCCCTTCATTTTTCTCACTTCATTAATTATACGGGATCGGCTGTCTTTGAACAACCGAAACGCTTGTTATATTATTCTCTAAACAATTCTCTTCAGGCAGAAGTCCAGGTGATCTGCTGAAACCAGCTGATAACGGACGCCTCTGAGCGTGCCCTCGAATGCCTGGGCCAGTCCCTGTCCGTGAATGTGACCATACAGGCAGCACCGAACGCCATACTGTTCCAGCAGATCGGAAAAGCCGGAGCCCTCTCCCCGCCGGTTGACCGGCGGGTAATGCACCATGGCGATAATCCGGTCCGGGTAGGGTGCCTGTTTGAGGGACATCTCCAGGCGGATCAGCTCCCTGTTGTAGATTTTCTCGTCTGCCGAACTGAATTGTTCATCCCCGGGATTCAGCCAGCCCCGGGAGCCACAGATCGAATACCCGTCAAAGCCGGCGGCATCGTTCTGCAAGATGGTCATCCCCTCTGGCAAAACGGCCTCCACCTTCCGGCGGGACTGCCACCACAGATCATGGTTTCCCTTCAGCAGAATCTTGCGTCCGGGAAGACCCCCGATAAACTGCAGGTCCGGCAGTGCTTCTTCCAGCTTCAAACCCCAGGAATGATCTCCGGGAAGAAGCACCAGATCCTCCGCTCCCACACGGCTTTGCCAGTCCTGTTCGATTTTTTCCCAGTGCCTGTCCCAGTTGCTCCCGAAAATGTCCATGGGCTTTTCACTGCCCAGGGACAGATGCAGGTCGGAAATTGCAAAAATTTTCATCTGTCAAATCACCTTTTCATTGTGTTCAGTCTGGTTTCTGTCAATACCACTTCCGGGCGGCGCCAACTGCGCCTTTTTCTTCATTATACAGGATCCGGCCGCCCGGACCTAAGAAAACACGGACCGCTTGGATCCGTGTTGTTGTTGCCTAGACTTCCATGATGATCGGAATCACCATCGGACGGCGTTTTGTCTTGTCGTACAGGAATTTGCCCATGGAGTCCCTGAGCGCCCCCTTGATGCTGCCCCAGTCATAAACTTTTTCCTTGTGCAGCTTGTCCAGTGTCTTTTTGACATGGGCTTTGGTCTGTTCCATCAGAGCTTCTGATTCACGGACATACACAAATCCCCGGGACACCACATCGGGTCCTGACACCAGCCGGGAGTCTTTCTTGCTCAGTCCCACAATCACAATGAAAATCCCGTCCTGTGACAACTGCTTTCGGTCCTTGAGGACCACGTTGCCGACGTCACCGACACCCAGTCCGTCCACCATGATCACACCGGAGGGTACCCGTCCCACAATGCCGCCTTTTTCTTTGCTCAGCTCAATCTCCTGACCATTGGATGCGATGAAAATATTGTCTTTTTCCACGCCCAGCTGTTCTGCTATCTTTGCATGGGCCACCTGCATCCGGTACTCTCCGTGAATCGGAATGAAGTACTGCGGTTTGGTCAGGTTCAGCATGGTTTTCAAGTCTTCTTTACCGGCGTGACCGGACACATGAATGTCCACAGCCTTGCCGTAGATCACTTTCGCCCCCAACTTCAATAGGTGGTCTATGGTCCGGGCGATCGGGATCTCATTTCCCGGAATCGGTGATGCGGAAATGATCACCGTATCCTCCGCGTTGATCTCCATCTGGCGGTGATTGCTCATCGCCAGCCGGGACAGGGCACTCATGGGTTCCCCCTGGCTTCCCGTGGTGATAATGCACACTTTTTCCGGGGGCATTTTGGAGGCTTTATCGATATCAATGACCAGATTTTGGGGTATCTTCAGATACCCCAGATCCCGGGATACCTCGTAGATATTCACCATGGACCGACCGGTGACCGCCACCTTGCGGCCGCACTTATGGGCCGCCAGCATGATCTGCTGGACCCGGTGAACATTGGACGCGAAACTGGCCGCAATAATTCGGCCCGTCGTTTCCATGAAGATGTCCTCCAGATTCCTTCCCACTTCTTTTTCGGACATGGTGTGGCCGGCTACTTCAGCGTTGGTGCTGTCCGACATCAAACAGAGCACCCCTTTTTCACCCAGGGTCGCCAGTTTGAAATAGTCGATCAGTTCCCCGTCAACCGGCGTCTGATCAAACTTGAAGTCTCCGGTGTGCACAATGACGCCGGCCGGCGTATGGACCGCCATGCCGATGGCGTCGGGAATCGAATGACTGACCCGGAAAAACTCAACCCGAAACGGGCCTTTCCGTACAGATGACCGGGGCTGCACCGTGTGCAACTGGGCCTGCTTGAGGATTTTCTTTTCTTTCAGCTTTCCTTTCACCAGACCCAGCGTGAAACGGGTCCCGTACACAGGGACTTTCAGATCCCCCAGGATGAAGGGCAGCGCACCGATGTGGTCCTCATGCCCGTGCGTGAGGAAAATTCCCTTGATTTTGTTTTTGTTTTCCATCAAAAATGTGACGTCGGGGATGACAATATCGATTCCCAGCATGTCATCTTCTGGAAACGTCAATCCCGCGTCAATCAGGATCATTTCCTCTCCATAGCGGATGACGGTCATGTTCTTGCCGATTTCACCCAGTCCTCCCAATGGAATAATGGAAACGCTTTTCACTTTTTCTGACACAATATGCCTCCTTGGTTGTTGTTTATTTGCCGTTGCATTGGTTTTACACAAAAAAAAATCCGATTCACTGCATTTGATTAAGTATACACCATTTTCCAAAGCAAAACAAGATGAACGAACTTCTGTACCCTTCCACAGCGAACCACTGGGGGTTCAGGGGCAGCAAAACTGGGAAAAGCCAGAACAGACCGTTAACAATGTCTCCACTTGATAGGGCCGGTCACAGTGACCGGCCCTGTTGTTGACACGTTTTTTGCTGGCTGACGGGTTAAAGCAGGCCGTAATCGCTCAGCATGCTGTCGATAAACTGTTTCTCGTCTTCAGTTGGATCGGTCATGGGCAGCCGGAACACCGGCTTGAACAGCCCCAGACGGCTGGTTGCATACTTGATCGGAATGGGATTGGTGTTCATAAAGAGCATCTGGAAAAACGGATACAGATCCAAATGGATGTTTTTGGCCAGTTCCACCTGCCCTTTGTTAAAGTGAGCGATCATTTCCTGGATTTGCTCTCCCACCAGATGGGCTCCCACACTGACCACACCTCTGGCACCCACCGCCAGCATGGGAAGCGTCAGCATGTCGTCTCCAGAATAAATCACAAACTCCGGCTCAGTGGCCATCCGAATCCGGGTCACCTGATCCAGGCTGCCACAGGCTGCCTTTAAGGCCACAATGTT